>JAFSCM010000079.1 GCA_017436765.1 Oscillospiraceae bacterium
GGCACCGATATTGTGGAGGCACGGAAAGCTGTTGTAAAGGCAAGACTTAAACTTAATATAGTAAATGTGGAAAATCCGGAACCTGCAGGAACTGTTGTATGGCAGAATCATGGAGAGGGTGCACAGCTGCCTGTGGGTACACCTGTGGAAATTCATGTAAGTGTTGGCCCGGATGAAGACTGAATCTCATAAATAGTAAAGAGAAATACTGAATGAAAAATAATATTGTTTTAAAAAGCATAGGCGGTTTTTATTATATTAAAACCGAAGATGGAACAGTAATAGAATGTAAGGCAAAGGGCAAGTTCAGAAAGCTTGCCCTTTCTCCGCTTGCAGGAGATGTGGTGGAAACCGAATATGAACAGGGCACAAATGTGATTACAAAGATCCATCAGAGAAAAAATCAGTTTGTGCGTCCTCCTTTTGCAAACCTGGACCTGCTGATTATGGTTATCGCCACCACAGAACCCAGCCCGAACTATTTTGTTATAGATAAAATGTGTGCAATAGCACAGCACAAAAATGCAGAGGTGGCAATTGCAGTCACAAAGGCTGACCTTGCCCATTGTGAAGAAATAAAGGAAATATATACAAAAGCAGGATACAAAGTTTTTGTTACGGGCGAAGGCCACACAGACCAGCTTGAAGCACTGAAAGAAACAATGAGAGGCAAAATATGTGCATTTGCAGGCAACTCCGGTGTGGGCAAAAGCGCATTGCTTAACCGCCTTTTCCCTGACCTTCAGCTGGAGACAAATGCAATAAGCCAGAAACTCGGGCGCGGCAAACATACCACCCGTCAGGTGGAAATTTTTGATATGGGCGACTGTATGGTGGCAGATACCCCAGGTTTTTCCTCCATTGAACTGGACAGGGATAACTTTATCTCAAAATATGACCTGCCTCACGCATTTGTGGAGTTTGAACCCTATCTCGATAAATGCCGTTTTGCAGACTGCAGCCATACATCGGAAATTGGCTGCTGTATAAAACAGGCGGTGGAAGACGGGGAAATATCACAGTCCCGCTACGACAGCTATGCGGCTATGTATGACAGACAGAAAAATGTAAAAGACTGGGAAATCAAATAATGAAAAGATGTATTGTTATAGGCAGTATGCCTGTTGAATTTGATTTGAATAGTATTATCTGCGGGGAAGATTTTATTGTATGTGCAGACCGCGGTTATGTAAATGCACAGCTGCAGGGAATAACACCTAATGTTATTGTGGGGGATTTTGATTCTGCCCCTCCGCCTGAAAACACAAGGGCAGAGGTTATAACACTGCCATGTGAAAAGGATGATACAGACAGCTATTATATTGCCCGTCAGATTGTAAAGGACGGATATACCCACGCAGTATTCTGCGGTGTTACAGGCGGCAGACCTGACCACACCTTTGCCAATATACAGATGCTTAAGTTTCTGGCAAAAAACGGTGTTGATGCAAAGATTATTGACAAAGACAGCACATACAGTGTTCTAACTGACGGAACAACCACACTGAACCCGCTGGAAAACAGCTATTTTTCCATCTTTGCCCTTGACGAAAAATGTATCGGGGTAAGCTAAAAAGGCGGAACATACCAGCTTTCCGACGTGGAGCTGACCAATGATTTTCCTGTGGGAGTAAGCAACGAATTTGCAGGAAAACCTGTTGAAATTACAGTGAAAAAAGGTGCACTGCTTATAATCACAACAAGAAAGGACTGAGGTTATGATAAAAATAAAATGGCTTGGCCACGCCTGCTATAAAATCTGGTTTGATGATATCCAGTGTGTTATCGATCCTTTTGAAGATGACTATGTACCGGGATACCGCAATATTGATACCTCTGCAGATATAATCCTTGCAAGTCATCAGCACAGTGACCATTACGGTATGGACAAAGTCCGCCAGCTGCTGCGTATGGTGCATGGCGTAGAGGTGAAAAAGGTGGAAACCTGCCACGATGAAAATGGCGGCAGCCTCCGCGGCAAAAACACAGTGCATATCCTTGGTTACGATGGTATAAAAATTGCTCATTTCGGTGATATCGGCCATGTTCTCACAGAAGAACAGGTTAAAGAAATCGGAAATGTTGATGTTGCACTTATACCAATCGGCGGCACATATACAGTCCGTGCAGATGAGGCAAAAATCATCTGTCAGCAGGTAAATGCAAAGGTTATTATCCCTATGCACTACCGCTGCGGCTCCCTTGGCTATGAGGTGCTGGAAACTACCGAAAACTTTGAAGCACTTTTTGACAATGTTAAACATTATGACAGCGACGAATATATTATAGATGGTGAAATTATGAGCGAAACAGCAATACTTACATATAAAGACTGCCCAGACCTTACAGATAACGAAATTTTAAGCCGTGTTGACCACACATTGCTTAAAGCAGATGCTAAAAAAGAAGATATTCTTCGCATCTGTAATGAAGCACTTGAGAACAACACAGCATCCATCTGCATTAATCCAAGTTATATTGAATATGCAGTAAGTGTGCTTGGTGACAAAATCCCAGTATGTACAGTTATCGGCTTCCCTTTGGGTGCGATGACAACAGCTGCAAAGGTGTTCGAAGCAAAGGATGCTATCGAAAAAGGTGCAAAGGAAGTTGATATGGTTATCAATATCGCCAAGGCAAAGGACGGCGATTTTGCATATATCGAAGATGAAATCCGTCAGATAAAAGCTGCAGTAGGCGACCATATCCTCAAGGTTATCATCGAAACCTGTTTGCTTACAGATGACGAAAAAATTGCACTGTGCAGATGTGTTGTAAATGCAGGTGCAGACTTTATCAAAACATCCACAGGCTTTTCTACAGGCGGCGCAACTTTCCACGATGTTGAACTGTTTGCAAAATATACAGAAGGCAAATGTAAAATAAAAGCTGCAGGCGGTATAAGAACAAGACAGGATATGGAAAAATTCATATACCTTGGTGCAGACCGTCTTGGTACATCATCCGCTATCAAAATTCTCAAAAACGAAAAAACAAGCGGATATTAATGCTTTAAATTTAATAATGAAAACTAAAGGCTATCGGTTTATTCCGATAGCCTTTTTATGTATACTTATTATTTGTTATTTGTTCAGCGGTAGTCAGTGTATATACAATCACCGCTTATGATATTTACAGCGATTTCATACTGTTTGCCATATTCATTTTCAGATACCAGCAAAACGGTATTTGCATCTGTAATTTGTATAGATGGACCGGTGAAAAAGTTTTTATATGTTTCCACATATTTGCCCGTATCAATTGTTTTTATTACAACTGCATTTGTATCTGTTATTGCAAGCTTGTAGGTGTCACCGATAATGGCATTTTTCTCGGACTGTGCTCTGAAATTGGTTTCATCGGCGGGATTGTGTGTTGCAGTACTGTCAAAATATGTGAAGATATACGAGCCATCATCACATTTTACAATATTGCTTAAAGTCAGGTTTTCGCCAAAACTGAATTTATCTGACAGTTTAAATAAACAGTCACCGTTCAGATTGAAAATCCGGTAGTCTTTGTAATCCTTGGTATAGATATTTCCATCGGGCAGAAAGCCGCAGTCGGTACTTTGACCAAGACATATTGTTTCGCAGGTTGTGTTGTCCAGAAGAACAGCAGAGAACACATAATAACCGGAAGATACATTATAAAGTGAATATCTGCCGTCTGCGCTGACAGCATCGGCTTTTCTGGCGTATTCAGCAGGTTTTAATGTTATAAAGCCCTGAGTATCAAAATTCAGAACTCCTTTGGTAAAAACTTCGCCGTTTTCACGGCTGTTCACCTCAATATTAAGCTGATTGCCGGAAAGGTACATACTTACATTTCTGAAATATCTGTAATATCCGTTGTCGCCGCAGAGCACAGGGCAGCCTGTGTCGATGCTGTCCTGCAGAACCCCGTTTTTGTCCATAAAACCAATCTGATAGTTGGCTGTCATCACGGTTTCGGTATCATCTGTGTAGATGTTGGTGCCAGGCGTTGAGTATACTTCGCTGAAAACGAGTATAAAGGATAAATTCTCTGGGTCACGGCGTATAGCGTGCAGATATCTTGCGGAGATATTTTCCCCGTTTATTTCGCCAAGACTTAACCTGTCGGTAAGGCGGAATTTGGGTTCGCTGCTCTCCATTCCTTTTTCGTATATATCAAATCTGTCAAAGTTAAAGTGATATACATCTCCGTTGGAGAAAAATCCCCATTCATCATTTACACTGTCTTTACTGTTGCCTATATCAACAGCACCTATGCCTTTCTGATTGCCGCTTATGCGGTTATGGAATATAACCTCACGGCGCAGAATTTCGATCTCTGTACCGCCGCTTTTTTCACCGTAGTAAAGAGCGTAGTTTTTATCCTTGCTTTCGGCAAGCAGTTCCATATCTGAACCGGCTACAGCAGCAGAAGTGCTGCGGGAAAAGTCATAGGGACTGCGGCTTTCATCAGGAGTGAACACATATTCACCATAGTTGCCGTTGCAGGTTACATGATTTATAGAGAACAGCAGGTCCCAGTTGCCTGTGTATGCAGGATGATATGTGCAGTTTATAAATTCTGTATTTCGTTCATCAGCAAAAGCAAACATACCGCCTACGCTGTGTGCAGGGTCAAGTATAATCAGTTCTGTCTGTGCGTGGCAGTTTTCATATACACCACTGCTGAGCATACCGCCAAAGCCGCCAACATTCCATATATCTTCCTTGTTGGCGCTTGGAATATATGCGGTCATACTGCCAAAGGATGCGCAGTCCTTAAAGTGCAAATCGTCGCCCGACTCTATATAGCCTACAAACCCTGCTGTATACCAGCAGCCGCTGATATCTACATCGGCAGTGCAGTTGTACACTTTGGCATCTTCGCCGGCACGGCCAACAAAACCGCCGCCGCAGCTGATGGTGTCAATCTTTCCGCTTACATGACAATTTTCTGCATAGCCTGCAAAATAGCCTGCCATGCCGCCACAGTTTGCACTGTGCCACGGATTTGCACCGATGCCGTTTATGGTGATGTTTTCAATATTAAGGTTTTTAACCACACCACCGTCCGATACAGCAGCAAAAAAGCCAAGACAGCCATATCCATTTTTGCCCTGAGCATTTCCTCTGTAATTGAGAGTGAGATTTTTTACAGTATGCCCCTGACCGTCAAAGGTGGCGATAAAACCTGTACTTTTGCGGTTTGGTGCAGAGTAGGATATGTCTGGGTAGCCTTCAACAGGGTCAGGCTCGTAAGGGGGCAGCATACCTATAGGTACAAAATCCTCCACTGTGCTCATATCAATATCATCGGTAAGAACATACAGATAGTTCTTATAACCTTCTGTATTATGTCCGTAATCACGGGACATTGCCGCAAGTTCTTCTGCTGTGGATATTTCTATTATCTTTTCGTAAACAGGTTCAGCAGGCACAGCTGCTGAAGGCTGCGGAGTGTTCTGTGCAGACGGTGAAGACTGTATTTCAGGCTGATTGTTTTCTGCTGCACTGTTTTTGCAGGCAGTAAAGCTGAAAAGCATAATAAAGGACAGAATAAATGCAGATATTCTTCTCATAAATCCTCCTTTTATCGGTTATCCATATCAACAATTTCAAGTTCAGAGGTATCATACATCACCTGTGCGTGATTGGTTTTGATAAGCCGTTTCTCAATTATATTGCCTGTTTCTTTGTCAACGATACTGCGGTAAACCTTGCCGTTGCGGTAAACAACACCATTTTCACGGGAGAAAAACTCATCTTCTGCTTTTATGTGATAGCTGTATTCCAATGGCTTTGTTGTTCTCAGCTCACCGCACAGATACTCGTCGGCAGTGTATACAATAAGCTGGAAATGCCTGTCGGTATTGTTTTTAAAGCGATAATCCTTGTAGTTGTACAGTATGCTTGTCCCTGTGCCAAAGGGTACAACGCGGTTAAAATCGGGGAACAGGTCCACACCGTCGTGATGATGGTGTTCCACAATATCCAGTGGGGAATGAAGTATCATCCAGTGGATAAGATTTGTAAACTGGCACATACCGCCGCCGATATCCCTGCTTGGTTTGCCGCCTGCAATAGTCAGCCCTGTTTTATAGCCGTTTCTTTCACTGGGGTTTCCCACAAGCTGCCAGAAAGAAAAGGTTTCACCGGGACGGATGACAATATCTGTTACTTTTGGTGCGGCAATGGAAAGGTTTACTGCCTTGTTTTCCTGCAGCTGCAGGTCTACATTGCCCAATCTGCGGCGTATAAGGGAGTTGTGCTTATAAACCACAACAGGCAGCGGTTCCCTGCATCTGGATTTTGCAAAGGTTTCTGCGGATATTTCATCCTTAAGAAAACGCACAAATCGGCATTTTGCTGTGGATATCTTATAGGTAAGCGGTGAAATCTCACAAAAAAGTTTTCTTTTGTTTGTATCGGGTTGTATGCTCATCTGATTTGCCTTTATGAATATTAAGTAATAAGTTTAAAATGTTAATATATTTAATTATAAAATAGCATTTTAATGCCTGATTTTCAATATAAAGGCGCAACTGCAGGCCTAACTGTAATTGTTTTGTAAAGTGTGTAAAAAATCCCGTCCTCACCAGATGTGAGAACGGGATTTTAATGTTGGTTTTAAATTGACAAATCAGATATTACAGATCAATAGAGATGTTCTGTTTTTCGATATTGTGTTTTTCAGCATAACCTGTGAGCATAAGTGTAAGGGCACCGTCACCTGTTACATTACATGCTGTACCGAAGCTGTCCTGAATTGCAAAGATAGCAAGCATAAGTGCAAGACCTTCGCCTGTGAAGCCGAGAACGCCTTCGATAAGACCCAGGGAAGCCATAACTGTACCGCCAGGAACGCCAGGAGCACCGATTGCAAAGATAGCAAGCAGAGCACAGAAGAGAATCATTGTGCCAACTGGTGGAAGTTCACCGTAAAGAACTTTGGAAACAATCATAACAAAGAATGTTTCTGTAAGAACGGAACCGCAGAGGTGAATGTTTGCGAAGAGAGGAATACCGAATTCTACCATGTCTTCACGGAGAACAGAGGATTTCTGAGCGCCTTTGAGTGCAACAGCAAGTGTTGCAGCGGAGGACATTGTACCGATAGCTGTAAGGTATGCAGGACCGTAGTGTTTGAGAACTTCCATTGGTTTTTTGCCGCTGTAAACACCTGCAACAATGTAAAGCACTGCAAGCCAGATGTAGTGGCCAATGATAACGATAAGAACAGCACTTACAAAGATTGGAAGCTGTTTTGTGATTGTACCGTCGTATGCAAGAGTGGAGAATGTGAAGCAGATGTAGAATGGGAGCAGAGGAATTACAACTTTGGAAACAATTTCGAGAACCATTTTCTGGAATTCATCGAGAAAAGCTGTAAATACTTTTGCTTTTGTCCATACTGCAGCAAGACCAAGAAGAACAGCGAGAGCGAGAGCACTCATAACGCCCATAATCTGTGGAATTGCAAGGCCGAATACGTCAGCTGGCAGTTCTCTCAGGGCTTCAGCCTGGCTTGCGAATGGAAGGTTAGGGATGATTGCATAACCTGTACCCATGGAAAGGAAAGCAGCAAGAACAGATGAAACATAAGCAAGCACAAGAGCTACGCCAAGCATTCTTGTTGCATTGCTGCCAAGCTTTGTGATGGAAGGTGCAATAAAGCCGATAACAATAAGTGGAACAACAAACTGGATAACCTGACCGAGAATGTTTTTGATTGGAACAATCACAGTCATAACGCTTTCAGGCACTACAAGGCCCAGTACAACACCGATAGCGATACCGATGAGCAGTTTAGCAGGTAAACTTTTTAAAATTTTCATAAATATACTTCTCCTTTATTCAATAAATTCTTTTAATAAATATATAAAAATATTAAAAGAAAATATTACATTATTATTTGCCGATCATAATTTTTATGATTTCTTCGTTGGTTTCCTTCATACCCTGACGGGCAAGACGGCCAACATTTTTTATGGTATGTTCTGCAGTGTCGCCTACAATACCGTCATCAGGCTGTAAATCCTGACCCATAAGATGCATACGGTAGCCAAGGATGCCTGCTTCAACAGCAGTTGCAATTTTGCTTGCACAGCTTGCCTTTGCACCGTCACAAACCATACCGCCGGTTGTGCAGATTGCATTTACAACAGTGTGACCGATAGCATCAACATCACCGCCCAGCAGATATGCAATACCTGCGCCGGCACCTGCGCCTGCGCTTACAGCGCCGCAGAATGCAGAAAGACGGCCTATTGGTGTTTTCTGATGGATTGTAACAAGGTTTGCAAGAACAAGTGCTCTGTACATTTTTTCCTTGCCAACATTCAGCTCTTTTGCATATTCAATAACAGGAAGGCTGGTTGTAAGGCCCTGGTTGCCGCTGCCGCTGTTGATAACAACAGGCATTTCACAGCCGCACATTCTTGCGTCAGAACCTGCAGCAGCCATTGCTTTTGCACGGACAAGGATATCGCTGCCGTATGTGTTGATAAGAACTTTACCGATGTTGGAGCCCCAGTCGCCGCGCATACCTTCTTCTGCAATAGCAGTGTTGTATGCAATCTGACGGCCGATAACATCTTCAATATCAGCAATATCAACAGTTTCTGCAAAATCGTAGATTTCTTCCAGAGAAAGCAGGGAGTGGTCTGTAAGACCGCTTTCATCTTCACCTTCAACTTCAATGCTGAGCAGAACTTCACCGTTCTTTTCAATATGTACAATATTGGTGTGGTAGTTTACAATACGCACCTTTGCATATTCGTCACCGCTGTAAACTGTAACGATAATGTCAAATGTCATACCGTTATGGAAGTGGTGTACCTCGATAGGAACATTTTCCATAAATGTTCTCATACCTGCAATTTCTTCAGGTGTTACTTCGCTGATAACTTCCAGCATCTTTTCGCTTTTGCCTGCAACAATACCTGCAGTTGCAGCAGCAGGAATACCTTTAAGCCCGTTGGTATTTGGAACGATAACACTTTTAACATTTTTTATGATACTTCCGCTTGCGCCGATTACAACGCGGTCAGGCTGTGCGCCGAGAACTTCTTTTGCCTTTGCTGCACAGAATGCCAGTGCAATCGGCTCGGTACAGCCCATAGCAGGAACCAGTTCTTCCTTCAGAATCTGAACGAAAGAAGCGTATTTAACGTCATCTTTTTTCATCTGAACTATCTCCTTTCAATACTTTTAACAACATATATCAAATATATATTTATTTAAGTATAATAATATATTATTTCAAGTAAAAAGTAAATGTTTTTATATATCATAGTTATATAAAAAACAACAAGCACTTTATGTCTGAAAGTGCTTGCTGTAAATCTGTTGATATTGATTATCCGTGGCATTTGTGTTCGCCGCAACTGTGGTCATGGCTGTGGCAGCTGTGTCCGTGTTCGTGTTCTCCGTGATGGTCGCATTTTACAGAAGGGTTATATGCAAGGCTGTTTTTCAGCAGGGCAGCAACAGCTGTGTCTGCGTTGCCTTTAACACCGCCGTAAAACTTTATTCCTGCCTGTGCCAGAGCCTGCTGTGCACCGCCGCCTATACCGCCGCATATAAGCACCGAAACATTCAGTCCTTTAAGAAAACCTGCCAGTGCACCGTGACCTGAACCGGCTGCGCTTATAATTCTTGCGGCAGTTACGCTGCCGTCTGTCACATCATAGATTTTAAACTGTTCTGTATGTCCGAAATGCTGGAATATATTTCCGTTTTCGTATGTTACTGCTATTCTCATTATTGGTCCTCCATGGTAAATTATATGCCGTTATTTCTGTGTCTGTGGCATCCGCCGCAGCTGCAGTGGTGTTCCTTGCCGTCACAAAGCTCATAATTGCCGCCGTCAATTTTCAAAGGAATTCCGTCCACAAGCATAAGGGCAAGCTTGTGTCTTGCACTTGTATAAATCTGCTGTACAGTGGTACGGGCAATTTTCATATATGCTCCGCATTCTTCCTGCGAAAATCCTTCCTTGTCGATAAGCCGAATTGCCTCATATTCATCCACCGTAAGAAATATATAGCTGGACGAGCGTGTACCCCGCGGGCGGAATTCGTTTACATGTGGCAGTCTACAGACTTTGCGGCATTTTGGTGGTCTTGGCAAGTATAACACCTCCGTTTATTACTGATGACATTATAGCATATTTATGGCATATGTCAATAATTAAAAATGGCATATGTCATAAATAAACAAAATCAGACTGTAACAGAATACCTGTTATGGAAATTATTAAATAATATAATAACGGATTTTTTACAGATAATAACGGTCAAAGGAGGCGATAATATGTCAGAAAGAAAAAGAAACAAAAAAGCAGGTAAGCTGCCCAGAGAAACGGTATATTCCCAGGTACCGCAGACCTTTGACGAATCCCTGGACAGAATAATGCAGGAGACACTGGCTGCGGTTGTTGAGAAGGAAACATATCCGCGGGGCAGAAATGATGAGGAAGAAGAGGACGATACACAGATATACTACACATCTATGGAAAAATACAAAAAAGACGGCAGATACGAACAGGACCCGTATACGGTAGCACAGCATATGGAAGACAGAACACAGTTCCGTCATTGATTCAGAAAGGTGCGGATAGAATAATAATTTTTATCCGCACTTTTATATTGTGGCAGCTGTTGAGAAAAAACTGTAATTATGATAAAATAATTTATTATACTTGCGGAGGTGCGCTATGTACAATATTTTGATGTGTGATGACGAAGAAGGTATCAGAAATCTTGTATATAAATATGCAAAATACGAGGGCCACAATGTAACCCTTGTTGACAATGGTGTAGCTGCTGTTGAAGAATGCCGGAACAGCAGATTTGATATTGTGATTCTGGATATAATGATGCCTAAGATGAACGGTTTTGAAGTGGCAAGGGAAATACGCAGTTTTTCTCAGGTTCCCATAATTATGCTGTCGGCCAGAGGGGAAGAATATGACAGAATTCACGGTTTTGAAGTAGGGGCAGACGATTATGTTGTAAAACCGTTTTCACCTAAAGAACTGATGATGCGTGTTGATGTTATTATGCGCCGTGTTGCTGCACAGGCAGATAAACATAAAAGCTATCAAAAAGAAGGACTTGCCATAGACTTTTCTGCAAGAAAGGTATTTGTTGACGGCAGGGAAACTGATCTTGCACCAAAAGAGTACGAACTTCTGTTTTACCTTGTGAAAAACAAAGGTATGGCAGTTAACAGGGAACGCCTTATGAGCGATATATGGGGATACGAATTTTTCGGTGATGACAGAACGCTTGATACCCATATCAAATTGCTCCGTAAACATATAAGCCCATATGGCGGTTTTATAGTAACTCTGCGCGGACTGGGATACAGATTTGAAGAATAATATGAAAAAAAAGGGTATACTTTCTCAGAATATGACACTGAGAGTGAAAATACATATATATGTAATGGCTTTTCTCGCAGCATTGCTTATGGTGCTGTGGTTTATTCAGGTTGTATTTTTCAACGAAATATACAGGCAGGTAAAACGACAGGAAGTAATGCAGGTAGCCACAGTTATGGAAAATATCATAAACGGAATTTATCCCATGCAGCAGCTTGTAGAGGTTGTGGCTGACAAGGAGGTATGTATAATTGTATATGACGGAGAAATGAATCAGGTTCATTCCCTTGACGGCCCGAGAAACTGCGTTATACACAAAATGACACATACAGAACAGGTGGAAGCTATACAAAAGGTGCTGGGGGACCATACCACACAGTTTCTTGAATACGAACAGGAGGACGAAACATACCGTCTTGTAACCAGATCATCCAGCAGTGAGTTCCGCCTGTTCAGCGATAACAAATCTCCGCAGACCATTCTTTATGCCAGAGAAATTGTTGATAAATACGGCGATGAATATACAATACTTATAAACGGACAGGACGAGCCGGTGGAATCCATTGTAACAACAACCCGCACGGTGCTTACAGTTGTTACACTGTTCTCAATGGTTTTTGCCTGGTTTCTTATTCTGATTATGGCAAGAAGTATTTCGGACCCTATTGAAGAGATAAATGACAAGGCCAAGATTCTTGCACAGGGAAACTACAATATAAATTTTGATGCCAGAGGCTACAGGGAGATAAACGAACTTTCTGACACAATGACATACGCATCCCAGGAACTGTCCAAGCTTGAGAAACTGCGACAGGAATTTATAGCAAATGTTTCTCACGACCTGCGTACTCCGCTGACTATGATAGGCGGATATGCCGAGGTTATGCGTGATATCCCGGGAGAAAATTCTGCCGAAAACGCCCAGGTTATTATAGATGAGACAAAACGCCTTAACAATATGGTAAGCGAGGTTCTCAACCTGTCAAAGGTGCAGGCGGGAATGACAAAGCCAAATCTTCAGATATACAACTTAACAGAAAATATCAGCAATATTGTACAGAACACATCGGAGCTTATCCGCAGTGAAGGATATAGAATAATATTTGAATACGATAAAAAAGTTGAAGTCATGGCCGACAGCACACTTATTGACCAGTGTTTCTACAATCTTCTTATAAATGCACTCAGCTACAGTGCTGATAAAAAAGAAGTTATTGTAAAACAGATTGCAGAAAACGGTAAGGTAAGGGTTGAGGTAACAGACTTTGGCAAAGGGATATCCAAAGAGGATATTCCGTATATCTGGGAAAGATACTATAAAAACAGCAATAACCGCATCAGAAATGTTAACAGCACAGGACTGGGACTGTCCATAGTTAAAAATTTCATTGCGGTTCACGACGGGGAATGCGGTGTCGAAAGCAGCGTCGGCAAAGGCAGCACATTCTGGTTTGAAATTGATATGCTATAACTAAAGACAGCCTGTATATTGCTATACAGGCTGTCTTTTTATCTGTCCAGAATATTATTCTGGATTTTTATAAGATGGGATTTTTCCGGGAGAGTATCGGAGGCCAGTTCAAACACCACATAGTCAGGGTCAATCTTTCCGATAATTTCTGAAATTCCCTTGTGCTCAAAAGGCTTGTGGGCGTCCACACGAAGCACATAGTCATAGGCCTGCGCAAATCGCCTGTAAAAGTCCTTTTCAGGTTCAGGCGGATTGCAGCAGAATTCTTTTGCAAATTTCCCTTCAAGGGTTCCGTGCAGATGTATGCCTTTAACATAAGGCAGAAGGTCGCTGTGCATATCCAGCATTTTATTTATATACACACAGGCATCCTCCCAGCTTTCAAGGTCCTTGTTGGTGTGCATAAGATGCCCTGTGTCCAGCATAATGCCCTTGTTGCTGTATTCAATATTGTCCAGCAGCAGTTTTGTCATACTGTAATCAGTGAATGTAAGGCCTTTCCACCACAGATTTTCAAGCAGCAGACAGAAGGTATAGTTTTTGTCTCTGAAAAGTCTGTTTGCAACATTGCAGAGCGCATATATAACTTCTTCATCGCTGTAGGCAAATCTGTTGGTCAGTGTTTCGGTTGTGCCTATTTCGCAAACATGCAGTACAACATATTCAGCACCCTTCCGCTGGGCAAAATCCAGTTCGGCTTCGAGGGTCCTGAATATAATATCAAAGCTGTCGCCGCCATAAAATTCCTGCCAGCACTCTCTGCTGCCATACTCCTCGTCAAGAGTATCATATCTGCCGTTGTAA
This sequence comes from Oscillospiraceae bacterium, assembly GCA_017436765.1. GTDB lineage: Bacteria > Bacillota > Clostridia > Oscillospirales > Ruminococcaceae > RGIG3102. The sequence goes on from JAFSCM010000079.1 coordinate 13,637, forward strand.
AGGTCCATCCACGCATTGTAAAACGGCAGATGTACACCGATAATCATATCATCGGTTATCTCTGACGGAAAATCTCCCGCGCTGATAACTTCGTATCCGTCAAGTTTATGTTCACGGCAGAAAGAGTGCAGTTTTTCTGTGCTGCACATATCCTGCATATAATCTTTCATGGCAATAAGATTGGTTACAAATTTCATAGTTGCGCCTTTCGCTAAACAGTTATTACAAAAAATTTATCACAAAAGGGATTTAGAGTCAATTTGTAAACAGTAACTTATGCTGCAGTAATCGGTATATACCTTATAAAAAAATAAAAACCACTGAAACTTGTTCAGTGGTTCTCATTGGCTGGGGTACTAGGATTCGCCGTCTGCTGCGGCCGTGGCCTTGCATACTGTCTGGCTTTCGCTGCCACTCAAGCTCTTTTTGCTGAAAACAGTGTACCACACTGTTTTCTTAACGCAAAAACCTTCTCAGGTTCGAATCCCGAGTTGTGTACAAAAAAATAAAAACCACCGAAACTTGTTCAGTGGTCTTCATTGGCTGGGGTACTGGGATTGGCCGTCTGCTGCGGCCGTGGCCTTGCATACTGTCTGGCTTTCGCTGCCGCTCAAGCTCTTTTTGCTGAAAACAGTGTACCACACTGTTTTCTTAACGCAAAAACCTTCTCAGGTTCGAATCCCGAGTTGTGTACAAAAAATAAAAACCACTGAAACTTGTTCAGTGGTCTTCATTGGCTGGGGTACTAGGATTCGAACCTAGGGAATGTTGGAGTCAGAGTCCAATGCCTTACCGCTTGGCGATACCCCAATGACTAACGCTCATATATAATAGCACATCAAAATCAATTTGTAAAGAGTTTTTTGCGAATTTTTTTTAAATTTTTCAAAAAATTTAAAATAATGCGATTTCCGTCAGATACCGCAGATAAAAATTTGTTGGACACATAACATTTTGATTAAAAAGGTCAGTTTCGGATACAAGTTTACAATATGCAAATTGAAGAACAGGATATATACATGGTGCGGAAAAAAGATGTTGACATTCTCGATTATCGAGGATATACTGAAGATAAAGATATACTCGAATATCGAGAATGAGAGGTGGCATATATGCCGAGAACAAAATTTCAGACACTTACAGAACAGATGTTTTATATTCTTCTCTGCCTGAAAAACGAATATTACGGTATGGATATACTTGACAGGGTGCCTGCCATGACAAATGGCAGGGTTAATGTAGGCTCTGGCACACTGTACAACCTGCTGGAACAGTTTCTGGAGGAAGGATTTATATACGAAACCAAGGTGGAGGGCCGCCGGCGCAGCTATATCATAGCGCCGAAAGGTGAGGAAATGCTGGACAAAGAGGTTGAAAGGTTAAAAGCACAGCTTGCCGACTATAATACATTTTCCGGAAGGGAGGAAGCATAATGAGAAAGACAAAACGCGTTATAGCACAGTTTACATTTTATGACCGTACAGGTATACAGAAGTTTCTTGAAAGGCAGGCAGAAAAGGGATGGATGCTGGAAAAGATATCTTCATACGGCTGGAAGTTCCGCCGTATGGAACCTGAGAAAATTCATTATGCGGTTACATATTTTCCCGAAGCTTCAATGTTTGACCCGGAACCTACCGAAAATCAGAAAAGCTTCTGGGATTTGTGTGAGCACACAGGCTGGAAGCTGGCAAGCCACAATGCACAGATGCAGATTTTTTACAACGAAAGGGAAAATCCTGTCCCGATAGAAACCGACCCGCAGACAGAGCTGGAGACAATAGAAAAGTCCGCAAATAAATCCTATCTTGTAAGCTACTGGCTTCTTACAGCCTGTACTGTACTGCAGATAGCCTTGGGTATATGGCAGTTTGCCACAGACCCTGTGGGATATCTGTCCCGCTCATCAAGTCTGTTTTCTGCACTGTGCTGGAGTATGCTGCTGGCAATGTGCCTTATGGAAATCATCGGTTATTTCTCCTGGCGCAAAAGGGCCCGTAAAGCCATTGAAGAAACAGGTGAATTTACCGCTACAAAAGGCTTCCGCAATATTCAGCTGGCTTTTTTGTGGATTATACTTGCAATATTTGCAGCATTCCTTTTCAGCATAGAGCGCAGATTTGCCGCCGTTGCTGTGATTTCTTCCCTTGTGGTCGGCATTATGGCATCTGCAATATGGGGATTTTCCGCACTGCTTAAAAAGCTTAAGGTTTCTGCAAAAGCAAACCGCATTGCCACAATAATAATTATTGCCGTACTGCCATTTGCAGTTACAGGCATTCTGTTTATAAAGATTCTCGGCGGGGTGTTTGAATCGGGGTGGTTTGACAAGGAAGCTGCATATACCTACGAATACAAGGGTATGGAGTGGAAGGTTTATGATGATGAACTTCCGCTGATGGTTGAAGACCTGATTGAAACAGATTATAAGGGATATTCCACAAGCTGGTACGGGGACGAATCAATACTGCTTTCAAAGCACGATGCATATCAGCGTCCGCGTATGGATGACCTTAAGGAGCCATATCTGCAGTATACACTTGTAAAGGTTAAAATACCGTTCCTTTACAGTTTCGTTCACAACCAGATGCTCAGGGATTTTCCGCACAATTACGGTGTGACTTATGAAGATTACGAGTTTTATGAACGGGCAGTGGAAATTGACCCCACAGAATGGGGCGCAGATTATGCATATCAGATTTATATGGGCGATTATGCTGAAAATGAGTTCCTTTTGTGCTATAATGACTGTATATTGGAATTAAGGCCTGATTTTGAAATTGAACTTACAGAGCAGGCGAAGAAAAATATAGGAAATATCTTCGGATAAATACTGTGGATAAGAGAGAAAAAATATGAAGAAACTTAATTTGATTTGTACAATAGCTATGCTGGGCGCAGCAGCAGCCTGTATAGCAGCAAACTTTGCATCTGCATCTTCAGGTGCGGCGGTAACTCCAACAAATATAACAGCAACAGTTTTTTACCTTTTGTTCTGGGCGCTTATGACCCGCTTTGCCCCTGCAGCAAAAACATCTGCACTTCTTGCACTGTACAGCATGGCGGCAGGCATACTGGCAATCTGTGCTGACCTTGGCAACTGGGCAAGTCTTCTGACCAATATCATTACCGCTCCTGCAATTATGATGTTTTACGGCATCAGATTTTTCGGCAGCCTGACAATGCTGTGTGTTGTTATAAGCGTGGTTTCCTTTGTAATCCTCATATACAGCCTTATCACCCTGGCAAACAGAAAACCTGTTAAGGTGAAGGCAGAAAAGACAGAAGACACACAGGAAACTGAACAGATTGCCGAAAGTATAGATATTCCTGAAACAGAGATGATTGCGGAAGCAGCAAAATATGTGGAAAACATAAATACCTTTGAAAATAAAGAGCTTGAGCCTGCACAGGAAACAGTTCAGGATACATTATCTGAAACGGCTGATGCACAGTAACGGTATTTACAACTTTCACACAAATCACACACTGAAATTCAGTACAATCAGAATGTAACAGTATATAAAACGGAGGTGTAACTATGAATTTTGCATTCAACACAGTATACGACATGGATGCTCTTACTGCTATGGCAAGAGCGGTGCGAAAAACCACCCATAAAAAGCATTCATCCCGCAGCCATAAGTTCGGCTGGATAGTGATTGTAATTGCGGTACTGTTTGTGGTCCTTTCTGTAGTGACAGACAACTTCGGTGCAAACACCGTTTTTACTGCAGCTGCAGCTTTGGTGATGGTTGCCGCACTGATATGGGAAGATCGCCTCAATGCCCTGATAGCATCAAAAAGAATGATGAAAGGTGCGGAAAAAGGTGTTGTAACCTTTTATGACGACAATTATGTGTCGGAAACGGATGTGGGTACAACCGAGTTTAAATACAAGACAATCCAGGCAGTTGCAAAACGCGGCGACTACATAGTATTTGTGTTCAGCCGCCGCCACGCACAGGTTTATGATATGCGTGCAATGACAAACGGCACACCAAAGGAATTCTGTAAGTTTATAGAAAAGAAAACGGGACTGGAGATTGTAAAAATATAGCATATACGGAGGGAAATGGACGATTTGCTTGAATTGATTCTTGAAATTGTGCTGGATGGAACAATAGAAGCAGCAAGTTCCAGAAAGGTACCTCTGCCGCTGCGCATATTGCTTGGGGCATTTGTATGGATTTTTTTGCTGATAATCTGCGGTGTTATGGTTAAAATCGGCATTGAACAGCACAGTGTAATATTTGTCGGTCTGTCTGTGCTGATATTTGTGGTTTATGTATATATCATAATCAGTAAAATTATAAAATACAGGAGGTAGCATAATGAAAAGAAAGATATTGTCAGCGTTGCTCTGTATGGCGGTGTTTTTTTCATTTCCGATGGCAGCACACGCCGATATGGGCCCGAAGCCCTCTGTGAATGTTACCTTTGAAGGTGTGAAGACGGGTACAGAATATTACGGTACTCTTTTGTCAGAGAGAGACTCCACCGGTCCGTCATCAGCCTGGGACGGCATTGAGGGACATCAGGATTACCACGACGGGGAAGAAGAGATATGGCAGGCGTTTGCGGATTATCCCGACACAGACAGTTACTATTTCCTGCAGGAATGGTGGAACTGTACCGGAACAGACCAGCTGAACTGGACATACTATCCTCCGTCAAAGTTTAAAATTCTGCTCTGGTTTCCCGAAACCGATACATATTTTGTAAGTGATATATACGAGCGCTATGCTTTTGACAGCTATTATACTGTGAATTTGTCGGATATGGCAGCATCAGAGCCAGCAGATGGTATTATTGTGGCAGAGAAAAGCTATGATTTCACCTGGGAAATAATATCTCTTATTGCAAGAATTGTGGCTACAATTCTGCTGGAAATTGCAGTGGCATTTATCTTTGGTTACAGAAGTAAAAAGGCGATCAGATTCATTGCTGTTGTAAACATAATCACACAGGTGTTGCTTAATCTTACACTGAATTTTATAAACTACAGTATGGGCAGTATGACATATGTCTTCTTCTTTGTAATGCTGGAAATTGCAGTATTTGTGCTGGAAGCCGTCATATATGCTTTGCTGCTCAGAAAGTTTACAGACAGGAAAGCAGACTGTATGATAACCACAGCCTATGCCTTTGCGGCAAATGCAGTCAGCTTTGCAGCAGGTATGTGGCTCAGCTTTGTTATCCCTGGTATTTTTTAGAGGTTAAACGGTGAAAGGAAAAAAATATGAAGAAGTTTTCGGTTATATTGGCAGCATCAGTGATAGTCCTGTCTGTGATTTTTACAGGCTGTGAAGGTGAAAAAACTGCAGAAGGTTCACAGAAAAGTTTATACAGCCACGGACTTGACCTTGTGGAAATGGTTGAAGAAATGGCAAAAAGCGAAGCATATCTTGAAATATATACAGGCAGCCCGAGAATAAGCGAAGTGGTTTCAGGCTTTGGCAGTGGCGACTATTCCGTTGTGAAAAAGGTATATAAGCTGACACCGACAGAGGCCTATCTTGCAGAGTACGGCACGGCAGCTGAAATGAGCGGATTGTCTTCAAAAGTTAAAAAGACAGTGTCGGACAAAACCATAGCTGCCATAGTGACACAGATAAATGCAATGGGCGGTGCTGAAAATCTTGCGGCTACAACCGTATGCACTGCAGGCAAAACCTTTGTCAGCAGTGAACTTAAGGAAACCTGTGTATGGATATATGTTTTTGAATACGGTTTTCCTGTTGCGGTAACCTTTACTCCGGGTGAAGACAGCACAGTTTCCGCATCGGCAATGCTTGTAAGCTGCGAAGAATTTCCTGTGGAATCAGCACAGGATATTGAAGAATTTCTTGGCGGCGGCATAAAAGCTGAAGATATAACAGAATAATCCTGAAGGACTGTTTTCCCTTGATTGACAGTGGGGGGAACAGTCCTTTTCAGCGTCCTCCCGACAGGAAAACACAAACCTGATTTCAGACACAAAAAGGCTGCTGTGTTATCGGCACTTGCATTACACAAAGCAGTGCTGCGTGTCTCTGCCTTGCAGCAGCATTTTTTCTGTAAAAACAGGCAAAAAATGTATCCGCCATATCACATTGCTGCGATATGGCGGATATTTAAGTTTTCTTATCGGAGGGCCGCTTTGTTATGCTGTTTATATAAATATTTCCACCTCTACCGTCTTGCAGTAACTGCGGTAAATATAGTATAATTTTTTAATAGAGTAAACTGAAAAAAGGAAACAGCTATGTATAAAATTTTACAGAAACAGTTTTTAAATCCTACCGTCTGCAAAATGGTGATAGATGCTCCGCTGATTGCAAAAAAGGCACAGCCGGGGCAGTTTGTAATCCTGCGTGCACTGGAGGACAGCGAGAGAATCCCGCTGACAATCTCTGATTACGATAAAGAAAAAGGTACGGTAACAATTATTTTTCAGCTTGTGGGCGAATCCACATCAGAGCTTTCCGCACTTTGCGAGGGTGATGAAATCTGCGATTTTGCAGGTCCTCTCGGCAAGCCAAGCAACCTTGACGGACTTAAAAAGGTAGTTGTTGTGGGCGGCGGTGTAGGTTGTGCAATCGCATACCCTGTTGCCAAGAAATTAAAGGAAAACGGATGCTGTGTGCACAGTGTCATCGGCTTCAGAAACAAGGACCTTGTCATACTCAAAGATGAATTTGAAGCAGCCAGCGAAAGACTTGCTGTGATGACGGATGACGGTTCTTTCGGGGAAAAAGGCCTTGTTACAGAGGCGCTGGAAGCACTTATAGAAGAAGGCAATCAGTACGATGAAGTTATTGCAATCGGACCGCTTGTTATGATGAAATTTGTCTGCAAAGTTACAGAAAAGTACGGCATAAAAACCACAGTGTCAATGAACCCTGTAATGGTTGACGGCACAGGTATGTGCGGCGGATGCCGTCTTACAGTGGACGGAAAGACACAGTTTGCCTGTGTTGACGGCCCTGACTTTGACGGTCACAAGGTTGATTTTGACGAGGCTATCAGCCGTTCCTCAATGTACAGGGAATTTGAAAACCGCAGAAGAGAAGCATTCTGTAACCTGATGAAAAAGGAGGCAGAATAATGGCTAATATGAATCCGAATAAATGCCCTATGCCAAGTCAGGACCCTATGGTGCGCAACAGAAATTTCAGCGAAGTTGCACTGGGCTACACATTGGAAATGGCAATGGAAGAAGCACAGCGCTGTCTTGGATGCAAGCACAAACCCTGCATTGAAGGATGCCCTGTACTTATAGATATTCCTGCCTTTATTGCAGAAGTTGCAAAGGGTGATATAAAAAAAGCCTATGAAATCCTTTCACAGCAGACAAGTCTGCCTGCGGTATGCGGCCGTGTATGCCCTCAGGAAACACAGTGCGAGGGTAAATGTGTCCGCGCAATAAAAGGCGAAAGTGTGGCAATAGGCCGTCTTGAACGCTTTGTTGCGGACTGGTACAGAGAAAACTGTGCCGAAAAACCGCAGCCTGCAAAGCCAAACGGAAAAAAGGTTGCTGTTATCGGTGCAGGTCCGACAGGTCTTACCTGTGCAGGTGAACTTGCAAAAAAAGGCTATGGGGTTACAGTTTACGAAGCTCTCCATACAGCGGGAGGTGTGCTTGTATACGGAATACCTGAATTCCGTCTGCCAAAGGATATTGTTAAATATGAAATTGACAACCTTAAAGCCATGGGTGTTAAAATCGAAACCAATATGGTTATCGGCAAAATTCTCACAATAGACGAGCTTTTTGAAATGGGCTATGGTGCAGTATATATCGGCAGCGGCGCAGGCCTGCCGAAATTTATGGGTATACCAGGCGAAAGCCTTAAAGGTGTTTACAGCGCCAATGAATATCTCACCCGTGTAAATCTGATGAAAGCATATCTGCCCACATCAAAGACACCAATCCGCAAAAGTCACAATGTTGCGGTTGTGGGCGGCGGCAATGTTGCGATGGACGCAGCACGCAGCGCAAAACGCCTTGGGGCAGAAAATGTATATATTGTTTACCGCCGCGGTATGCAGGAGCTTCCTGCCCGACTGGAAGAGATTGAACACGCACAGGAGGAGGGCATCATATTTAAGCTGCTCACAAACCCTGTTGAGATTATCGGGGACGAAAACGGCGAGGTAAAGGCTGTAAAATGTGTGGAAATGATGCTGGGAGAGCCTGATTCTTCCGGTCGCAGACGCCCTGTTGTAAAACCTGACAGCGAGTTTGTCATTGATATTGACACAATGATTATGTCCATAGGTACAAGCCCCAATCCGCTTATATCTTCAACAACCGAAGGCCTTGAAACAGATAAATGGGGCTGCATTGTAACAAACGGGGATGACGGCCTTACAACCCGGAATGCAGTTTATGCAGGCGGCGATGCCGTTACAGGGGCCGCAACTGTAATCCTTGCTATGGGTGCAGGAAAGCAGGCTGCAGCAGCTATAGACAAAATGCTCAGCGGAAAATAACCGCAAAGCTGATAATAAAAATAAGATATAGAAATAAAACAGTCGTTTCTGAAAATCAGGAACGACTGTTTTTTACATTGTGTGTATTTAATATTTTTGCAATAATCTGTTTACTGTCTTTTCCACGCTGACGGACTGAGCAGAACGAGAATAGGGAAGATTTCAAGTCTGCCTATAATCATACAGAATGAGAGAAAATATTTGGAAAATTCAGAAAGTGTTGAAAAGTTTCCTGCAGGGCCGAAGACACCGAGACCAGGGCCTATATTGCTTACACAGGTAAGAGCGGCAGTAAAGCTTTCGCTGAATCCGAAACCATCAAGCGAAACTACTACTGCACCGGCCAGGATTATAATAAAATAAGCACCGATAAAGGTAAGAATGGAATGTATTGTTTTTTCTTCCACAACTTTGCCGTCAAGTTTAACAACCTGAACAGAGCGAGGATGAATAATGTGATGAATTTCCCTGCGTATAACCCGGAACATAACAAGTATTCGGGAACATTTCATACCACCGCCGGTACTGCCTGCACAGGCACCGCAAAACATAAGCAGAATAAAAATCATCTGACAAATCTGAGGCCAGTAAAGCCAGTCAGCAGTTGAAAAACCGGTTGTGGATATAAGAGAACAAACCTGGAAAAAGGCATATCTGAATGACTGAACCCAGTCAGAGTATATAGGCTGTATATTGATGCAGACAATAAATGTGGCAATGCAAACTATGGCAAGGAAAAATCTGAGCTCATCACTTTGCAGCACTTCTTTAAATCTGCGGGTGAGCAGCAGAAAATACATTGCAAAGTTTATGGAAAACAGCAGAATAAACACAGATATAATCATATCTATGGTCATACTGTTATATGCACCTACACTGGCATTCATATTGGAAAAGCCGCCTGTACCTGCTGTGCCGAATGCGTGTATAAAACTGTCATACCAAGGCATGCCTGCAAGCTTCAGGCAGATAGCTTCTGATATTGTAAGCACGCAGTAAATTGCATAGAGAATTTTGGAAGTCTGCGCCTGCTTTGGTACAAGTTTTGAAAAAACAGGTCCTGGAGATTCCGCCTGTGTCAGATATTTTGTGCGGATACCGATTGTAGGAATAAGAGCAGTGGCAAGCACAAGCACACCCATGCCGCCAAGCCAGTGTGTAAGGGAACGCCAGAAAAGTATGCCTTTGGGCAATGCTTCAATATCTGTAAGTATTGAAGAACCTGTCGTAGTTAACCCTGAACATGATTCAAACAGGCAGTCTGCAAAAGTTGGAAAATAACCTGAAAAATAAAACGGAAGAGAGCCGATAAAGCCTGTAGTAAGCCATATCAGGGCAACAGTAAAGAACCCTTCACGTATAAAAAACTCTTTGGTGCTGTTTATGCTGGATAATATTATTCCTGTAAAAAGAACAAGAACTATTGTAACCATAAACGGAGTTGTGTCTTCGCCGTAAATCATAGCAACCAGCATAGGAAGCAGAAGCACAAAGGCTTCCATAGTGATAACTCTGCCAACTATTTTTAAAACAACTTTCAGATTCATTAACTGTTTCCTCCGGTTGCTATGGAAATGTCATCTTCAAGATAGATGTCATTAAGTTCCATTATATATGTGCCGCTGGTGATGATGATAACAGTATCATCAACTTCAAGACTTGTGGTACCTTCAGGAATTATAATTGCACCGTTTCTGACTATAACAGCAAGAAGCACATCCGGCTTAAGACGAAGATCTTTAAGAGGGATACCTGTATTTCTGGTAGAGGATGTAACTTTGAATTCCATAGCTTCAGCATCACCATTTGCGATTCTGTGCAGGCTGTTCATAACACTGCCCTGACTGTTCTGCATACCGCGCACAAGATGAAGAACATAGGATGCAACAACATATTTTGCAGACACAATACTGTTCAGCCCCATATTTCTTGCAATACCGATATAGTTCTGACGGTTGCATTTTGTGATTGTTTTAGGTACACCCTGCTGCATAGCATAAAGGGATATGATAAGGTTGTCTTCATCACGACCTGTCAAAGCAACAAAAGCATCGTAGGACTGCAGATTTTCTTCCTCCAGCAGTTCATGATCACTGCCGTCGCCATTTATTGTTATAACATCAGGGAAAAGCTCGGCTATTTCACGACACTTTGATTCATCCTTGTCAACAACCTTGAGCCTGATATTCATATTTCTCAGCATCTCAATAAGATAGTTGGAAATCTTGCCGCCGCCAACAAGAAAAACCTTTTTGATTTTTGGAGTATATCTTCCGAGAAGACGGAAAAATTTGTCCAGACCGGAAGGCTGCCCGATGATATAAAGTTTATCACCTGCTTTAGGAATAAAAGAACCCTTAGGAATACATACATCACCGTTTCTGTCAGCAACACAGAACAGAAGATCAAGTTTTTTGACCTGCGGAGGCAGATCCATAAGAGATTTGCCAATGAGAAAGTCGCCTTCCTGAAGCACAAACCCCATAAGCTCAACCTTGCCGCGACAGAAAGTTTCAATGTCGGCAGCAGCAGGAAAACGTAGAAGTCTTGCAATTTCAGCAGCAGCAGCGCTTTCGGGGTTGATAACAACATCTATTTTAAGGTTTTTCTTGAGCTCAACAATGCTTTCGGTGTATTCAGGAGTTCTGATACGGGCAATAGTATATTTGGCGCCAAGCTGCTTTGCAGTAAGGCAGCAAACCATGTTAACCTCGTCAGAACTCGTTGCAGCGATAACCAGATCTGCATTTTCAGCACCTGCTTCTGTCAAGGTGGCAGGGGATACGCCGTTACCTTTGATAGTCATAATATCAAGGGTATCATAAGCTTTATCAAGAGCAGTATCTTCAAAATCGATAACAGTAATATCGTGGCCTTCTTTTACAAGCTGTTCGGCCAGAAAAAAGCCAACTTTACCGCTGCCCACAATTATAATATTCATAATTCAATAAAATCCTTTCTATAATAGGGGAGTAAAACCTATTATTGATATTTTTTCTGAATTGTATTTTATTATTTTAGTAAGTATGGGAATTATTATAATACCAATAAGAAAAAAGGTCAACAACAGCATAAGCAGTACGGATAAAATCTGCAAGGAAAGACAAATATTAACGGCAAGCTGCAAAATAGTGTTCCGCACAGAACTGATATTATCTGTTGCTGTAAAAAGGAAAGGAACCGGGAACCCTCTTGTGTTCCCGGCTCCTTTTGCTTTACATATATTAAATTATTTCACTGCATATATTTTTAGGTAATGCCATCCGCACTGTAAGGGCAGGGTCAACCACCTGGCAGAACTCAAGATTACCCGCAAGGCTTATCAGCATACCTGCTTTGTTCAGATTGTATCCAAGTTTGTCCTGCAGTATTTCCGCCATTGTCTTTGTTGCAGAATAGATAGCTTTCTCGATATTTACATCAGAAGAAATTGTATAGATGTTTTCAGCATCTTCAAGGCGCGGTTCTTTTATTGTTTTGCCTTTGATAACCTCGCATCTGAGACTGATTTTTGCAGGAATTTCCACACCTGTAACCATAATTTCGCCGTCGCCCATACCTGCGTGGCAGTCACCGCAGGACAGATATGCGCCATCGTGGAAAACAGGCAGATAAAGGGTTGCGCCTTTTACAATTTTGGCATTGTCCATATTGCCGCCGTGATTTCCGGGAACACCGCAGGGAACAGGTTCTCCTTCAGGTGCCACACCTATAACGCCAATCATCGGTTTTACCGGGATTTTAAAGTTGTCAAACACGGCACATCCGTCAACAACCTTTACCTTTTTAACCTCGCTCTGAACAACATCGCCGCCAAGCACGCCGCTACCGGGCAGAGCGCACATTGTACCCTCGTCGGCAACATCGATATCAATTATTTCTATTTTGAGAATATCACCCTTTTCGGCACCCTCTATATATGCAGGGCCTGTTGCGGGGTTTACATTGTCCCAGTCAAGGCGGTCCATTACATAGCTTTCGTCAGGAATCTGGTTGCAGAAACCGTCAAGAGCGTCAAATGTTATTATTTCACCCTGTTTAACGCGTACAGCCTTTTCCTTTCCGTCGCCCATTCTGAAGATATAGTTGTCTTTGATAATCATACGGATATCCTCCTTGAGTTTAATACTTTTATACTACCACAATATAATATTGAACGCAATTTGTTCTTGAAAAAAGCAGCTTCTGATAACTAAATATGGACAGTGTTACAAAAATCACATTGAATATGCACAAAACTGCACAAAAAAAGAGCAGCTCGTAAGAACTGCTCTTTTAAAATATTCAGTAGTTATTGCATAAATTAAGCTTTCATAGCTTCTTCAACTGCAACTGCACATGCAACTGTCATACCAACCATTGGGTTGTTGCCAGCGCCGATAAGACCCATCATGTCTACATGGGCTGGAACAGAGGAAGAACCTGCAAACTGTGCATCGCCGTGCATTCTGCCCATTGTGTCTGTAAGACCATAGGAAGCTGGACCAGCAGCCATATTGTCTGGGTGAAGTGTTCTGCCTGTGCCGCCGCCGGAAGCAACAGAGAAGTATTTTACGCCGTTTTCCCAGCACCATTTTTTATATGTGCCTGCAACAGGATGCTGGAAACGTGTTGGGTTTGTGGAGTTGCCTGTGATGGAAACATCAACATGTTCCATCTTCATGATTGCAACGCCTTCGAGAACATCGTTGGAGCCGTAGCATTTAACTTTGGCTTTGTCGCCATTGGAGAATGCTTTTTCTCTTACAACTTTAACTTCGCCTGTTTTGAAATCGTATTCTGTTTCAACATATGTGAAGCCGTTGATACGGGAGATGATGTATGCTGCGTCTTTGCCGAGACCGTTAAGGATAACTCTTAAAGGATTTTTTCTTGCTTTGTTTGCTGTTCTTGCAATACCTATAGCACCTTCAGCAGCTGCGAAACTTTCGTGACCTGCAAGGAAGCAGAAACACTGTGTTTCTTCTCTGAGGAGCATGGAAGCAAGGTTGCCGTGACCGAGACCAACATGTCTCTGGTCTGCTACGGAACCAGGTACGCAGAATGCTTCGATACCTTCGCCGATAACGCTTGCTGCGTCTGCTGCGTTTGCCACACCGCGTTTGAGGGCAAGAGCAACGCCGTATGTGTATGCCCAAACTGCATTATCAAATGCAATTGGCTGTACACCTTTAACAATTTCTTCTACATTGATACCTTTGGAAAGGCACAATTCTTTAGCTGCATCAAGGCTTTCAATGCCGTTTTCTGCCATGGAAGCCTCAATTTTGGCTATTCTTCTTTCATAACCTTCAAATTTTGCCATATTATTAAGCCTCCTTATTCTTCACGTGGGTCGATGTACTTGGCAGCTTCGTCATATCTGCCGTAAGTACCTGTGTTTTTGTCCAGAGCTGTCTGTGGGTCAACGCCGTGACGGATATCTTCCATCATTTTGCCAAGACGAACGAATTTGTAACCGATAGCTTCATCGTTTTCGTCAAGAGCGATGGACATAATGTAACCTTCAACCATTTCAAGGTATCTTACACCCTTTGGTTTGGAGGAGTAGATTGTAGCAGTCTGGCTTCTGAGACCTTTGCCAAGGTCTTCAAGACCTGCGCCTACAGGAAGACCGTTTTCGGAGAAAGCAGTCTGTGTTCTGCCGTATGCAAGCTGTTTGAAGATTTCTCTCATAGCTACATTGATAGCGTCACAAACAAGGTCTGTGTTGAGTGCTTCAAGCAGTGTTTTACCAGGGAGAATTTCACCTGCCATAGCAGCAGAGTGTGTCATACCGGAACAGCCGATTGTTTCAACAAGAGCTTCCTGGATGATGCCTTCTTTAACATTAAGAGTAAGTTTACATGTACCCTGCTGTGGAGCACACCAGCCGATACCGTGAGACAAACCGCTTATATCCTTGATTTCATAAACTTTTGTCCATGCGCCTTCCTGAGGAATAGGAGCAGGACCGTGGTCGCAACCTTTTGATACTTTACACATTCTTTCTACTTCATGTGAATATACCATAATAACTCTCCTTTGCGTGATTGATATTTATTTAACATCTATGCTATATTATAAGTGAACAGCACAGCTTTTTCAATGGCTTATTGTGTCAGTTTGTACAACGGTAATGAGACAATTATACAAATCTTTATATCACACACAATACCATTATTAATTATACATCAAACCGGTGAAAAATTAAAGAGAAAAGTTGTTTTTTATCTTAAATAATAGTATAATTCAGGTAGAAAAAGGGATAAAACTGTAAAAATATATATTGTTCTTTCCCCAAGGAGGTTTTTTATGGAAATCAGATATACAGGGCAGAAATATTACGACATCGACCTTGCAGGCAGAGTTGAACGCCTGCCTATCACACCGGTTACACCAACCTTGCATATTGCAGGCTTTGTACTGCTTGGCAACACCAATCTTACAAACTACTGTGCAAGAATTCTCGGAGAAAAAATCAAGGATGTTGATTTTGACTATATTGTATGTCCTGAGGCCAAAACACTGCCGCTGGCACAGAGTCTGTGCACATATCTTGGCGAGAAGGAATTTGTTGTTTTCCGCAAAGGCGCAAAGGCATATATGGTTGATCCTATTGTTACAGAAGTTAAATCCATCACCACAGCAGCTTCCCAGCTTATGGTAGTGGACGGTGTTGATGCAGCAAAAATCAAGGGTAAAAAGGTTCTGATTCTTGATGATGTTGTTTCCACAGGCGGCACCTTCAAGGCTATGGAAGAACTGCTGGAAAGAATAGGCTGCCAGGTTGTGGCCTATGCTACAGTGCTTAAAGAAGGTCAGGACTTCAATAAGGACAACCTGTACTATATTCAGGACCTGCCTCTCTGGATTGGTGCACTTTAATTGAACAGCTATTTTGCAGGGACAGTACTGTCCCTGTTTTTTTATTCACAAAATGTTGAAGTTGACTGAAAATACTGCAAAATTTTACAATTTTTTAATATATTATTGACATATTACATATATAAATGTTAAAATTAAGTGTCTCAATTGGAAAGGTATTTCCAAAGCAAGATACCGACCGCTGATTTATCAGCCAAGGCCATACGGACAGCCGGGTCGAATGCCGCAAACTGCGTAAAGGCAGTTGGCAACTTCTGTTGCCTTATTGATTGAGTTAAAAGCTAAAGTTTTATAAGTTGGTGACTATAAACCGGATGCCAGAGGGGCATTATAACTTGTGAAATGGTCAATAAGAGTAGTAAAAGTAATCTTTGCTATATAGACTCTGAACCCATTGAGATGCAGCCAGTTTTATATATTTTTAATGGTATTGCAATAATCTTTGTTACAAGTGGTATACCCTTTGGGGTATACCTTTTTTGTTGCTGTAATAATTCTTTGGCTGTTAAGAGGGGAAATATATATTATGAAGAAGATTATCGAGCTTAAAAATATTTCAAAGGCTTTTGACGGAGATACGGTTCTCAACAACATAAGCCTTGATATTTATGACAATGAATTTCTCACACTGCTTGGTCCGTCAGGCTGCGGCAAGACAACACTGCTGCGTATTATCAGCGGTTTTGTACATCCTGATGACGGTGAAGTTGTGTTTATGGGCGATGATATAACAGACCTTCCTCCGCACAAAAGAAATGTAAATACAGTATTCCAGAAATACGCACTTTTCCCGCATCTCAATGTTTATGAAAATGTTGCATTTCCTCTGAGAGAAAAAAAGGTGCCTAAAGACGAGATAGATAAAAAGGTTAAAGAGATGCTCAAGCTGGTTATGCTTTCCGGTTTTGAAAAGCGCAATGTTACCAGTCTTTCAGGCGGTCAGCAGCAGCGTGTTGCCATCGCAAGAGCACTTGTTAATCATCCTAAAGTACTTCTTCTGGACGAGCCGCTCAGCGCACTTGACCTTAAACTCAGAAAGGATATGCAGCAGGAGCTTAAAAACATCCAGAAATCCACAGGTATCACCTTCGTTTTTGTTACACACGACCAGGAAGAAGCTCTCAGTATGTCCGACACTATTGTTGTTATGAGCGAGGGTGTAATCCAGCAGATAGGCACACCTGTAGACATCTACAACGAACCTGAAAACGCATTTGTTGCAGACTTTATCGGCGAAAGTAACATCATTGACGGTGTTATGGTCAGGGATGGCGAAGCCCGTTTCTCAGGTCAGACATTCCCTTGTCTGGATAAAGGCTTTGCGCCAAAAGAACCTGTTGATATCGTTATCCGTCCTGAAGATGTTGATATTGTACCGGTGGAAAAGGGTATGCTGGAGGGCATTGTAACATCCGTTACATTTATGGGTGTTCACTACGAAATCATCGTGGATGTTAAAGGCTTTAAATGGATGATACAGACAACAGACTTTGTTGATGTGGATGAACACATCGGTATCTTCCTTGAACCTGATGCAATCCATGTTATGAAAAAGTCCAAATACTCCGGTATGTTCGGCGACTACTCTTCCTTCTCCGACGAACTTGAACAGCTTTCTGTGGGAGGTAATGAAGAAGAATGAAAAACGGCCTCAAAAAGGGCAACAGCACAACAAGAATGCTGCTGGCACCATATTCACTGTGGTCGGTAATATTCATTGTTGTTCCTTTGCTTTTTATTGCGTACTACGCGTTTACAGACAACAATTTCAATTTCACACTTGAAAATATAACAAGATTCTTTACAGCAACAAGTCAGCTTACAGCAGATGACGGCACAGTGACAGAAGTGCGCACATATCTGATGATATTCATGCGCTCCCTCAAACTTGCAATCATTTCCACTGTAATCTGTCTCGGTATGGGCTATCCTCTTGCATACATTATGGCAAGAGCGGAAGAAAAAACACAGAGAATTATGATGACACTCATTATGATTCCAATGTGGATGAACTTCCTTATCCGTACCTATGCATGGATGACAATCCTGCAGGATACAGGTATTTTCAACAGCATTCTCGGCGTTTTCGGCATCGACCCTGTGCACATTATCGGTACAGAAGGTGCGGTTGTAATCGGTATGGTATATGACTATTTCCCGTATATGGTGCTTCCGATCTACTCCATTATGGCAAAGATGGACATCCGCCTTATAGAAGCTGCACACGACCTTGGCTGCAACAGCCTTGCAACTTTGCGCCGTGTAATCTTCCCGCTCAGCCTTCCCGGTGTTATGAGCGGCATAACAATGGTTCTGATTCCTTCAATCAGTACCTTCTATATTTCACAGAAACTCGGTAACGGTAAATTCTTCCTTATCGGTGACGCTATCGAAGGTCAGTATGTGGCAAACAACCTGCACTTTGCAGCAGCGATTGCATTTATCCTCATGATAATCCTGCTTGTATGTATGGGTATTGCAAACTACTTCACCTCCAGAAGAGTATACGGGGGGTAAGCAGAGATGAAAAAATCAGCATCAAGAATTTATACAGCCATAATATTTGCCTTCCTGTTTGCACCTATTATCATACTTCTGATATTCTCATTTAATGAAGGCAAGAGCCTTTCTGTTTTTACAGGCTTCTCGCTGAAGTGGTATAAGGAACTGTTCAACGACGCAAATACACTGGAAGCCCTTAAAAACTCACTTGTGCTTGCATTCTCCGCAACAGCAATATCGGTGTTTCTCGGCACAATGGCATCGGTTGGCATCAACAAGCTGCGCAGCCGATGGTACAGAACAGCAATTGATACAGTGACAAATATCCCTATGACAAATCCGGATATTATCACAGGTATCTCCCTTATGCTTATGTTTGTGTTTGTGGGCAGACTTTTCGGTGCTTCCACAAGCCTTAACTTCCTTACAATGCTCATCGCCCATGTTACATTCTGTCTGCCGTATGTAATTCTGCAGGTACTGCCGAAGCTGCAGCAGATGGACAAGTCCCTGGCAGAAGCGGCGATGGATCTGGGCTGCCCTCCGCTGAGAGCATTCTTCAAGGTTGAACTGCCTGAAATTATGCCTGGTATCATTACAGGTGCCATTATGGCATTTACAATGTCCCTTGACGACTTTGTAATCAGTTATTTTACAAGCGGCAACGGTTTCCAGACATTGCCAATCCGCATCTACGGTATGACTAAAAAGACAGTTACACCAAAGATGTATGCCCTTGCAACAATCATATTCTTTGTAACACTTACCCTGCTGCTTATCAACAATATTGTTGACAACGAAGACAGTCAGAAACTCAAGGAAGCAAAACGCATCCAGAAGGGTGAAAAACCTGAAGGAGACTACAACCCAAGAAAACGCAATATGGCCCTTGCACTTGCGGGTGTGCTGGTTGTGGCACTCACATTCGGTGCATTCAGCGGCAGCAGCGCGTCAAAAGAACTTAATGTTTACAACTGGGGCGAATATATCTCCGACGGCAGTGAAGGCAGCTTTGATACCATAAAAGAGTTTGAAAAATGGTATGAAGAAAATTACGGCGAAAAAATCACTGTAAACTACGACACTTTCGCATCCAACGAAGATATGTACAACAAAATCTCCAGCGGTGCAGTAAGTTATGATATCATTATTCCGTCCGACTACATGATTGCACGCATGGCTTCTGAAGATATGCTGCTTCCGATTGATTTTGAAAATATCCCTAACTATCAGTACATCGGCGAAGATTTCAAAGGTCTTTACTATGACCCTGACAATCAGTACACAGTGCCATACACATACGGTGTTGTTGGTGTTATCTACGATGCAAATGTGGTTGATAAGGCCGACATCGGCGGATGGGATCTGCTGTGGAACGAAAAGTACGCAAACAAGATTGTTCAGTTCAACAACTCCCGTGACGCATTCGGTACAGCAATGTTCAAGCTGGGCATAGATGTAAACACAACCGATACGGCTCTGTGGGACAAAGCTCACGAAGAGATGATAAAACAGCGTCCGTTGGTTTACAGCTTTGTAATGGACGAAATCTTCAACATTATGCAGTCAGGCGAAGCATCAATCGGCGCTTACTATGCAGGCGACTACTTCACAATGATGGAAGACCAGGCTGACGATGTGGACCTGCAGTTCTACTATCCTGAGCATACAAATATGTTTATCGACGCAATGTGTATTCCTTCCTGCGCACAGAACAAGGAACTTGCAGAAATATTCATCAACTATATGCTCGGCGAAGAAGCTGCAGTGGCAAATGCAGAATATACATACTATGCATCTCCAAACAGACTTGTATATGAAAACGAAACATATATCGAGGATATGGGCGAAGAAACAGTGGAAATTCTCTATCCTGAATTTGAGGATTTTGCAGCAGAGTACAACCGGTATGCATACCGCACACTCAGCACAGATATGCTCAGCTATCTCAACAGTCTTTGGGAAACTGTAAAAGTTAACTAAAATTAAAACAAGAGTACAGATTCTGGCCTTAAACGGCATAAAATCTGTACTCTTTTTATATTTCACTTGTAATTACATGTACAAAAAATGTATAATCTAAATAATAACTGTTATTGGAGATAATATGACGGCAGGTTTATATATACACATTCCGTTCTGCGTTAAAAAGTGCAATTACTGCGATTTTTACTCAAAGGGCGGAAACCTCACGGTAAGCGATGAATATGTCACTGCCGTGATAAGAGAGATAAAAAAATACAAGGGTATACAGTGGAAGACTGTCTACTTCGGCGGCGGCACACCAAGCCTGCTTACACCGCAGCAGGTAAAGGATATTTTGCTGTCTGCAGATGTGATGGAAAATGCAGAGATAACACTTGAGGCAAATCCCGAAACGGTGACCTTTGAAAAGCTGAAAGGGTTCAGAGAGGCAGGCGTGAACAGATTGTCTTTCGGCGTTCAGACAGCCAATCAGAAAAGCCTTGAAACACTGGGAAGGATACATTCAAACCGTAAGGTGGCAGAAGCCTTTGAAAATGCAAAAGCAGCAGGTTTTACCAATATCAGCGGAGATGTAATGATAGGTCTGCCCGATTACAGCAACAGGGAACTTGACGATACGGTGGAGCTGCTGGCGCAGCTTGAAGCAACGCATATATCATCGTATATGCTTAAAATTGAAGAAGGAACACCATTTGCAGTCAATACGCCGCAGAATATTCCCGATGATGACAGAATGAGCGACTTTTATCTTTATGCCTGCGAAAAGATAGAAAGTATGGGATATAAACAGTACGAGATATCCAACTTTGCAAAACCGGGGTATGAATCAAAGCACAACAGCATCTACTGGAAGCTGGAAGATTATGTGGGTATCGGCCCGTCAGCACACAGCTGCCTTGAGGGAAAGCGCTTTTATTATCCGCGGGATGTAGGTGCATTTATGACAAATCCGCAGACAGTTGAAGACGGAGAAGTTGATGTGGATGAATTTATAATGCTGTCGCTGCGGCTGAAAAAAGGTCTTGACCTGACCGAACTTAAAGAAAAATGGGGCAGGGAACTGACTCGGTTACAGTATAAAAAACTTAAAATACTTGAAAATCAGGGCTATATAATCTTTGAAAACAACACCATATCCCTTACACCAAAGGGCTTTCTTATGGAAAATGCCATAGCCTGTGAGATTATGATGTGTCAAAATGGAGGTTAAAGCTATGAATAAATTTTTATACAGACTGGCAAGCATCATCACATTTATTCTTGCAATTGTATGTTTTGCTGCAATAACCGCAGTCAAAGGCGGAGGTTTTATAGACCTTAGCAATCTCGCAAGATATGCCCTTGCATCACTTGGGGCAGTATTTGCAATAATATCAGTGGTAACATCTATGCAGCTTAAGCTGATAAAAAGAAAAGAAGAAAAAGAGAAGCAGAATAATAATTAAAGGAGATATATTATGGGCAGAAGAATATTTTTGAAACTTACAAACTGGATTTCAACCGTTGTACTGGTTGTTTGCTTTATCTTTGCGATAAAAGGCGGACAGATGATTGAATTTTTCAACCTTGATCTTACCAATGTGCCAAGAATAGGCTTTATAATAGCAGGACTGGTTGCAGCTGCAGTATGCGTTGCATCAGATTTTTACGGCAAGCTTGCAGGCAACAAATAAAAATTAAATTCACTGTCAGAAAAGTGTAATCAGTAAATGAAACCCGTTGACTTTGTACAATGTACAGAATCAACGGGTTGTTTTGTTATATATAATGTGATGAAATAGTGGAGGTGACTAAAAATATAAAAAATGCGTTAAGTATTTAATTTAGGAAGATGCCTTTAAAGGCAGCACAGCTATTTTACCTTTTTTGCTTTTCTGCTGTTTTTTAATTCGTCAATGGCTTCCTTGTCGATCCATTCTTCTGTAAAACCGCAGCTGCAGCAGATATATCTGTTGACAGGAATACAGGACAATGCCGTTAAACCGGTAAGAATATTATTGCCGTAATCCCCGCTGCTGCCATCAAATCGTATAATATCGTTGCTGCCGCATTTTGGGCAGGTTTTGGTATTTTTCATAAAATTAACCTATACAAAAATATAATTATAAAAGGCAATAAAACCAACTTACCATTTTGTCTTTGTTTCTACAACCTTGCCTGCAATATAAACATTGTTCAGGTCCTCACCGCTGATGATTTTAGGTTCATAATCAGGGTTGAAAGGTGAGAGGATAATTGTATTGCCGCGGCGGCTGAATTTTTTCAGTGTGCCTTCGTTGTCACCGTAAACAATAACGCCAAGGTCGCCGTCGTTAAGTGTTGGTTGCTTGTGTACAAGTGCAAGGTCGCCGTCCTTGATGCGGGGTTCCATACTGTCGCCTTTTACGATAAGGTAGAAATATTCATCAGGATTTCTTACATTTGCATATTCAACGCCGTAGTCATCGTTATATGCAAGGGAGTTGTAGCCTGCGCGCACAGTGCCGATAACAGGGATGCCGTAGCCCTCATCTTCATATTCCACTTCAAAAGGAAAACTGTTTGCTATTGAAACAGCAGTTTCCCTGCCAAGAAGAAAATCCACACTTGTTTTGAAAATTTCCGCAAGTTTCTGCAATGTATCACTGTCAGGTGTGCTTTTGCCTGTTTCCCACTTGCCGATTGCCTGCTGGGTAACCTTAAGCTGCTTTGCAAGCTCTGCCTGACTCATCTTATATTCTTTACGCAAACTTTTAATCTGCTGGCTGAACATAAATTCACCACCTATAGTTGTTATTTTACATTTATTATACAACAAGAATTATAGTTTGTAAACAACCAAAAGTAGTTATTTTTACAAAAAATGTCAAAATAAGTGTTGACAACAACTTTTGGTTGTGATACTATAAAACCGAGGAAACAACCGATAGTTGTAAAATGGTTGTTAATGGTGAGTATTATGACTAAACAGAAGAAAATATATATAGCAAGCACATTTACAGTTCTCGCAGCATTTGCAACACTTTTGTGTCTCTTTGCAATCAATGGCATTACATTTACAACAGCAGTTGCCCTTATGGCAGCAGCTTTCTTTGCACAGCTTACAGTTTCCTTCTTCAAGGTGGAAAATCTTCTCCGCGCAAAACTCAAAGCAGAAAAAAGACAGAATATCCGCAGAAAACAGCTTTCCGTTGTCGGCGGCAACAAAGAAAAGCATATTGCGGCATAATATATGCTGTAAGCAAAAAGAATCATCATTATTGCAGGCAGAATATAAAATAAAGTACATTACACAATAACAGCATAATGCTCTTATTTCATAAATTTTTAAGTATAACAGGGAAAAACGGATTGTAAGTAAAAAACAACCCGTTTTTTTTCTTTTGTGCACAAAAAAATGTGCGTTTTTTTGTATATTTTGTGATAAATTGTACTTGATTTTGTGTCGGCAAAGGCGTATACTCTCATTTGGTAATTTTGTTTATAAAATTAAATTAATATAATATAATACGGAGGTTTAATATGAGCAATATTTTGCTTAATGTATCAATAGCTTTGCTTGCAGGCCTGCTTATGACAAGGGTATTTTCCCGCCTCAGACTTCCTGACGTAACAGCATATCTTGTTGCAGGTGTACTTATCGGACCTTATTGTATCGGTGCTTTCGGTATTCAGGGCCTTGGTTTTACAACAATGCATGAGGTTGAAACACTTAACCTTATTTCAAATGTTGCCCTTGGTTTTATCGCATTCTCAATCGGCAACGAGTTCAGAATAGAAGACCTTAAGAAAATCGGTAAACAGGCATTTACAATCGGTATCTTTGAAGCACTTACAGCTTCACTTTTTGTTAATATTGCACTTATTGCAATGCATTTTATTATGCCTGATAAAATTTCACTTCCACAGGCAATTGTTCTTGGTGCCATAGCAACAGCAACAGCACCGGCTGCAACACTTATGGTTGTAAGACAGTACAAAGCAAAAGGCCCTGTAACAGACCTGCTGCTGCCTATCGTTGCTCTGGACGACGCTGTTTGTCTTATCGTATTTGCTGTGCTGTTCGGTATAGCAAAAACACTTATCAGCGGTACAGTTGATTTTATTTCAATCATTGTAAATCCGCTTGTTGAAATTGCAGCTTCCCTTATCCTCGGTGCAGTTATGGGCTGGATTCTCACACAGATTGAGAAGATGTTCCATTCCAATACAAACCGTCTCAATATGACAATTGCATTTGTATTTCTCACAGTATCACTGTCAATGATTAAATTTACAGTAGGTCCTGTGCATGTAGGTTTTTCCTCTTTGCTTGTATGTATGATGCTGGGCACAGTGTTCTGCAACACCTGTCCTCTTGCAGAAGACCTTATGGGAGCAGCAGACAAATGGACATCTCCGCTCTTTGCATTGTTCTTTGTAATCAGCGGTGCAGAACTGGAACTTGATGTTTTCGGCGACGGGGCAATTGTGCTTATCGGTGTTGTATACATTGTTGTACGCTGTATCGGTAAATACACAGGTGCATATTTCAGTGCAAAGGCTACAAAATGTTCCCCTGTAATCCAGAAATATCTTGGTATTACACTGTTCCCGCAGGCAGGTGTTGCATTGGGTATGTGTGCAACAGCCGCACAGCTGGGTACAGAAGGCGATCTCATCAGAAATATTGTTCTTTTCGCAGTTCTCATCTACGAAATTTTCGGACCACTTATGACAAGAGAAGCTCTTACAGCAGCAGGCGATATCAGACCAAAATCTGCAGATATTATAAACCGCCGTGCAAACAAGCTGCAGGCAGCAGGTGCTGTTGAAGAAGCTGCTGAAGCTAAGGCAGATGCAGCTGAAAAGATGGCAGAACAGGCAAAGGAATGGGCTGAAATAGAAGCAAGACGCGCTAAAAAAGATTAATTAAAAAAGAAAAACAGACAAAAATATATCCGCCATATCATCAAACTTGATATGGCGGATATTTGTTTATATAAATATATATTATCAGTATGGTATCGGCTGATATAAATCAGCTGCCAGACAGTTTTTTATAATAATTAATCTTCAGGGTGTTCGGTATCTTTTTTTCTCAGGTGAGCCCATTCAAGCCATTTTACAAGTCTTTCGCGTGGGAGAAAGTAGTTTACCAGCAAAGCAACCACAACACCGATACCTGTATCAAGAATACGGTTGAGAGAGTAGGAAACATAGGTTTCCACAGGAGTGTTGAAGAATATAATGCTCAGAACAACGCTGCCGGGCTGAACAGCACCAGGCCAGAGGTTCTGGCTTACAAGAATAAGCACAACTATACCGATAAAGAACAGCAGAAGCATAAATGGTGTTGTTCTTCCGTCAGGGTAGAATATTATATAAAAGCGGAACAGTGCCATTGCGATAAAACCGCCGAATGCTGTACCGAACAGACGGTTGCCGCCGTGAAGCTTGCTGTTGTCCATATTGTAACCCATTCCGAACACAGCGCCGATACATGCAAAAGTAGGGTTGCGGTCAAAAGGCAGATATAACAGTGCACAAAGTGTTGCGGTAAGCGCGGTTTTTACATTTCGCATACCGATATGCAGATTCGGATGCTGAAGTGTTTCTTTCAATTTATCCATAACAGTTTTCCTTCATTGTAATCTAAAATAATGCAGTAAATATAATACCATTAATCAAAAGACATAACAATGCAACTTTTGCCCAAATTTAATTCACAGACAAACAGCCTTTTTGTAAAAATGTTGGAGACAGTTTAAAATTTACAGATAAACTTATTGTTATAAAACTGATTTATCTTGTTTTTGAACCTATAAACGGATATAATGTATATGCTATATACCATTCACGGAGGATGTGTTTATGAAAAAAGATGCAATCAAAGAGTTTATAATTATTACATTTGCGGATATTATTGTTGGTGTGGCGGTATTCTTTTTCCTTGTGCCGAGCAAACTGTCCATCGGCAGCATATCTGGTCTTGCAATTGTGCTCAGCAACCTTGTACCGCTTACAATTTCACAGCTTACAATGATAATGAATGTGGCTCTGCTCATTGTCAGCTTTTTGCTTGTAGGCAGGGATTTTGGCATAAAAACAGTGTACACATCAATCCTTTTGCCAATTGTTATCGGTGTATTTGAAGTTGTATTCCCAAACAATCAGTCTCTTACAGGCGACCAGGCACTGGACGGCATCGGCTACTGCCTTGTTGTAAGCATAGGCCTTTCAATGCTCTTTACAAGAAATGCATCTTCCGGCGGCCTTGATATTATCGCAAAACTGATGAACAAATTTCTCCGTATGGACCTTGGCAAAGCTATGGGGCTTTCAGGGATGGCGGTTGCCCTTTCATCCGCACTGGTATATGACACAAAAACTGTTGTGCTCAGTGTTTTCGG
This sequence comes from Oscillospiraceae bacterium, assembly GCA_017436765.1. Taxonomy (GTDB): domain Bacteria; phylum Bacillota; class Clostridia; order Oscillospirales; family Ruminococcaceae; genus RGIG3102. The sequence continues at coordinate 39,841 of JAFSCM010000079.1, forward strand.
CACATATTTCAGCGGAATAGTGCTGGACCATTTTATCTTCGGCTCCACACTGAAAAAACGCGTATGTATTATTTCGCAGAAGCACGATGAAATCCTTGCTTTTATCCTGCACGAACTTCACAGCGGGGCAACACAGTATCACGCCTATGGTACATATACAGACACAATGCGTATGGAAATCAACACCATCGTTGATAAAACAGAGTATATGAAACTTATAAACTTTATCACCAAAACTGACCCGGATGCATTTGTAACCATCTACGCAGTAAACGAGATGATGTACAAACCAAAACCGAAAAATTGATATATGATATAAATTATCAGAGATATACTGTTTGTATCTCTGATTTTTATTGTAAAAATTTACATATATTTGCTTTATTATGTCAAAATAAAGATGTATAATGCTTTTAAACAAACAGTTAAGGAGAATATTATGAAAGCAGCAGAAAAAATTTTTGATTGGATAGTAATAACCTTTGCTACAGTTCTTGTTGCGGCAGTTGTATATTTCTTTATGGTACCAAGCAATTTGTCTGTGGGCAGTATTACAGGTCTGGCGATTGTTATCAGCAACCTTGTACCGCTTACAGTATCACAGATAACAATGATTATGAATGCTTTTCTGCTGGTAATAGGTTTTATATTTATCGGTAAAGAGTTTGGTGCAAAGACGGTTTATACATCATTGCTGCTTCCTGTAGTTCTTGGCATATTTGAGAAAATTGTTCCGGATGTTCAGTCAATCACAGGGGACCAGTTTATTGACTGTATTGCATATTCAGTGTTTATCTGTGTTGCGCAGGCACTGCTGTTTACAAGAAATGCATCATCAGGCGGTCTTGACATTGTAGGTAAACTGCTCAACAAATATCTCCGCATAGAACTTGGCAGTGCAATTTCTATGGCAGGTATGGCGGTAGCACTGTCATCAGTTCTTGTATATGACCTTAAAACAGTGGTAATCAGCGTTCTGGGCACATATTTCAGCGGTATCTTCCTCGACCGGTTTCTTTTCGGTTCCACAATCAAAAAGAGAATGTGTATACTTTCCAAGAAAAACGAAGAAATCCTGCAATTCATCCTGCACGATTTAAAGAGCGGTGCAACAGTGTATCACGCTTACGGTGCATATACAGATGCTGTACACAATGAAATCAATGTTATTGTGGATAAATCCGAATATCTTAAACTTATGAATTATGTTACAAAAACAGACCCTGATGCCTTTATGACAGTTTCTACTATTAATGAAGTAATGTATCGCCCGAAAGAATTCAAATAAATTATATCAAGAAACCCATCCGGTGGCATGTCGGATGGGTGATTTTTTGCAAAAATAAAAAGCGGTATAAAACCGCTTTCTACTTTTGGGAGATATTTTTAATAGGGGGAAACTAATCAAATTTTGCTTAGTCAAGTACAAGACTTGGTGCAGAGTAAACTCTTGCAGCATATTCCTGGTCAAGCAGATAGAGACCTTTAGGGTCACTGCCAAACAGTTTGTATCTGCTTATCATTTTGTCAGCATTGTCTTCTTCTTCCATCTGTTCATCAACAAACCAGTCAAGGAATTTCATTGCTCTGTAGTCCTTGTCAAGCTGTGCTTCGTGATAGATGTTGTTGATAAGGTCTGTTACATATCTTTCGTGCTCAGCCGCAATTTCCAGTGGAGCAAGCACGCTGTCAAACACCTTATCAGGTTTGTCAATAGCCTTTAAAGTTACCTTTAACCCGTTAATCTGCATATATTTCATAAACAGGAGAGCGTGGTCTCTTTCTTCCTGTGCCTGTATCATATAGTAGTTTGCATAGCCGTCAAGGTCAAGTTCGTCATAGTAGTTAGCCATATCAAGATAGAGATATGCGCTGTAAAGTTCTTTGTTTATCTGGTCATTAAGCAGTTCAGCAATTTTGTTATTCATATGTAATCCTCCTTATAGATTTTGAGCAGAGGGCAGGGGATAAGCCTGCCGCTTACTCAATACATTTTTAAGTAAAGGTCTGAAGACCTGTATCTGTTAAGTAAAGTTAAAGCAATTATTTGTTGCCGAAGTATCTTGCAAGAAGACCTTCAAATGCTTTGCCGTGTCTTGCTTCGTCTCTTGCCATTTCATGCACTGTGTCATGGATAGCATCAAGGTTCAGTTCTTTAGCGCGTTTTGCAAGGTCAAACTTGCCTGCTGTTGCGCCGCATTCTGCTTCAACACGCATTTCAAGGTTTTTCTTTGTGCTGTCTGTTACAACTTCACCAAGAAGTTCTGCAAATTTGGAAGCGTGTTCTGCTTCTTCCCACGCAGCTTTTTCCCAGTAAAGACCGATTTCAGGATAACCTTCACGGTGTGCAACTCTTGCCATTGCAAGGTACATACCAACTTCTGTACATTCGCCTTCAAAGTTAGCTCTCAGGTCAGCAATGATATCTTCAGGTGCACCTTTTGCAACGCCAACTACATGTTCAGCAGCCCACTGTCTCTGACCGGACTGTTCAATGAACTTTTCAGGACCAACTTTACATGTTGGGCAGAAAGCTGGTGGGCAGTCGCCTTCGTGAACGTAACCGCATACAGAACAAACAAATTTTTTAACCATAATATAATTCCTCCGAAATTTAAATATAAATTATTAATTACTAAATATTTTCGCCATTCTGGCATTTATCACATCTGCCGTAAAAGGTCAGGCTGTGATGGTCGGCCCTGAAGCCGTGCTCTCTGCTGAGAGCAGTGTACATCTCTGCAAAAGGCTGCGGTGTTTCAACATCTATTACACTTTTGCAGCATTCACAGATAAAATGTGTGTGTGGATCAGCTGTTGCGTCATATCTTTTCTGTCCGTCAACCGTTGCCACTGCAATAACCTCACCTGTTTCTTCAAAGAGAGCAAGATTTCTGTAAACAGTGCCAAGACTGATATCGGGATAAATGGGTTTCACCTGACTGTATATCCATTCGGCAGAAGGATGACAGTCGGTGGAACGTATAGCCTGCAGTATGGCATCGCGCTTTTTGCTGTGTTTCTGTACAGGTTTCATCTGCTCACCTCCAAAACAATAATAAGAATTATTACTGATTTTAGTATAGCACATTTTTTCTGATTGTAAAGAGTTTTTTATAAAATTTTTATGTGACTTAATCACAAAGATACGGCAGCACAGATGAGCAGGAAAACAACATACCGAACACAGAATTTGATTTCATTAACATATATAATTATGATATTATAAATATATAAATAATATTTTACATTGCATAAGAGAGGTGAGTATATGCATTTTGTTGACGCAAAAGGAATACTTGGCAGCAACAACGGAATAAATATGTACCGTGGCTGTACGCACGGCTGCATATACTGTGATGCCCGCAGCAAATGCTACGGATTTACACATCGGTTTGAAGATGTTGAAGTTAAACAGAATGCCCCTGTGCTGCTTGAGAAAGCTTTGAAAAACAAAAGGAAGAAATGTATGATAGGCACAGGTTCAATGTGTGACCCGTATATGCATTGTGAAGAAGAAATCGGCATAACACGCAAATGCCTTGAAATAATAGACAGATACGGTTTTGGCGTAACTGTGCAGACGAAGTCAGCGCGTATACTCCGAGACCTGGAGCTGCTGAAAAGTATAAATAAAAAATCAAAGGCAGTAGTACAGATGACACTGACCACAGCAGATGAAAAACTGTGCAAAATTCTTGAACCCAATGTTTCCACAACAAAAGAACGCTTTGAAACACTTAAAATATTGCAGGATAACGGAATACCCACTGTTGTGTGGCTTTGCCCGATACTTCCTTTTATAAATGATACAGAGGAAAATATAAGTGCAATCCTTGATATGTGTATTGAAGCAAAGGTAAAAGGAATAATATGCTTCAATATGGGGGTTACCTTGCGAGAAGGGGACAGAGAGTACTTTTATGCTGCACTGGAAAGAAATTTCCCAGGACTTAAAGAAAAGTATATCCGTAAATACGGAAATTCCTATGATGTTACAAGCGATAACAACAGAGAGCTGATGAAACTTTTTATGGAAACCTGTTACAGAAACGGCATTATGTATACTCCGGAAAAATGCTTTGAATACCTGCGTGAATATCCGGAAAAGGATGAGCAGCTGTCATTGTTTTGAGTTTTAAAGCACTGAAATATCAGGATAAAATATTAATAATAATTTGATAAAAAGTCTGGAAATATCAAAACTGATGAGAAGGAAAATGCTTTGAAAAAAAGTGGTAACGTTTCCAGTTTTTGAGTAAAAAATTATGGGAACGTTTCCAAAAATGAATGGGAACGTTTCCATTAAGATTTTGTATTGTTAAAGGCTGATTTTTAGCATAATTTTATTACAAATTGTTTAAAAC
>JAFSCM010000080.1 GCA_017436765.1 Oscillospiraceae bacterium
AAGAGAGCATCCATACGTGCCTGTTTGTCGCTTGTTGTTGCTGCAAATTCCATGTATTTGTCGAATTCGTTTTCGATTACATTGCCGTCAAAGTCGAGGTTGTAGCCGCCGTAGTTGTAGTAAGCGTCAGCAATCTGGAGTTCGAGGTATGTATATGGGTCGGAGTAGTCTGGTGCCCAACCTGTGAATACGAGTTCAAAGTCTCTTTCGGATTCCATTTTAAGTCTGTCTTTGTATGGAACCTGTTTGATTGTGATGTTGATACCGAGAACGGACTGGATCTGCTGCTGGAGAACTTCTGCCTGTTTCTTGGAACCTTCTGTATCAGTTGTCAAGAGTTCAAGTGTGATGTCGCCTGCTTCGCAGCCGAGTGCTTCGAGAGCAAGAGCAAGGTGTTCCTGAGCTTTTTCTGCATCGCCGTTTACTGGGTAAGCTTCGTATGGATATTCTTCACCGTATGTTTTTTCAACACCAGCAACCTGTGGGAGAACATATCTTGGGTTAGCTGCATAAACATCGTTGGATGTCAATGTGATAAATTCTGCACGGTTGATTGCGTAGTTGATAGCAAGACGGAGGTCTTTGTTGTGTGTTGGAACGTTAGGGTCGTTCTGTTTTACACGGAGGAAGTCGTTGGAACCGTCAAAGAATTCGCTGATCTGGTCTGCGTAGAGGTCTTTGAGTTCGGATGGAACCTGAACGTAGTCAAGGTCGCCAGCGTTGTACATATCAACAGCTGTGTTTGCGTTAGCAACAACGATGATTTCTACTGTTTCAAGTTTTGTCTGGTCAGCGTTCCAGTAGTTAGGGTTCTTTTCAAGAATAACTCTGTCGCCTGTTTTGATTTCTTTAACTACGAATGGACCTGTGTAAGCGTTCTTTTCAGCTGCTGCTGCAAAGTCCTGGCCGTACTGTTCTACGAGGTCCTGTCTTGTTGCAACGTAGCAAGCGTTGGATACAACCTGGAGGAAGTAGTCTGCTACGTATTCAAGTGTGATTTCAAGTGTTTTTTCGTCGATTGCTTTAACGCCGAGTTCTTCGAGTGGAAGTTCACCGGAGTTACATGGGCTACCGTTTTTGATGTAGCAAGCAAACCAGCCGTATGGGGAAGCTGTGTTAGGGTCAACAAGTCTCTTGATACCGTATTCAAAATCCTGTGCTGTTACAGGCTGACCGTCGGACCATGTTGCTTCACGGAGGTGGAATGTGTAAACGAGACCATCTTCGGAAATTTCCCAAGATTCTGCCATACCTGGTTCGAGAACGCCGTTGTACATTCTAACAAGTGGTTCCTGAATGTGGAGGATAGCTGTGTTGGATGGAACGGAGTTTGCGAGCTGTGGGTCAAGTGTTGGAATTTCAGACAATTCGGAATACTTGAATGTTGTTTTTGGGCCTGCAGCTTCGCCGCCTTCAGATGGAGCTGGAGCAGCTGGTGTGCCGCATGCTACCATAGAAAGAGCAAGAGCGCCTGCAAGAGCCAAAGCCAAAAGTCTTTTAAGCATAATAAACTCTCCTTTATTTATTTTTATGCATTTTTAAGGGTAACTCACCCTTTTTTACCTGAGATAATACAACACCCGTTACATTTTTTGTGCAAAATGTTAAAACTCTAACCCCAAATTTATACATTTTGTACAAGTGTAATAATTTACACCGTTAAAAACGTGACATAGTTGTGCATTTTTCTCGTATCATAATTATATATTGTTTAATATTTACAAACAATTCCTTTTGATGTATAATGTATTCCAAATTAGAATACATCAAAAATACGTCAATTCAATTTACCAAAAAGGAATAACTATGGATATTGTTCAGCTTAAATATTTTGTCGCAGTAGCGGAAAGCGGCAGTTTTTCCGAAGCTGCCGAACTTATGTTCAGTGCTCAGTCAACAGTTTCGAAACAGATAGCCTCTCTTGAAAAAGAACTTAATGTTCAGCTTTTTGACCGCAGTAAACGCAAGGTTGTGCTTACAGTTTACGGGGAAGCTTTTCTGTCTCACGCACTGAATATTCTTGACAACTACAGCAATATGCTCAAGGATATACAGGCAATCACAACAATGGATGACAGCACAGCCACCATCCGTGCAACTGCAGCTATGCTGCCATATAATCTGATTTCACTGGTTTCCTCCTTTAAAAAAGAGCATCCCTGGGCAGATATCCATGTTGAAGAATTTGAAACCGAAGATATCCTGAAGATGCTGCGGGAAAACGAATGCGACCTTGCCTTTTTCCGTGTAGGGAAATTTGATGAGGAACATTATGAAAAGCTTCCTGTTCTGGTGGAAAAATTTGTGGCAGTTCTTCCTGCAGACCACCCTCTGGCAAAGGAAGAAACACTTTCTCTGGCTCAGCTTAACGAAGAAAGCTTTATCCTGTGCCGTCAGAACACCTGTATGCACCGCACCTCTGTTTCCGCCTGCCATTCAATGGGCTTCAACCCCAATATTATTGCAACCAGCAACCATGCATCCAACATTTTTGAAATGGTGTCTATGAATATGGGAGTTTCCCTTCTGCTGAAACGCAGTGCAGAATATGCTATGAACGAATACTTCCGCAACAATGTTGTCATAGTGCCGCTGCAGGAAACCTTTACCATAGAGGTTGCCCTTGCAAGGTATAAAAAACACAGTCATCCGAAAGCTGCAAACACATTCTGGGAATATGTAAAAAACTTGAATATGTAATTTATCAGAATATATTATGAATATTAATTAATAAGTATTTACATAGTAATTATTAGTTTATCTGTATAAAAACAA
>JAFSCM010000081.1 GCA_017436765.1 Oscillospiraceae bacterium
CGTGCAGGTGCTGTTGTGCTGTGGCTTGTTGCTCTCGGCCTTGAAATTCTGGCAGTTATGATATTCTCAGGCAAGGTAAACTGGACATTTATGCCAAGCATGTACCAGCTTATCGGCGCTCTTGTGCTGGACCTTGTGTTTGTTATCATCGGCGCACAGCTGTGGAAAAAGGCAAACCGCATCAAACCTGCAAGTGAAAAGAACAAATTCACATTCTGGCTGTGGAACAATATGGGCGTTATCGTATGCGCTGTATGTTTCATTCCGTTTGTTGTGCTTGCACTTCTCAATAAGGATGCAGACAAAAAGACAAAGACAATCGCAGTTGCAGTTGCAGTTATCGCCCTTATCATCGGCGGTCTTGCAAGCTATGACTGGAACCCTGTAAGCGAAGAAATGCAGCAGGCAGCTATCAACGCAATTGCAGATGATGTATACTGGAGTCCTTTCGGCAAGGTATACCACACACACGACGACTGCCAGTCTCTCAACCAGTCTGACGAACTTACATACGGCACAGTTGAACAGGCAATCGCAGCAAACCGCACACGCCTTTGTTCCTTCTGCGCAAGAAGAGACGAAATCACAGGTGTTGCAACAGACGAAATTGCAGAAGATATTGTGGAAGAAGTTGTAGGTGCACTTGAAGAAGCTGAAGGCGAAGCAGCTGAAGAAGATGCTGCAGCATAAAGCAATATAATTTATTGAAAAACAAAAGGAATGTTCCCGCGGGAACATTCCTTTTTATTGTGTTTTGTGATTTTAAAATCTGACAGGTATTGTCTGACTGTGAAATCAGAACAGATATTGATTATCAGATTACATCTGTGCAAGCTGAATACAGAGTTTTGCTGTGTCCTCAAGATTTTTGATGGTAATATATTCGTTCACTGTGTGCACATTTGCCATACCTGTGCCGAGAACAACAGCAGAGATGCCGTTCTGATTCATATTGTTTGCATCGCTGCCGCCACCTGTTGAAGCAATTTCTGCTTTCAGGCCAACTGCTTCGCAGGCTGCAACAACCTGCTGAACAAAGCTGTCGTCATCAGCTTTGGAATATGGCTGATAAAGTTCCATAACCTTGCCTTCAAATTTACCGCCGAATTTTTTGCAGGCGTTGTCGATGCACTGTTTCATATGCAGGGTCTGGGCAGCCAGCTTTTCGCGGTCAAGGCTGCGTGCTTCTGCCACAAAGTGTACCCTTTCTGCCACGATGTTTGTTGCACCTTCACAGCTGAGTGTACCTATATTTGCTGTTGTTTCTTTGTCAATGCGCAGCAGTTTCATTTTGCTTACAGCTTCTGCAGCAATCTGTATTGCGCTTATGCCGCTTTCAGGTGCAATGCCTGCGTGTGCGCTTTTGCCAATAAAGTAACCGTCGATTTTAACCTGACCAGGGGCACTTGTAATAATTTTGCCTGCATCGCCGCTGGAGTCAAGCACAGCAGCTTTTTTTGCTGTAATGCGGCTGTAATCAAGGTTTGCACTGCCAAGCAGACCAACTTCTTCACATACAGAGAAAACAATCTCGATTGTAGGGTGAGAAAGCTTTTCTTCCTTTATTGTGCGCAGTGCTTCAATAACTGCGGCAATACCGCTCTTGTCGTCACCGCCCAGCACGGTTGTGCCGTCAGAGTAAATAACACCATCCTTTATAACAGGTTTTACGCCGATACCGGGTTTAACTGTGTCCATATGTGCAGAGAAAAGGATAGGTTCCTTGTCTTCGTCGCCTTTAAGTGTTGCGTACACGTTGCCCGCGTTGCTGCCGAAATTTTCTCCGCAGCTGTCCATATACACTTCACATCCAATTTCAGCAAGGTCAGCCATGACAGCCTTTGCCATAGCAAGTTCGTTGCCGCTTTCACTGTCAATCTGAACATATTTCAAAAATGTATCTATAAGTCTTTGTGTATTCATTTTTATATCTCCTTATTGTCTGAATATAAATTAACCAAGGCTATCCAGAATATTCTTCATTTTCTGTGCAAGGCCTTTTGCTTTGTTCACAGGCAGGCTGCACACTGCAACGCGTATGCCCTTGTCCACCTGCACGGTAAAGATATTGTTTGCCATAAGTGCGTCGTGATACTGCTGACGGATTGCATTGTCCACCTTTACAGTAATAAAGAAGCCTTCCTTGTAAGGGTAGAGAGGCAGGCTGCACTGTGCAGCTTCCGCCTTGAATATATCGCTGCGTTCCTTCAGCAGAGAGATATATTTTGCTTTTTCCGCCATAAATTCATCATAGTGACTGCGGATGATGTTGCAGAAGTTGTGCATTGCACCATTGTTCACATTGCTCCAGATAGCACGGGCGCTCTTTTCAAAAACAATTTCAGCCTGTTTAACACTTTCGGCATCTTTTGCAGCGATAACAGCCGCACCGCAGCGCATACCGTAGCTTGTCAGTGTTTTGGAACAGCTCATAGCGATAACAACCATCACATTGTCGCCCATCAATTCAAAGTTTTTCATATAATCACGGCTGTGAGCCAGGTCATAGGAATAGTCTATGTAGGCAATATCATTGAGGATAATGCAAGGTGTTGTTTCGCCAACTTCGTTGAGAAAGGCAATAAGCTCTGCCCATTCACCGTGGCTCATGGAATAGCCTGTAGGGTTGTGGCATGGGTCGTTGATAACCAGCACAATGCGGTTCTGCTTACCTTTAAGGCTGTTTACCTTTGCCTTTATATCAGCAAGGTTAAAGTTGTCATTTTCATCAAACATACTGTATTTAACGGCATTCAGCTGTTTGTCCTGTGCCATAATTGCATAGCTTGTCCAGGCGATATCAGGGATAACCACGCTTTCGCCTGTTTCAAGAAATTCGCCTATGCCAAGGCTCACAGCCCCCGTGCCGCCGGGTGTTGCCACCACGCTGCTGGGCAGATTTACACCGCCCACAGTCCACTGTGTGCAGAGTGTGCGGAAATCGCTGTTGCCAAGAAAACCTGATGCATAGCCTGCCTTCTGTTTTGGTGTAATCTCATCAAAGCTTGCAAAAACACTGTCCATTGCCACAAGATTTCCGTCTTCGCTGTAAAGGGAACCAAGTGTTGCGTCGGTAACATTTTCTGCGCCAAACTCCTCTTTTGCGGCTATTGCCTTTCTCACAATGGCAAAAACTGTATCAACTATAGGGTTTTTATCAGCACTTTCCTTTATAAAATTCATAATTCACTGCCTCCTTCGGTGGAAATGTTCTCTGTATTTTCATCCGCCATAACTTCACGGGTGTTTTCCTGCAGGATTGCCTTCTGATATTCCTTGCTTATACGCATAAGCTGGTTCAGCAAATCTTCATAATAGGGTCTCAGCTTCTGGTCTGTAATCAGTGCAAGATTTTTTTCGATAACTTCCTTTTCCCTTGCAGCATCAAAAATGGGAAGCCCCTTTTCCATCTTGTATGCAATCACATCTTCCGCTGCGTGCATACGCTTCTCAAAACACTCTGCAATCTGTGCATCAGCCTCATTTATAGCATTTCTGGCTGTTTCAAGCAGGGACATAAACCACACCTCTTTTATACTGAAAATCAAATATGTATAAGTATATCACAGGTTGAGAAAATATTAAATATTTTTGCAAAAAAATCCTTTGCAATATATTTACAGCTTGATTTGAAGGGTGAAAAAAGATACAATATAAGAATAAAATAGGAGAATTATGTGCTTATGGCACACAGTAAAAGGGCGAGGTGAAAGGTATGGAGTTTACAGTTGAATTGACAGATGCACAGAGCCGTGTAATCATTGAAAAAGGCTGCCATACCCGCCTTAAGGACTATATGGATTTTGACGGAAGGGTTATGGTTGTAACCGATGACAATATCCCCGACAGTTTAAAGGAAACGGTTCTCGGCCAGTTCGACGGTGCAGTCCTTGCGGAAGTTCCCCAGGGAGAAAAGGCGAAAAGCCTTGAAATATATTCACATCTCCTGGCCGTTCTGCTGGAAAACGGATTTTCACGCAAAGACTGGATTATCGCCCTTGGCGGCGGTGTGGTGGGAGACCTGGCAGGTTTTGTGGCCTCCACATACAAGCGCGGATGCCGTTTTGTCTCCATACCTACCAGCACACTTGCACAGATAGATTCCTCTATCGGCGGCAAGGTGGCCATAAATATGAACGGCATAAAAAACTGTGTAGGCAGTTTTTACCACCCCCATACAGTTTTTGTGGACACAGACACACTTAAAACCCTTGAGCAGCGCCATTTTTACAACGGCCTTGTGGAAGCGGTAAAAGCGGGGTGCATCTGTGATGAACAGCTGTTCGACCTTTTTAAAGAACACGCGGCAGAACTTGATGCTGACAGCCCGTATCTTGAAGAAATCATCACCCGCAGTCTGCTGATAAAACGGGATGTGGTGCAGCAGGATGAAAAGGAACAGCACCTGCGCAAAATTTTAAATTTCGGTCACACTGTCGGACACGCAATAGAAAGTCTGTATAATCTCAGGGACTACTACCACGGCGAATGTGTTGCAAACGGTATGCTGATGATTGAAGAAAACGGACAGATTAAATCAGACCTTATCAGTATATTCACAAAGATGCATATACCGTTTATAACAGACATTGATACGGAAAAATGTATTGAATTTATAAAAAACGATAAAAAAGCAGGCGGCGGTACCATTGATATAGTAAAGGTGGACCGCATCGGCGAAGCGTATATCGAAAAAATCGAAATCGAAGAAATGAGAAGATATTTCGGGAGTTAAGCTATGAAAAGTGTAATAGGAACAAATATTACATTGTCTCTTTACGGCGAAAGTCACGGCGCAGCCATAGGTGCCGTGGTGGACGGACTGCCTGCAGGGATTAAAATCGACACGGATTTTATATCATCCCAGCTGGACAAGCGAAGACCAAAGGGCAAAATTTCCACACAGCGCAGGGAAGGCGATGAATTTGTCATCACCAGCGGTGTGTTTAACGGATTTTCCACAGGTACTCCCGTTCATATAATGATAGAAAACAAAACCCAGCGCAGCGGCGACTATCAGCCGCAGCTTCCCCGTCCGGGCCACGCAGATTATGCGGCACATATAAAATATGGCGGATTTGAAGACTGGCGCGGCGGCGGACACTTTTCGGGCAGACTTACAGCCCCTGTCGTTGCGGCAGGTGCAGTTGCTATCAGTATACTTGCAGGCAAAGGCATATCAATAGGTACACATATCAAAAAATGTCAGCATATAGAGGACAGAAGTTTTGAAAATTATGCAGAGGATATAGCGCTCTGCAATACGGAATACTTTGCCACACTTGATAAAAATGCAGGCACAGCTATGCAGCAGCATATCGAAAGCATCGGCGCAGATGGAGACAGTGTGGGCGGCGTGCTGGAAACCTGTGTTCTGGGCCTTCCTGCAGGTGTGGGCGAGCCGTATTTCAATTCCATCGAAAGTGTGCTCAGTCAGTGGCTTTTCTCCATAGGCGGAGTAAAAGGTGTGGAATTTGGTCTCGGTTTCGGCTTTGCGGACTGTCCTGGCAGCGAAGTTAACGATGCTTTTGAAGTAAAAGGCGGCAAAGTGGTTACAAAAACCAACCACAACGGCGGCATAAACGGCGGTATATCCAACGGTATGCCTGTTATATTCCGTGTGGCTGTCAAACCCACACCGTCCATCTTTAAAGAGCAGGATACAGTGAACCTTGAAACTATGGAAAATGCAAAACTTTCACTCAAAGGCCGTCACGACCCTGCAATCTTCCACCGCGCCCGTGTGGTTGTGGACAGTATGACAGCGCTGGCTCTGCTGGACCTGCTGGTGCGCAGATACGGAGAAAGGTGGCTGACAGAATGAAGGCAGGACTTATAGGGGAAAAGCTGGGACACAGTTTTTCCAAGCCTATACACGAACAGATTGCCGATTATACATACGACCTTATGCCCTTAAGCCGCGAAGAATTTCCGCTTTTTATGGAAAGCAGGGCATTCGACGCAATCAATGTTACCATTCCATATAAGGAAATGGTTATGCCTTACTGCGATTTTATCGACGAAAAGGCAAAGGAAATCGGTGCGGTAAATGCCATAAAAAATGTAGACGGCAAACTTTACGCCACCAACACGGATTTTGACGGCTTAAAATGGATGATTGAAAACCATTTTGATATAAGCGGCAGAATTGTGGCAATCTGCGGTTCTGGCGGTACAAGCAAAACCGCTTTTGCGGTGTGCAAAGCACTCGGCGCAAAGGAGATTATCCGTGTGGCCCGCAATAAAGGCGAGCCGTATATCACCTATGAGGATATGAAAAAACGCACAGATACAGAAATTATCCTCAACACCACAAGTGTGGGTATGCTGCCCGATATTATGTCTTCAATCGTTGACCTCAGCGATTTTCCTGACTGCAGGGGCGTTATAGATGTGGTGTACAACCCTTTGATGACAAGTCTGTGCCGCGAGGCAAGGGAGAAGAAAATACCATACATATCAGGGCTTGAAATGCTGGTGGGTCAGGCAGTTTCCGCTGTGGAATTTTTTACAGGCAAAGCTGTTGACCACTCTGTTATAAAGGAGATTACAGCAAAGCTTTATCACGATAAACAGAATATAGTGCTTATCGGTATGCCAAGCTGCGGCAAGACAAGCATTGGCAGAAAACTGGCAAGGATACTCAAAATGGATTTTGTTGACCTTGATGCACAGATTGTAAAAACAGCAGGCAAAAGCATTCCGCAGATTTTTGCGGAAGACGGGGAAGATGCTTTCCGTAAAATTGAAACAGAAATTGCCGTCGAAACCGCGAAGCGCAACCACACGGTTATCAGCTGCGGCGGCGGTATTGTAAAAAATGAAATCAATATGCAGGCACTGTCCCTCAACGGATTTGTGGTCTATATTGACCGCAGGGTGGAAAAACTGCACAGCGGCGGCAAAAGACCATTGTCAAAGGATGCGGCGGCAATAAGAAAACTTAAACAGGAGCGGGAGCATCTGTATATAAAATACAGCGATGTAACGGTTGAAAACAACGGTTACTTCAAAAATACAATAGATAAACTGCTGGAGGTGTGGAATGAAAATACTTGTTATTAACGGGCCCAATATCAATATGCTGGGCATAAGGGAAAAACACATCTACGGCAGCGAAAATTACGAGACTCTTGTGGAAACCTGCATAAAAGCAGGTGAAAAACTGGGCGTTGAGATTGAATGTTACCAGTCCAACCACGAGGGGGACCTTGTGGATAAGATACAGTGGGCGTACTTTAACGGGGTGGACGGTATTGTCATAAATCCTGCGGCATATACCCACACATCTGTGGCAATTCTGGATGCGGTAAAAGCTGTATCCATTCCCACTGTGGAGGTGCATATCTCCAGAGTGGAAGAAAGGGAAGATTTCCGCCGGATATCCTATGTCAGACAGGCCTGCTGCAGAACAATAACAGGCGAAGGTATAAAAGGATACGAAATGGCGATAAAATACCTGGCAGAGGGGGAATACAAAAAATGATTATTACATTAAAAAACGATGCGTCACAAAAGCTCATACAGCAGCTTATAGATGAATTTAAGGCGCAGGGGTTTGAAATACACGACTCTGTGGGTAAAAATTATCATATTATAGGCCTTATCGGTGACACCACAAATGTGGACGAAAGACAGATAAAAGCCAATATGATTGTGGAAAATGTTACCCGCATTGCTTCACCGTACAAAAAATCCAACCGACTCTTTCATCCTGAAGACAGCGTTATCGATGTAAACGGCATCAAGGTGGGCGGCAATGAAAAAATTGTTGTAATCGGCGGCCCCTGCTCTGTTGAAGGTCTGGACCATATCTGCGAGCTTGCACAGCAGGTAAAGGATGCAGGCGGTGTAATGCTGCGCGGCGGTGCATACAAGCCAAGAACATCACCTTATGCTTTTCAGGGCCTTGAAACCGAAGGAATTCTGGATATGGTGGAGGCACGCAACCGCACAGGTCTGCCTATTGTCAGCGAACTTATGGATTCCGACCAGATAGAAGAATTTGAAAAATATGTTGATGTAATCCAGATAGGTGCCCGCAATATGCAGAACTTTACACTTCTCAAAGCTGTGGGCAGGCGCACAACAAAGCCAATTCTGCTCAAACGCGGTCTCGCAAACACAATAGAAGAATGGATTATGTCTGCCGAATACATTATGGCAAACGGCAACGAAAATGTTATCCTCTGTGAAAGAGGCATAAGAACATTTGAAAAATACACAAGAAATACCCTTGACTTGTCGGTAATTCCAATCATCAAGGAACGCACACATCTGCCTATTATAATCGACCCGTCCCACGCCACAGGCAACTGGAAATATATTGAAAGCATGTCTCTTGCGGCGGTTGCGGCAGGTGCTGACGGCCTGATTATCGAGGTTCACAATCATCCTGAATGTGCCTGGAGTGACGGCGCACAGTGCTTAAAACCTGAAAAATTTGCACAGCTTATCGAAAAAGCACGCAAAATCGCACAGGTTATAGGCAGAGATATATAAACACAATAAAGCGGTGCAGCAGCGGAAAAATGCCGCACTGCACCGCTTTTGTACTATTGCAATTCTGCCTTTGGCAGACAGCTTATTATAAAGGAAAAGAGAACTGATATATGAAAGCAGTTATCAGACCATCAAAGGCAAAGGGAAGGGTGACAATCCCTCCAAGCAAAAGTATGGCTCACCGCGCAATAATCTGCGCCTCCCTTGCTGACGGCGTAAGCGTTATCTCCAACATCGACTACTCGGTGGATATCACCACAACAATTGAATGTATGCGAAAGCTGGGCGCGGAGATTATCTGTGACGGAAGCACCGTCACAGTGCGGGGAATAAAGGATTTCAGCGGCCTTGAGGACAGCCATATAGAGTGCAGCGAATCGGGTTCAACTTTGCGTTTTCTCATTCCTGTTTTTTCCCTCACAGGTCAGAAGATAACCTTCACGGGCAAAAACCGCCTGCTTAAACGGCCGCAGAAAATCTATGAGGATATGTTCACAGGCCGTGGTCTGCATTTTGTTCAGACGGAAGAAAAAATCGAGATACAGGGTGCTCTTACCGGCGGTGAATACACCCTCTCGGGCGGTGTAAGCAGCCAGTTTATCAGCGGCCTGCTTTTTACCCTTCCGCTTCTGGAAAGCAACTCAAAAATCCATATTCTGCCGCCATTTGAAAGCCGCAGCTATATTGACCTTACAATACAGATGCTGGCAAAATTCGGCGTGGAAATTGTATGGGAAAATGACCTTACACTTTATATAAAAGGCGGTCAGAAGTATGTTCCCCACAACGAAACTGTGGAGGGGGATTTTTCCCAGTTTGCGTTTTTCGGCGTGCTCAGTGCCATAAACGGCACGGTGGATATCTGCGGTATGAACCCTGATTCTTTGCAGGGAGACAAGCAGATTATTGAGATTTTATCCTGGTTCGGATGCGATATTGCCTGCGAAAACGGCGTTTATCACATCAGTGCGGAAAAGCTGAAAGCATCGGATATCGACCTTAAAAACTGTCCCGACTTAGGCCCTGTGCTGTGCACCCTTGCAATGTTTGCGGAAGGTAAAACCCGCATATACAACGCTTCCCGTCTGCGCCTTAAGGAAAGCGACAGAATTATGGCGATGGAAAAAGAATGTGCAAAGATGGGATGCAGGATAACATCCAATGAAAATGAGATGATAATCCATAGCGGCCATACCTGTCCAACAGAGCCGCTGGACGGCTGGAAAGACCACAGAATTGTTATGGCCTGCGCCGTTGCACTGTCTGTGCTGGGCGGCGAAATTGACGGCTGTGAAGCTGTGGCAAAAAGCTATCCGTCATTTTTCGAGGACCTTAAAAAGGCGGGAATAGAGGTGGAACTTTATGATTAAGGACAAAAGTTTTCTCATAGTGGGCCTTGGTTTGCTGGGCGGCAGCATGGCCATGGGTCTTAAAAAATGTAACCATAAAATTTACGCTATTGATATTGATAAAAAAGCCATAGACTATGCCTTGTCAGAAGGCATAATCGACGAGGGCAGCACAGAAGCTGATTCGCAGCTTGTCGGAAAGGCGGATGTTATAATTTCGGGCCTTTATCCGAGCCTTATTGTGGAATGGATAGCACAGAATCAGCAGCATTTTAAAAGCGGCGCAGTTGTGACCGATGTAACAGGGGTTAAAGGTGCAATCGTGGACAGAATACAGGCGATACTGCGCCCGGACTGCGAATTTATCGGTGCTCACCCTATGGCGGGCAAGGAGGTAAGCGGTGTTCAGTATGCTGACCCTGCAATTTTTATACCTGCAAACCTTATCATCACACCGACAGAGAAAAACACACAGCGGGCAGTCAGCCTGATATACGATATGGGCAGGGAACTGCACTTTGACAATATATGTGAGCTTTCGGTGGAACAGCACGATAAAATGATAGGATATCTTTCCCAGCTCACCCATGTTATCGCGGTTTCCCTTATGAACGCCAATGACTCAAAAGACCTTGTGAAATATACAGGGGACAGCTTCCGCGACCTTACAAGAATTGCAAAGATAAACGAAAATCTGTGGACGGAACTGTTTCTGATGAACAAGGAAAATCTTGTGCAGCAGATAGATGCCTTTGTGGCGGAAATCAGCGATTTCAGGGATGCACTTGTGCAGGAAGATACGGAAAAAATGAAACAGAAGTTTGTCACATCCACACAGCGGCGAAAATATTTTGACAGATAAAAAATTGTCTGGAAAATATAAAACTTCAAAACATAAAAACAACCCACCGACACATAAAGCGGTATCCTGACAAGAAAACACAACCCTGATTTTTAACACAAAAAGGCTGATACTGCGTCGGCAACACTTGCATTACACAAAGCAGTGCAGCGTGTCTTCTCCTTGTATCAGCACTTTTTCTGCAAAAACAGGCAAAAATGTATCCGCCATATCACATTACTGCGATATGGCGGATATTTATGTTTTCTTATCGGAATGCCGCTAATCGGTGGGTTTAATTTTTTTCTTTATTTTATTGCTTCGTAGTATTTTCCGCAGGCTTCAAAGGTCGGCATATCTGTGGTGAATACCCAGATGCCTTCTTCCTTTGCTTTTTCAAGGGCATTTGGTTGCATTGTGCTGTTCTGACAAAGCACCATACAGCCCATATCGTGGAGAGATGCCACAGCAACCGCGTTGATATTGCCCATAATGGTGAACC
>JAFSCM010000082.1 GCA_017436765.1 Oscillospiraceae bacterium
GCAACACCTTGTGTTATTCCATACTTTTTCAATTAATACTGAATGTAATAGTATAGTTTTTCACTTGTGGTATATTTAGACAGATAGTTTTTTAAACCTCTGTAATACTCCCACTTTTCACTATCATTGTACTTGATTTTCACAAAATCTTCAAGGTTTTCAGGGGCAATATCACATATAACATTACGATATCTTTCAAACTGTTTTTTATCATTATATGCCCGATGTCCTCTGCCATACGCAGCATTGCGTGTTCAGCCTTTTTCAGGTCATCCTTTGTGGCTTTGATAAGCTGACACAATGCAAAAATCCCCCGCAGAATTTCTGCGAGGGATTTTTGTGTATATGTATTATGTTTATACTGCACCTTCGTCCAGCTTTGCATACACCTTTCTGCGCACAATAAGATAGCAGATAAGATGTGCCGCAAAGGTAAGTGACCAGGAGATTGGATAGGAAATATAAAGGTTGAACTGTGTGCGGAACAAAGGAAATACTGCAAGTACCCAAACAACACGGAATGCACAGGCACCAAGCAGTGACACAACCATAGGCATAATTGCATAGCCCATACCTCTGATGCTGCCAACCATAACATCCATCCAGCCACAGATAAAGTACATTGTTGCGATAATTGCAAGGCGGTTCATACCGTACTGTATAACCTGCGGGTCGGTGGTATAGAAGCCAAGGAAAAATTCGCCGAAAAGGTATACCAGATTGCCGATAACCGCACCGACAACCGTTACAATGCCAAGACAGCAGACAAGCACCTTGCCCAGACGCTCCTTGTTTTTTGCGCCGTAGTTCTGGCTGGTAAAGCTGAGGTTTGTCTGATAAAAGGCATTCATTGCTGTGTATACAAAACCTTCGATATTGGCGGCCGCTGTGTTGCCTGCCATTACAAGTGAACCGAAGCTGTTTACAGAGGACTGGATAAGCACATTGGAAAGGCTGAATACCATACCCTGAAAACCCGCCGGCAGACCTATGCGCAGCATCTCGCCCATACGCTGTTTATTGAATGTGAGATTATATATGTCAAGGTGGATTGCACCCTCGTTGAGGGTGAGACAGCGCATTACCAGAACACAGCTTACCACCTGGGATGACACTGTTGCCAGAGCAACACCTGCAACACCCATTTGGAAAATTATAACCATTATAAGGTTAAGTATCACGTTGATAATACCTGCAGCAATGAGAAAATAAAGCGGACGCCTTGTGTCCCCTACTGAACGCAGAATTGCCGCACCGAAGTTGTACAGCATAAAGAACGGCATACCCGCAAAATATATGCGCATATACAGCACCGACTGGTCGATAACATCGGCAGGTGTGCCCATTACTGCCAGCAGCGGACGGGAAGCAAAAAAGCCGATAAAGATAAGCATAACACCGCCTGCTGCCGCGGTAATTATTGATGTGTTTATAGTTTCCTGTATGCCTTCACGGTCGCGGGCACCGTAATATCTGGCAACGAGAACATTTGTACCTATGGAAATACCCACAAAAAGGTTGATGAGCAGGTTGCACAGTGCACCTGTGGAGCCTACCGCTGCAAGGGCCTGGCTGCCTGCAAAACGGCCTACCACGATAACATCCGCCGCATTGAACATAAGCTGCAGGATACCTGAAAGCATAAGCGGAAATGCGTACTGCAGAATATTTTTCACAAGCGGGCCGTGAATCATATCCATTTCATATGTTTTTTTCATCTTTCTCACCTTTGAATTAAAACATCTGTAATAAAAACAACTGCATATTACAGTATATAACTTCGCCGTTAAAATTCAATAGCTTTGCTTCAAAAATATACAAATATTTTCAGCCTCCACGGCCTGTGCCCGTACTTTTTCGTGTTGCAAGATATATGCAGACTGTGATAAAATATATTAAATATGTAACACTATTGACGAGGTGGATTATGAACAGCTATAACTTTGCAGAACTTACTGTTGGTATGAGCGAAAGTTTTGAAGTTGAGATAACTGAAAAAATGATGGATAAATTTATTGATATCACAGGCGATGTAAGCCCTATTCATGTAAGCAGCGAGTATGCAAAGGCTCACGGCTTTAAAACAAGAGTATGCCACGGTATGCTGTTCGGCAGTATGTTTTCCACACTTGCAGGTGTTTATCTGCCGGGGGAACACTGTCTGCTGCACAGTGTGGAAACAAAATTTTCCAACCCTGTTTTTCCGGGTGACAAACTGACTGTTACAGGAAAAATCAGCGAAATAAATGATACATTCAGAATTGTCACAATCAAAGGCAATATCAAAAATCAGGACGGTAAAACCGTGTGCAAAGCAGTAATTCAGGCAGGAGTGAGAGAATAATGGAAAAAACTTACCTTATAACCGGTGCAACCAGCGATGTGGGATATGAACTTATCCGCACTCTAAACGACGGCAGCAGCAAATTTCTGCTTCAGGGTTTCGGTGATTTTGAAAATCTTAAAACTTTCTGCACTGATAACAATGTAAATGCCGACTTTTTTGATGTAAACCTTTCTGACAGCGAAGCTACAGATAAATTTGTGGAAGCCATCTCTGCATACTCCCCTACCCACTTTGTGCATCTGCCTGCTCTCCGTGTTGTAAACACCAAATTCAAGAATTTTGACGAAGAACGCTTTATGCTTGATATAAATGTTCAGGTTATGAGCGCCGTTAAAATATGCAAGACTGTTGCACCAAAAATGGCAAAGGCAAAATTCGGCAGAATACTGTTTATGGCTACAAGCTATGTGCTGGCAAATCCGCCAAAAAATACAGCTGCATATATTATGGCAAAAAATGCTGTTGCGGGACTTATGAAAGCTCTTGCCGTGGACTATGTATCCAGCGGCGTAACAGTAAATGCAGTTTCCCCTTCTATGATTGAAACAAAATTCCTTGCAGAAACAAGCCATCTTATCGTTGAACAGACAGCAGCTGCACACCCTATGAAACGCAATGCAACTGTTAAAGATGTTGTTCCTGCCATGGTTTTTCTGCTTAGCGATGAGGCTGGGTATATTACAGGTGTAAATCTCCCCATAACCGGAGGAAGTGTAATTGAGTAGCGAAACAATAAAAAGACTGAAACTGTGCGAAAAACAGCAGGTTGTGGATTTTCTGAATCAGCACTGGGGCACACTTCATCCTCTTGTGAACAACGAAACCCTGTTCAACTATTATTATGTTGACGGCGAGTGGATAAATTTTTACTGCCTGTATGACGGTGAAGATATTGCCGCTGTGTGCGGATATATAAAATGCAGTAAAGATGAAAACAGCGATATATGGATTTCCATATGGTGTGCAAAAAAAGGCAAAAACGGGCTTGGTCTTGCCCTTATGGGCAAAATGCAGGAACTGACAGGCGCAAAGGTTATGGCCTGCAACAATATCCGCCAGAACACTATGCCGTTTTATACTTTTTTGGGATATCATCCTGACGAAATGAACCATTACTACCGTCTGCGCAATCTTGCCGAATATAATATGGCGGTTGTAAACAACAAAAACATCCCGTGCTGCGATGAACCCCATGCAGAACTTGTTGAGTTTGCAGATATTGATGCGGTCAAGCAATATTTTGACAATTTCGGCAACAGCCGCCCCAAAAAAGATTATTGGTATGTGGATAAAAGATATTTCAGATATCCGCACTACAAATATAAAGTGTTCGGTATTTTCAAGGACGGACGCTGCAGCAGTCTTGCCGTATTCCGCGTAAACGAAAGCGAAGAAGGCAAAGTTCTGCGTCTGGTGGACTATATCGGCAATCCTGCAGATTTTGCGGACATAAACGGACATATTGATGTCCTTATGGAGCAATACGGCTGTGAGTTCTGTGACTGCTACTGTTATGGTGTGGATGCCGCAAAAGCCGGATTTGTGCTGAGAGATGAAAAGGATGAAAACATAATTCCAAACTATCTGAATCCTTTGTGGCAGAAGAATATTGACTATTATTTCTTCACCACAGATACAGAAAACTTTATGATGTTCAAAGCCGACGGCGATCAGGACAGAATGAATCTGGGATAAAAAATAACCGTGTAAGCATAAAACTTACACGGTTTTGTCTTTGACTTAATTAATTTATTTTTCTTGCCAGTGCAATACAGATGCAGGCACCGATTACCGATACAATAAAGCTTGCAATTCCCGTTGTGTGAAAACCTATCAGTCCAAACAGAAAACTACCCACAAAAGAGCCGAGGATACCGACAATAATATTCATAATCCAGCCCATATGTGTATCCATAATTTTACCTGCAATACTACCAACAATGGCGCCAGCAATAATACTCCAGATCATACTAACACTCCTTTTACTTTATTTTTAATATTATCATAAAAATTTACAGCAATCAATGTTGACTTTAATATAAAAAAGTAGTAAACTATTTTATGCTTTAAGATATATAATAAATATGTATTCAAATTGTGAAATTTATTGAATATCTATCGGGATGTGGCTCAGTTTGGTAGAGCGCTGCGTTCGGGACGCAGAGGCCGCATCACGCAAGTGACAGACTTGGGACGAGTGCGTCAATAAAACAGTGTGGTACACTGTTTTTAGCACGAGAGGCGTGAGAGCCTTGGCTCGAGCGAGGAACTTGCGGCAGTTATTTAATATTTTCAATCTATCGGGATGTGGCTCAGTTTGGTAGAGCGCTGCGTTCGGGACGCAGAGGCCGCAAGTTCAAATCTTGTCATCCCGACCAATGAGGGTACTGCCTTGTGGCAGTACCCTCATTTTTTCCCGTATATAAAAACCTCGGTTACTTTTCTGTAACCGAGGTTTTCTGTTATAGACTTATATTATTTGTTGAGATATTTTTCTCTGAGTTCGGCAGTTTTTGCCATATAAACTTCGTTCTGTTTCTTGTTTTCAAGAGTTCTTCTTATACGGCTTTCCACCTGTTCAAACTCTGCTGTTCTTTCTTCTCTTTTATCTTCAACTTTGATAAGGTGATAACCGAACTGTGTCTGTACAGGTCCGACAATTTCACCGATTTCTGCATTGAATGCTGCTTCTTCAAATTCCTTTACCATCTGGCCTCTGCCAAATTCGCCAAGGTCGCCGCCTCTTGCTGCAGAACCGCATGTGGAATGTTCGCGTGCCATTTCTTCAAATTCTTTTGCGCCGCTTTCGATAAGCTTTTTGATTGCAATAATATCTGCTTCTTCTTTAACAAGAATATGTTTTGCACTTACTGTAGGCTTTGTTACAAATGTAGCTTTGTTTGCTTCATAATATTCTTTGCATTCTTCTGCTGTTACTGCTGCTTCAGCGAGAACTTTTTTAATTGCAAGCTGTGCAAGAATATCTTTTTTTGCACTTTCCATATATGTTGCAAATTCTTTTGTTTCATCCATTTTTTCTTCTTTGCCCATTTTTGCAAAAAGGTGGATGTTAATAATTTCTTCAAGGCACTGCTGACGGAACTGCGGATTGTTTGCATACATCTGCTGGTCCTTTGTAAGTGTGCCGATAAAAGCATTAACTTCAGCTTCTGTAATATTTACGCCGTCCACTGTGGCAAGAATTTTGTTTTAACTCATTTTTACTTTACTCCTTGTGTCGATAATGAATGCATTATAACACAAAGATTGATTATTGTCCATCTGTGGGGTTTTCTGATTTTTTATTTTTCCCCAGTAAATCCTTCAGACCCGAAATTATTATAAACACGGCAAATGCTTTGCGCAGCCATTCGTTGTCAATATTCTGCGCAAGGTAAAAACCGCCGACAACAGCCAGTATCCCAAAAGCTGAACAGATAAGTGCCGTTTTTATATCAATCAGCCTGTTTTTTATATGGATAATCACCGCAATAACAGTTATAGGTATAAAAAACAGCAGATTTATCCCCTGTGCGCCTTTCTGCACAAAGTCTGTGAATACAGCAAAATACACAACCAGTACAAATCCGCCTCCAAGGCCCATTGATGCCAGTATACCCGAAAGAAATCCTACTATTGAAGCTGACATAAAGTTCATCTTAACAACATCACCGCCCCCGATATTACAAGTACAAGACCAAAAAGTCTTTTAAGATTTGTATTTTTTATGTTCTTAAGCAATACTGTACCAAGGATTGCGCCTGTTATGCCGCCCGGAATCAGCTTAAATCCAGTCTGCCAGTCTACATGTCCGTACAAAGCATAGAAAACATGGCTTACACTGCTCATTACAAGTATCATAAGGGTGGCACTGGCATGTGCCTTTTTTTCATCGTTCAGAATATTTCTCAGAAACATTACGGCAACCACTCCGCCGCCAGAACCGAACAATCCGTTGAAAAATCCGCTTATTATGCCGCTTCCCGCCATTTTAAGCATTTTTCTGTCTTTCATATTATCACCCTGTTTTATTATTTCCCCCAAATGTGAAATTATAAAAGCATTTACTTTTTCAAGACAATTTTATATTATAAATGTAATAAAAAATACGAGGAAAAAATTATGAGCAGAAAACCTTTGTTTCCAAAAATAAACGGACTTGTACACGGCGGTGACTACAACCTTGACCAGTGGCTTGACCGCCCGGATATACTTATGCAGGATATTGAGTATATGAAAAAAGCGGGGATAAACTGTGTTTCCCTGGGTATATTCTCCTGGTCCAGCTATGAACCACGGGAGGGAGAATACCACTTTGAGTGGCTGAAAGAAGTTATGGACAATCTGTATGCCAACGGCATATATACCATACTTGCCACACCGTCAGGTGCAAAACCTGCATGGCTGGACAGAAAATATCCCGACTGTCTGCGTGTGGACAGCATGGGCATCCGTTATCATCACGGTGACAGACACAACTACTGTATGAGCAGTGAAAATATCCGCAATAAACTTACAAATATAAATACTATGCTGGCAGCGCGTTTTGCTCACCACCCTGCCCTACTGATGTGGCATATCTCCAACGAAATGGGCGGTGAATGTTTCTGTCCTCTGTGTCAGGAAAAATTCCGCCAGTATCTGCGGGATAAGTTTGACAACGATATAGAAAAGCTGAACAAAGCCTGGTGGACAACCTTCTGGAGTCATAAATATTCCTGCTTTGAGGAGATTGAGCCGCCTTTTGCCAATGGTTCGGTTGATATTATGGGACTTATGCTGGAATGGCGCCGTTTTACCACCTGGAATATGATTGACTGTATGAAAAGTGAAATTGAAACGGTAAAAAGTTTTAACCCTGATATTCCCGTTACAGCCAATCTGATGAATATGTACAACGGTCTTGACTACCGTGCCCTTGCAAAGGAAATTGATGTTGTAAGCTGGGACAGTTATCCCCGTTTCCACAATGACTGGGAAAGTTTTGAGGACACAATGCGGGAATTTGCATACAGCCACGCAGTATTCAGAGGTCTGAAGAAAGACAGGCCCTTTATGCTGATGGAATGTACCCCAAGCCTTACCAACTGGCAGGCTTACAACAAGCTGAAACGCCCCGGCGTGCTGAGACTGCAGGCCGTACAGGCAATAGCCACAGGCAGTGATACTGTACAGTATTTTCAGATAAGGAAAAGCCGCGGCAGCTTTGAACAGTTCCACGGTGCTGTAATTGACCACGCAGGCATAGACAACCGTGTATTCCGCGAGGTAAGCGAGGTTGGGGACATCCTGAAAAAAATCGGCACAGTTGCAGGCACAAAGGTAAAGGCAAAAGCTGCGCTGCTGTTTGACTGGGACAACAGATGGGCGATACAGGATATGCAGGCTATGGCGGTTGCCGACAAAAAATATGAAAAAACACTTGTGGATTTCTGGCGGGAATTCAACCGTTGCGGTGCCGAGGTGGATGTTATCTCCTCCACCGATGATTTCAGCGACTACAAAATAATCCTTGCACCTATGCTGTATATTCTCCATCCCGGTGTTGCAGAAAGGCTGACAGAGTTTGTAAAAAACGGCGGTCAGCTGCTGGCAACATACCTTTGCGGATATGTTGACGAAAACCTGCTGTGCCATCTCGGCGGTTTCCCGGGAAATAATCTTTCTGACCTTTTCGGTATTTACAGCGAAGAAATGGATACTCTCTTCCCTTCTGACCGCAACGGCATAAAGCTGCGCGGACTTGAAAACAAAATTGAAGTTTTTGACTGCTGTGAAATACTTAAAGTAAAGGATGCAGAGGTTATCGGCAGATACACCGATGATTTTTACAGGGATACGCCTGCAATCACTGTTAATTGTTTTGGCGAAGGCAGTGCATATTATGTTGCTGCACGCACAAAGGCCGCCGACCTTGCCCCTGTTTTTGAACAGATGATTAAAAACGCAGGCATAGAACCAAATGTTATGCCGCCTGCAGTTGAATACCACCAGAGAGAAGCTGACGGGGATATTTACGGTTTTTATCTTAATCTTTCTGACAAGGAAAATACTGTTCCCGATGTCAGAGGCTATGACCTGATTTCCGGAAAAGAGATTGACGGTGTGCTGACATTGTGCGGATACGGTGTTGCCGTGGTGAAGAAACAACATTCATCTGAAAGATAAAATTACCATATAAAAAACAGACATTGACCCTTGCCTTGAGTTAATGTCTGTTTTATTTTGTTATTTAAGCAGAAGCATTGCAAAGTAGCTTACCTCTGTGCCGTCCCACACCATATTTATCCCGCAGCTTTCGCTGAGTTTAGCCGTGTCTATACAGTAAGCCGAAAGTGAAATAAAGGCTTTCTGCGGCAGAGGACATTTTCCGCCAGTCACTGCCCTGCAGGGAGTGCACTTTTTGCAGTTTGAACCGCCCACAACAAGATGGTCAAATCCGTTTTTAACTGCATATTCATCTGCAAGCAATGCTGTATCGGCAATCCGTTTGTCGGCAAGCTGTATACCGTACATATCATCATAGCCCGATATCTTTTCCGTGCACACAATAACTATACCCTTGCTGTAGCTTTTCACCTTTGCCACAAGTTCTTCTGCTGTGCCTGCATAAGGCGGACAGGTGTAGTTTCTGCCGTAGTTTCCGCATTTATTTTCTTCGCAGCTTTTGCGGAAATCTGTATTGAAAACGATATCCTTTACATCAATGCCAACTGCTTTGTCTGCCCCAAGGGCAAGTATATCTTTGCATATATTGTTTATATCCATTTTTTATCCTCAGCTTACAGTGCGTTTTTTCCATTTGCCGGAAATAAAGAAAACAATGCCTATTACCAAAGGTGTAAAGCCTGCAAGTGCATCCCCCAGCCAGAAACCAAGATATCCCCAGTCGAGAACAATGCCGAACATTACTGCAAGGCCTATGCGCATTATGATACCGTCAAAAATTGCTGTGGCAAAGTTCATTTTATAGTTGCCGCTGCCATTTATAAGTGCATTTGCAGGAGCACGGCAGGCACTGCCGAAAAACATAAGCACAGCTATGGGCAGATATTCAAGGGCAATGTCCAGCACCTCTTTTTCCTTGCTGAATATGCCGAAAATCTGCAGCGGAAATGTACAGAAGGCAACGCTCATTGTTATTGCAACAGCAAAGGTTATTGCTGCAACTGTGAGCATTATTTTGGGAACACGGTCATATTTCTGTGCACCGATATTCTGTCCCACCATTGATGAGCCTGCTGTATTTACAGAGTTGGAAACAAGGTTTGAGATGCTTGCAATTTTGTTTGCGATGCCTGCAAAGGCGGAAACTGCAACGCCAAAGGAGTTGATAAAGCTGTTTACAAACAGTTTGGACACCTGAATAGACGCACTTTTTATGGCCATAGGAAGCCCCAGTTTTACAAGGGCTGCAAACATATCTCTGTCGGGATGTGCAAAATATTCCTTTCTGAAATCCAGCCCGATTTCAAATCGGTTTCTGTAAAGGTATACAGCACAAAGCACAAAGCTTACACCCTGGCTTATCACTGTTGCCAGTGCCGCACCCATACAGCCGAAAGGCAGTATCATTACAAACAGAATATCAAGAATAATATTAAGCACCGCAGCTATTGATATAAATATGAAAGGATGACGGCTGTCGCCCATACCGCGCAGCACCGCACTGCCCGCATTGTAACCGTATATAAACACAAGGCCAACCATAGA
>JAFSCM010000083.1 GCA_017436765.1 Oscillospiraceae bacterium
CGATAACTTACATAAAAAACTGTATAAAAAATAAAAGTATTTCTATATATTTTACATCTTTTTACATACTGATTGCAATATATAAAACACACAAATATATATCATCACACAAAAAAGCTGACGGCTGCAACAGCCGTCAGCTTTATGATCATATATTTTCTTATACTTATGTTTTCCACAGGCCATGGAGATTGCAGTATGCGTAAACTGCAACAGCTTTGTCATCGCCAAGCCAGAATTTAACTTCCGGAGCATCACCAGGATTGAGGTTTTTGCGCTGGCCGCCTTTTTCTGTTTCCACATATACCCATTCGATAAAGTGTTCTGCTGCCATAGGATGGTCAACTGCACCTACATTAACGGATACAACACCGTCTTCCACCTTTACAACAGGAAGATGTTTTTCACCGCTTGCTTCAACTGTATTTGGAATGAGAGCCTGCATTTTTTCGCCGCAGCATACTACAGGAACACCTTTATCCTTTACCATACCGATAATATTGCCACAATGTGAACAGATGTAAAATTTAGCTTTCATAATTATTCTCCTTTTATTTATATCAGATTAAACTGCTGTGTTTTTGTTTTGTGATTATAATATACCACATAGAATGTCATAATTCTGTGACAATGTCACTTTTTATTACGGCAATTATTGGTTATCCGTAAAAATACAGTTTGAATAGGCTGTTTTGGCTGTAACTCCTTCAAGTCTGCCCAGCTTGCCTGAAACTGCAGAAATTACATTCTGGGGAGCATCTATTGCAATACTTATTATATTTATGCCTCTTTCACGGTAAGGTATGCCCATACGCCCTATTATGTAATCGCCATATTCTGACAGTATCTCGTTAATGCGGGATGTAACCGCCAGATTTTCAACTATAATACCGATAACCGCAACCCTTGTTTCCATCCAAAACACCTTCCTTCAGAATGATATATATTATTTTACCACACAACATCTGTCTACGCCATAATATCTGAAAGTTTCAACTGCCTTTTCATCAATTATTTCTCCGCAGACCACAATCGGTACTGCCGGCGGACATCCCACAGATGCCGCTGCCAGCACTCTGCCCGTTGCCTTTTCCACCGGAATTTCTTCGCTTGGTGAAAATGCCGCATCCCTTACCGACATAGCTTTGACTGCTGTCTGCTGTACCGGCGGCAAAACAGTTACTGCTGCTTTTTTGGGTATACCGCATACAGCATCAGCAAAAAAGTCCAGCTGCATATCAGTTATTTCGGGTGTGAACATAAACACCAAAAAATCAGGGTCGCTGAATTCGCACACAATATTTCTGTCTGCCAGAATTTCTGCAAATTCTTTTCCTTCGTAACCATAGCTCTTTGTACTTATGGTTATCTTCATCGGTTCATCTCCCGCAAGCTGAAAGCCTTTTGCAGAAAGTTTGTTTCTGATATTTTTCAGCTTATCACAGAACTGCCCCAGTTTTTCTGAATATCCGTCGGATATATATTTGTTTGCCATATCAAGGGACTGCATAATAATATAGGACGGACTTGTGGAACCGAACATCGCAAGGGCATTTTTAACCACAGGTATATACTTTTCCGCAACAGTTTTTCCGATATGCAGATATGCGCCGCCTGTAAGCACAGGCAGGGTTTTATGTGCAGAATCACAGCACATATCAGCGCCCATATCAATCGGGTGCTGTGACTGCGGCATAAACTTCAGATATGCACCGTGTGCGTTGTCCACAACAAGCATAACCCCGTATCTGCGGCACACTTGTGCAAGGCTTTTTATATCCGCAGTATTGCCAAGATAGTCAGGACTTGTTATATAAACTGCTGACGGTTTTCTTTCAGAATTCTTCAGTGTTTTTTCAAGATATTCTGCAGAAATGCTGCAGGACAGATAGCTGTCCTGCTTATCGCCGTAAAGCCACTGTATATCAAAATCAATCAGTGCAGCCGCACTCAGAAATGTTTTGTGAGCGTTTCTTCCCGCCATTATCAGAGGCTTTTTATCCGCACCAATACAGGCAAGATACAGCATAGCCCTTATACACTGTGATGAACCTTCCGCAGAATAGAATGTGTCACATCCGAAAAGCTGTGAAGCGTTTGCCTCACTTTCTGCAATAATTCCATCCGCTTCATACAGGCTGTCCGCCCCGTCAATCTCGGTTATGTCAAGATGTTCAAAGCCAAGCAGGTTTACGCCTTTATGCCCCGGCATATGCAGTCTCAATGACTGTTTTTCCTTGTATTCTCTGACAAAATCACATATCGGTGTTGTCATATTATTCTCCCAGTGCCCTGTCTACCGCAACCATAATTGCACATTCCATACGCTTTTTGAAAAGTCGGCAGCCATATTCGTAGATGCCTGTTACCTTACCTGTTGCGTGGTATGCATTTGCCGCACATCCGCCTGAGCAGTAAAGGCGTGCCCAGCAGTCACGGCATTCAGGATGTGCATAAACATTGCAGGCTGCAAATTCCCCCTGAATTTCGGTGTTAGTAACACCATTCCAAATGTCGCCCAGCTTAAATTTATCGTCACCTACAAACTGATGGCATGGGTACAGGTCACCCCAAGGGGTAACCGCCATATATTCTGTACCCGAACCACAGCCTGAGATGCGCTTATAGATGCAAGGGCCGCCTGTAAGGTCAATCATATAGTGGTAGAAGGTAAAAGGTTTTCCCTCTTTGTCCTTTTTAAGCATAAGCTTTGCAAGTTCTTCATACTGCCTGCATACAATCGGGAAATCCTCTTCTGTAAGTTCGGACGGGTCCCCTGCTGCACATACAACTGGTTCCATGCTGAGTTCGTTGAAGCCCAGGTCCAGCATAACCTGAATATCCTTCAGAAAATCAGGGTTTGCGTGGGTAAATGTACCGCGCATATAGTAGTTTTTGCCGCCGCGTTTTTCCACGAATTTCTGAAATTTAGGCACAATCTTTTCCCAGCTGCCGTTGCCTGCATAGTCCACACGGTAACGGTCGTGAATTTCTTTTCTGCCGTCAAGGCTGAGTACTACATTGCTCATCTCTTTATTGCAGAAATCTATTACATCATCATCCACAAGCACACCGTTGGTTGTAAGTGTAAAGCGGAAGTTTTTACCCTTTTCCTTTTCTATGCTGCGGGCATATTCCACCAGCTGTTTCACCACATCAAAGTTCATCAGCGGTTCTCCGCCGAAAAAGTCAACCTCAAGGTTTCTGCGGCTGCCGGAGTTTTCTATAAGCCAGTCAAAGGCTCTTTTGCCCACTTCAAAGCTCATCATCGCGCGTTCACCGTGATATTTGCCCTGAGATGCAAAGCAGTATTCGCAGTTGAGGTTGCAGGTATGGGCAATATGAAGACACAGTGCCTTTACAACTCCTGATGTCTTTGCCTTGAGATGTCCTGCCATACCTTCAAATGTGTCGGGTGCAAACAGTTTGCCCATATCTTTAAGGGCTGTAACCTGTGTATAACATTCTTCGATATCTGCAGCAGTTATATCCGTTCTGTCTGCATATTTTGCTGATATTTCATCTATGACTGCATCCTTTGTATTATTTTCGTACATTGCGATTATATCGTATGCCACTTCGTCCACTGCATGAACAGAACCGGAGCAGACATCCAGAACTATATTGTAGTCCCCCAGTTTGTACTGATGTATCATTTGTATTTATCCCCTTTATGTACTCTGTGCAGTTATCTGTAACCGCATCAGTATTTTTCTACAAAAAATGCCGCCTATATGGCGGCATCTTGTGCTCTTACTATTCTTCTGTGTTTTCACACTGCTGGTTAGCAATACCGCAGCTTGTTTTGCAAGCAGACTGGCAGGATGTCTGGCATTCGCCGCAGCCGCCGTTTTTTGCGCTTTCACAGAGATTGCGAGTTTCAATTGTTTTGATATGTGTCATAATAAATTCCTCCATCAAAATCTTCTAGAAAAATGATATCACTCGGTTTAATCAAAGTCAATATTTTCTATTCTGTTACATCATTATTTTCGGGGAATAAATTAAATTTTCACAATTTATCTGCAGTTTTTCAGCATATTCCGGCAACAGATTCCCCTCTGTCAGGACAATATAACCTTTAATTGTTACTTCATATATGTACCGCACAGAATGTGCTGTTTTACACCTGTCAGTATAGCCCTATATCACTTACCGGTAATTATTTTATCTTTTTTCGCATATATATCTTTTTGTTTCCGCAAAAACAATGCCGCCTGCAGCGTTGCCCAGTGTAATTACAAGCAGACGGATTATGCTGTCTGCACTCCAGTTTCCTGCTGCCCAGAAATAAAACATATCTGCAATACTGTGCTCAAATCCTGAAAGGATAAACACCATTACGCCAAAGAAAAGGGAGATATATTTGCCCATTTCATACTGAATTTTGTTGTAGCCTTCAACTGAAATGTAAATCATAATATTACAGAACACACCCAGCAGAAAAAGACTGAGCCAGCTGTCATTCATCTTTACTTCACATACTGCAGCTGCTGCCTCAGCAATGGCAGCACCGTTGCGTGTTGCAAGAACAATTAGAGCAGTTATGCCTGTGCCTATAAGGTTGCCAAACCAGATAACCGGAATCTGCAATGCAAATTTTTTATCATTCTGGCATACATAGCACACTTTGCCTGTATACAGATGCAAACCATAGGAGCAGATTGTAAGCAGACCAATGGCAAAGAACATTGAACCCAGAACTTTATTGGAACTCATAAGATAAATTATACCGCCAAAACCTATACATGTGCCTGCAAGAACAGAAGACACAAAAACTTTTGTATTACTCATATTAACCTCTTTATATTTTCTGTATTGTGTATTTTAAAAACTATTTTTCAATTCAATTTGTTCCTGTATTCAGCGTACGGTTTTGCAAAACAAAAGACCGCCTGGCACGCCAAACAAACAGCGCCCAGGCGGTCGACTTTTTTAAACAGAATGTGCTCCATGTGGTTATACCCACTTATCCGCCAGTTACACATTCATTATAAAATGACAAGAAATAATCTTATCGTAAATTAATTTTGGGAATCTTTAAGCACAACGTCATGTGCGCCGCCTTCAACAATAGAAACTGCAGAAACCAAAGTGATTTTTGCTTTATCGCGAAGTTCCTGAAGGTTCAGGGCACCACAGTTACACATTGTGGAACGGATTTTTGCCAGAGTTACAGCAACACCGTCGCTGAGTGCGCCTGCATAAGGTACATAAGAATCAACGCCTTCTTCAAAGCTGAGTTTGCCTGCACCGCCAAGGTCATAACGCTGCCAGTTTCTTGCTCTGGCGCTGCCTTCGCCCCAGTACTCTTTCATATAGTTACCGTTTACAAGCACTTTTGTTGTTGGAGATTCATCAAATCTTGAGAAATATCTGCCAAGCATACAGAAGTCGGAACCCATTGCAAGAGCAAGTGTCATATGGTAGTCATGTACAATACCGCCGTCAGCGCAGATCGGAACATAAACACCTGTTTCTTCAAAGTATTTGTCTCTTTCTGCTGCTACATCAATAACTGCTGTAGCCTGTCCGCGGCCGATACCTTTTGTTTCACGGGTGATACAGATTGAACCGCCGCCGATACCTACTTTGATAAAGTCTGCGCCTGCGTCTGCAAGGAAACGGAAGCCTTCGCCGTCAACAACGTTGCCTGCACCAACTTTAACTGTATCGCCGTAGTGGTCACGGATCCATTTGATTGTCATTGACTGCCATTCGGAATAACCTTCGGAAGAGTCGATAACAAGTACATCAGCACCTGCTTCAACAAGTGCAGGAACGCGTTCTGCATAGTCGCGTGTGTTGATACCAGCACCTACAACATAGCGTTTGTCATCGTCGAGGAGCTGCATAGGATTGTTTTTCTGTGTTTCGTAGTCTTTGCGGAAAACAAAAGCCACAAGATGGCCATCTTTATCAACAATAGGCAATGAGTTGAGTTTATTGTCCCAGATGATATCATTTGCTTCCTTGAGTGTTGTTCCTTCAGGAGCAGAAATAATATTTTCAAGCGGAGTCATAAACTCGGAAACCTTTGTGTTCGGATCCATGCGGGAAACACGGTAGTCACGGCTTGTAACAATACCGAGAAGTTTACCTGTACCTGTGCCATCCTCTGTTACAGCCATTGTGGAGTGACCTGTAACTTTTTTGAGTTCCACTACATCTTCCATAGTGTTGTCAATTCTGAGGTTGGAATCGCTGATTACAAATCCAGCCTTTGAATTTTTAACTTTTCTTACCATTTCAGCCTGCTGTTCGATTGGCTGTGAAACATAGATAAATGCAACACCGCCTTCTTTTGCCAGTGCAACACCCATATCTTCACCTGATACAGCCTGCATAACTGCAGATACCATAGGAATGTTCATTGTCAGCGGACATTCTTCACCTTTCTTATATTTAACAAGCGGTGTTTTAAGAGAAACGCTGCTTGGAATGCATTCCTTTGAAGAATATCCCGGAACAAGCAGATATTCGCTGAAAGTATGGGAAGGTTCCTTATAATAAAATGCCATTTTTGCCTCCTGTAATATTAACAATTAAAATAATTTATATCTTTAAATAATAATTTATAATCTGTACAATCTGCTGCCGCATTACGGAATACATTTCACATATACCATCACTTATCTGTCTGATATGGCATCTGCCGTAATTGGCCACAGGTTATTTTTATCTGATGCGAAAAATAATATATCAATTATGCAAAAAACAATTCTGAAAGCTTCATTGGGTCGATATACTGACCGTCTTTGTAAACACGCATATTTCCGGAAGCAATTTCGTCAATAAGCATTACATTTCCGTCAGCGTCATAACCGTATTCAAATTTGATATCATACAGAACCATACCTTTTTCTTTAAGATCGTCAGCTACAATCTGTGTGATTTTCTGTGTCATATCCTTCATTGAATCATACTGTTCTTCAGTCATAACACCAAGTGCAGCAAGTGCATCTTTTGTTACAAGAGGATCGCCCAGTTCATCATTTTTAAATGTTGTTTCAACATATGCAGGCAAATCTGCACCAGATTCGATATACTGACCGTAACGGCGGATAAAGCTGCCAACGGCTTTGTGGCGGCAGATTACTTCAAGGCCCTGACCAAAAACCTTTGCAGGAAGCACTTCCATTGTAGTATTTTCAAGGTCAGCGCTTACATAATGTGTTCTGATGCCTGCTGCATTGATTTTTTCAAAAAAGTAGATGGACATACGAAGATTAACATCACCCACACCATCAATAGTAAGACCAACCACATTTTCGCCCGGGTCAAACACGCCGTCTTTACCTGTACAGTCATCCTTGAATTTCAAGAGATAGTTTCCGTTTTCAAGGGCAAAAACATCCTTTGTCTTACCTGTGTAAACAAGCTTTTTTTCCATAATTATTCTCCTGTTTTTTTATTGAATTAATTCTTACTGTAAACAATTCTTTTAATTAAAAAACATCGATGAAGTATATCAATCCAAAGCGCCGCAATTTCATTTTCAACCACATTTATGGCCGGCCCCACCGATAATATATACTTCTACAATATTATAAAATATCACTAATTTTTTTTCAAGATACATTTATAACTAATTTGACAAGTACTATTATTTTATATTTGTACAGTCTCACATACAAATTTATACTGTTTATCACCTGTATCGAAACAATGCATTCACATTATAAACCTCCCTTATGATTTTTTAACCGATTATCCTGTTCTTTGCAAATATTTTTATTATTCACTGTAGATTTATAACCAGCAATATGTTATTATAAATAATACCATATTAATAAAATGAAAGGATTATCTTATGTATCAATTTTTCGACACACTGATTGCCAACATCAGCAATGTTATGTACAGCTACCTGCTCATAATTATGCTGCTCGCAGTTGGTATCTACTTCACATTCCGCACAAAATTTGTTCAGCTGAGACTCCTGGGCGAATCAATCCGTGTTGTTACAGAAAAGAAAGATGACGGTTCTGTTTCTTCTTTCCAGGCACTGATGGTTTCCACAGCAAGCCGTGTTGGCACAGGTAACATCGTTGGTGTTGCAAACGCTATTGCTATCGGCGGTTACGGCGCTGTTTTCTGGATGTGGATTATCGCTCTCGTTGGCGGCGCTTCTGCATTTATTGAAAGCACCCTTGCACAGATTTACAAAAAACGCGACAAGGACGGCGGCAGCTACGGCGGCCCTTCCTACTACATTGAAGCTGCACTTAAAAGCCGTTGGCTTGGTGTTATTTTTGCAGTTTCCCTTATTGCAACATACGCAGGCGGCTTCAATATGCTCTGCTCCTACAACCTTGTAACTTCTCTCAGCGGTTACAGCTTCTACGGCGACAATGTACCGATGATCTGCGGTGCAATTCTTGCTGTTCTCGTTGGCTTCTGCATTTTCGGCGGCGGCAAACGCATCCTTAAAGTTACAGGTGTTATGGTTCCTGTAATGGGTGTTATCTACATTCTTATGGCCCTTCTTACTATGATTCTCAACATCGGTATGCTGCCGGCAGTTATCAAAAACATCTTTGTTGCCGCATTCGACTTTAAAGCTATCTTCGGCGGTTTCGCAGGTTCTGCTATCATGCAGGGTATCAAACGCGGTCTCTACTCCAACGAAGCCGGTGTTGGTTCTGCACCTAACGCAGCTGCAGCTGCAGATGTATCCCATCCTGTTAAACAGGGTCTTGTACAGATGCTCAGCGTATTTATCGATACAATCCTTATCTGTACAGCAACAGCTATGATGTGCCTGTCCAGCGGTATTGTTCCTTCTGAAGAACTCAGCGGTGCTCCATTTGTACAGACAGCTCTTGCAACAAAATTCGGCGCATTCGGTCCTGTATTTATCACAATCTGTCTCCTGCTCTTTGCATTTACAACACTTATAGGTAACCTTTATTATTGCGAAGGCTGTCTCAACTACATTGCAAAACGACAGGTTGGCAAAACAGGTATGAGCATCTTCCGTGTTGCTGCATGTCTTATCGTTTTTGTTGGCGCAATGCTTGAATTTGGTTTTGTATGGAACCTTGCAGACGTTCTTATGGGTATTATGGCTATTATCAACCTGCCTGTTATCGTTCTTCTTTCCAAACCTGCTCTTGCATGTCTCAATGACTATCTCAAGCAGAAAAAAGAAGGCAAAGATCCTGTATTCAAAGCTGAAAGCATTGGTCTTACAGACAAAACAGATTTCTGGAACTAAATTACATATTCAGACATACTGTAATCAACAGCCGTTTTTCGGCTGTTGATTTTTTATGCAAAAAAGGTCCCGACCTTATCGGTCAGGACCTTTCGGTCGGGATGACAGGATTCGCCGTCTGCTTCGGCTGCGCCTTGCATACTATCCGGCCTCGCTTGGTACGCTCGGCTCTCGCCGGCTACAAACAGTCCACCGGACTGTTTGTTTTTCGCCGCGACCTTCGCAGGTTAGAATCCATTATTTATCTGATATTATTAAAACAAAAAAAGACCACCGATTTCTCGGTGGTCGTGGTCGGGATGACAGGATTCGAACCTGCGGCATCCTGGTCCCAAACCAGGCGCTCTACCAAACTGAGCCACATCCCGTTAGCTGACTGCCTCAGCAACGAAAATTATTATATACCACAACATCTGTTTTGTCAACACTTTTTTCAAAAAATTTTTCTTTTTTTTGAAATTATTTTTAAAAAA
>JAFSCM010000010.1 GCA_017436765.1 Oscillospiraceae bacterium
AGCGGTGAACATTGTCAGCCAGAACAGCCATCCTGTACTTTTGCGGTATGAAAGCACAAGCTTTGTAATATTATAGTAAAGAAAAGCAACTATGATAAATGTGCCTGCCACAAATACGCGGTGTGCATCTGCAGAAATAACACCTGCTTCAACCATGCCTGTATACTGACCGTACACAAAGAAGTTCACATATCCCAGCACCATAGTACCAATAAGGAAGCAAAGGTCAGCAAGAATGCCCTTTAAATCAAATTTCTTTTTGTTTTCCATATATTACAATCCTATATGCTTTTTTATTGCTTCGTAGGTGATATCGCTGATATGATGTTCCAGCTTGCATGCATCTTCCGCCGCTGTTTCTGCATCAACACCTATGCCTGTCAGAAATTTTGTCAGCAGAGTATGGCGGCTGTAAATTTTTTCTGCAACCTCTCTGCCTACGTCTGTAAGAACAATATGCCCGCCTTTTTCCACCACAATATACCCGCCCTCTTTGAGAATACTCATAGCGCGGCTTACACTTGGCTTTGAATATCCCATCTCCTCACAGATGTCGATGGAACGCACTACTCCAAGTTTCTTTGTAAGTACATGTATAGTTTCAAGATACATTTCGCCGGATTCCTGCAGATGCATAATGTTCTCCTTTACTGAATAAGCTATTTTTAATAGAATATCATATTGGAAAATTAAAATCAAGTTGGCAGAAATGCGCATAAATACCAACAATTTATAGATAAAAATGTCACTGATATAGAAAATTATTTCATTGATATTTTAATGTCAAAAAATGGTTGACAAATCAGTTAGCTTATGGTAACCTTGTTATGGTTAGCAATGGCTAATTGGTTAAAAGTATGTGTAGAAGGAGGAAATTAGTATGAGTCTTAACGAAGCTAATCTCGGTGAAGAATACATCATCAGAGACATCCGGACAGACGATGAAGAACTTGATGCATTCCTCTTTTCACTGGGCTGCTACAGCGGTGAGCCTATTACAGTGGTTTCCAGGCGCAAAGGCACATGTGTTGTGTCCATCAAGGACGGCCGCTATACAATAG
The DNA here is from genome assembly GCA_017436765.1 of Oscillospiraceae bacterium. GTDB lineage: Bacteria > Bacillota > Clostridia > Oscillospirales > Ruminococcaceae > RGIG3102. The sequence continues at coordinate 1,062 of JAFSCM010000010.1, forward strand.
ACAACAATCTTGCAGCAGCAATCAGCATTCAGTAATTTTGAGAAAAAAGTAGTGAATTTTCACTATTTTTTTTGACAGAGAGTTAGCATAGTCTAACTATATCGTGGTGAATATCATCATATCAGATTTGTTTTTAAATAATTAGATATATACAACATTGGGAGGTTGTAGAAAAATGAGAATTGCCTTGACAGGTAACCCTAACAGCGGTAAAACGACAATGTACAATGCCCTCACAGGCCGCACAGAGCGTGTTGGTAACTGGGCCGGCGTTACAGTAGAAAAGAAAGAAGCTTTTATCAAAAAAGCATTTTATGACGGAGAAGAAGACCTTGTTGCAGTTGACCTGCCGGGTGCTTATTCCATGTCACCGTTCACAAGCGAAGAAAGCGTTACAAGTGATTATGTAAAAAATGAAAATCCTGATGTAATCATCAACATTGTGGATGCAACAAACCTCAGCCGCAGTCTGTTCTTTACAACACAGCTGCTGGAACTTGGTATTCCAATGGTTGTTGCCCTTAACAAAAGCGATGTTACAGCAAAAAAGGAAACAGAAATCGACACAAAACTTCTCAGCGAAAAACTGGGCTGTCCTGTAGTTGAAACAGTTTCAACCACAGCTTCCGACGCTGGTCTCAGAGAGGTTGTTAAAACAGCAGTTTCCCTCAAGGGAAAAAGACAGGCTGCACCTTATGTTCAGGCTGACATCGATATGTCCGACAAAGCAGCAGTTCAGACTGAAGACAGAAAACGTTTTGAGTTTGTTAACGGCATCGTTAAAGCTGTTGAAACAAGAAAGGTATTGACAAAAGACGAAAATTTCGGCGACAAAATCGACGAAGTTCTTACAAACAAATGGCTTGGTATTCCAATCTTTGCTGTGGTAATGTTCCTTGTATTTGACATTTCACAGTCATCCTTTGGCCCTTTCCTTGCAGACACACTCGTTGGCTGGATTGAAAGTTTTCAGGGTGTTGTTGCAGGTATGGTGGAAGGCGCTTCTCCGTTTGTACAGTCCCTTCTCGTTGACGGTATCATCGGCGGTGTAGGCGCTGTTGTAGGCTTCCTGCCGCTTGTTATGGTTATGTACTTCCTTATCGCACTTCTTGAAGACTGTGGCTACATGGCTCGTGTTTCCGTTGTTATGGACCCGATCTTCAAACGCGTAGGTCTCAGCGGTAAATCCATTATTCCAATGGTTATCGGTACAGGCTGTGCAATTCCTGGCGTTATGGCCTGCCGTACAATCAGAAACGAAAGAGAACGCCGCGCAACAGCTATGCTCACACCATTTATGCCTTGCGGTGCCAAACTTCCTGTTATTGCACTTTTTGCGGGCGCATTCTTTGCGGATGCTTCCTGGGTTGGTACACTTATGTACTTTGCAGGTATTCTCATCATCTTCTTCGGCGCTCTTCTTGTAAATAAGATTGCAGGCCACAAATTCAAAAAATCCTTCTTTATTATGGAACTTCCTGAATACAAGGTTCCAAGCCTTAAACGCGCACTTGTATCCATGCTGGAACGCGGCAAAGACTACATCATCAAAGCAGGTACAATCATCCTTGTATGTAACACAGTTGTACAGATTATGCAGTCCTTCACATGGAATCTTCAGCTTGTTGAAGAAGGAGCAGAAGCAACATCTATCCTTGCTTCCATCGCATCCCCAATCGCTGTGATCCTTGTTCCAGTCTGCGGCGTTGCAGCATGGCAGCTTGCAGCGGCAGCTGTAACAGGCTTTATCGCAAAGGAAAATGTTGTTGGTACACTTGCAGTATGCTACGGCCTTACAAGCTTTATCGATACAGAAGAGCTTGCACTTATGGGCGGTGCAAATGAAGTTGCAATGGTTATGGGCCTTACAAAGGCAGCAGCACTTGCTTTCCTTATGTTCAACCTGTTCACACCTCCTTGCTTTGCAGCTCTCGGTGCTATGAACAGTGAAATCAACGACCGCAAATGGTTCTGGGGCGGTGTAGCACTCCAGTTTGCAACAGGTTATACAGTGGCTTTCCTTGTATACCAGATTGGCACACTTATCACAACAGGTTCTGTTGGCGCAGGCTTTGTTCCTGGTCTCGTTGCTGTTGCAGTTATCATTGTAATCGTTGCATCCCTCATCAGCAAGGCAAACAGAAATATGAACAAGGAATGTTCTGTTATAAAATAAAAGGAATGTTCCGTTATAAAATAATCGGTTAAAAGGAGTGTCGGCAGTATGACAGATATTATTGTAATTGCAGTTATCATTGCAATAGTTGGCGGTGCATCAGTCTATATTTACAGACAAAAGAAAAAAGGTGCAAGATGCATCGGCTGTTCCCACGCAGGCAGCTGCGGAAAATCAGGCAGCGAATTCGGCTGTCACGAAGAATAAAGTATATCCATCATCTGATAAGATATATATTGTATTTCCGTTACAAAACGGCGGGGTCTGCATATGCAGATCCTGCTGTTTTTTTGTAAAAGTGAATTTATTATGAAGAAAGTTGACAAATCAACATTATGAGTGTAAAATAATAGCGCTGTGGCAATATATGTCACGGCATATAATTTGTACATCAGCAGGTGAGTAAATGCAGGGAAGATATGAACAGTTTTCCTTTATTGTTTCGGTAATAAACCGTCAGATACAGAAAATCGAAAGGGACGAAATGATAAAGTTCGGGCACAAGGGTGCCTTTGCGCAGTATCTTATGATTATGCGTCATCATCCTGACGGCATAACTGCATCACAGCTCAGCGAACTGTGTGACAAGGACAAAGCGGCGGTTTCCCGTGTTTTGGCGGAAATGACGGAAAAAGGCCTTGTTCTGCGCAAAACAGAAAATGACACAGCCTACCGTGCAAAGCTTGTGCTTACTGAAGAAGGGCACAGAATAGCGGAAATTGTGTCACAGCGCGGTATGCAGGCAGTTGATGCAGTTGGCAATGAACTGAGCAACGAAGAAAGAAAAAACTTTTATTCAACTCTGGACTATATAGCATCAAAGCTGCAGCTCATCTCAAAAGAGGGTATTCCACAGGAATAATATATTTCAGAAGTATAAAACAATAATCACAGATAATATTTATATTACAAGGAGAATATGCAATGGGCGTTAGAATTATTTTGGACTCTACAGCTAATTTCGGCAAGGAACTCAATGAAAAATTTACAATTGTTCCTCTCACAGTTAACTTCGGTGAAGAAAGCTATGCAGACGGCATTGAAATAGATAACGACACATTCTATGCAAAACTTGTTACAGGGGATGTTATGCCGACAACAAGCCAGCCTACACCTGATGCTTTTGACAGAACTTTCAGGGAAATCACAGAAGCAGGTGACGAAGCGGTTGTAATCACAATCTCATCAAAGCTTTCGGGTACATACCAGAGTGCAACAATCGCAGCAGCAGACTACGAGGGCAAAGTTTATGTTGTCGACGGCTACACAGTTGCAATCGGCACAGGTGCACTTGGCGAATATGCACTTCAGCTTGCAGAGGCAGGTAAATCCGCAAAAGAAATTGCAGAAATTATCGAAAAAGAAAAAGAAAACATCCGTGTATACGCAGTTGTGGATACACTTGAATATCTCAAAAAAGGCGGCCGTGTTTCTGCAGCAGCAGCTTTTGCAGGCGGTCTGCTCAACTTCAAACCGGTTATCGCAATTGCAGACGGTGTGGTTAAATCCATCACAAAAGGCCGCGGCAACAAGCAGGCAAACCAGCTTATGAATGCAGAAGTTGAAAAAAGCGGAGCAGTTGATTTCACTAAACCATTCGTTATCGGCTACACAGGTTCCGACAGCGCACTTATGCAGGCATATATCGCAGACTACGCAGATATGTGGGGCGGCGATGCAGAAAAAATTCACACAGCACAGCTTGGCAGCGTTGTTGGCACACACGCAGGTCCTGGCGCAGTTGCAGTTGGTTACTTTGTAAAATAATATGCAGATACATCAGCACGCTGTATGTATTATCAAACTATAAACTTTCCTTTATAATTTAAAACATCGGATAACCATAAGCGGTTTTCCGGTGTTTTTTTGTGTACATAATTAAACAGTCCCCGACAATCTTAATGTCGGGGACTGTTTTTGTCTGTTTAATGTTTAATTCTGCAAAGTTTTTACAGCCTTTCGGAATTCGTGACGGAACAGAAGCACCGTACAGCTTACGGCTATCATATCTGCCACAGGTTCGGCCATAAATACCGCTGTGGTCTGGTCTGCAATAAACAGAGGCAGAATGTAGATAAGCGGAATAAGCAGGATAATCTTTCTCAGCAGTGCAAGGAACAGGCTGCACTTTGCGTTTCCGATGGAGATAAAGGTCTGCTGACAGGCAATCTGTGCGCCGAACACACAGTTGACAGCCATATAAATTCTCAGCGCGCGGGAAGCAAAAGCCACAAGCTCGGCATCGCTGTTGAACAGTTTTATAAAGGTTTCAGGGAACAGCATAACCAGCGCCCACATAGCAAAGGAGTATACAAGGCAGCTGATAAGTGTAAGCCGAAAGGCTTTTCTGACCCTTTCAGTGGATTTTGCACCGTAGTTATAGCTGATAATCGGCTGTGCACCCTGACAGAGCCCCTGCAGAGGAAGGATGGAAAAGGTCATGACACTGGTCAGAATGGTCATACTGCCCACAGCTGTGTCCCCGCCGTATTTTAAAAGTGATGAGTTGAAGCATACAGAGATAAGACTTTCGGTTGCCTGCATAATAAAGGGTGAAAGCCCCAGAGCCATGGAAGGCAGAAAGATTTTCGGGTCGGGAACCATATATGCGGCCTTCAGTTTCAGCTCGGTTCTGCTGCCGCATAAAAAGCGGAATATCCAAGCAGCAGATACAAACTGGCTGATAACTGTGGCAACAGCGGCACCCTTTACACCCATATCAAATACAAAGATGAAAATCGGGTCAAGGACGATATTGAATGCTGCGCCAAGGACAACGGTCAGCATACTTGTTTTTGCAAAACCCTGTGCGCTGATAAAGCTGTTCATACCAAGGGTAAACAGAACAAAAACTGTGCCGAGACTGTAGATTTTCATATAATCCAGTGCGTACTGTATGGTGTTTTCACTGGCGCCGAACTTCATAAGTACAGGCTCTGCAAAAAAGAAGAAAACAACGGTCAGCACGGCGGCAATAATCATCAGCAGGGAAAAGCTGTTGTTCATTATCCTTTCGGCAGTTTCCCTGTCTCCTTTGCCCATAAAAATGGAGGTTCGCGGTGCGGCACCCATACCTACAAGCGCGGCAAAGACAGAGATTATCATAATGAGCGGAAAGCATACCCCTACGCCCGTAAGCGCAAGTTTGCCCACACCTTCTATGCGGCCGATATACATACGGTCCACCATATTGTAAAGCAGATTTACAATCTGCGCAGCAATTGCAGGCGCAGCAAGCTTTGCAAGCAGTTTTCCAACCGGAGCACTTGCCAGAGCCTGTGACTGATTGCTGTTCATATATATCACCTCGTAACAAACAAAATAAATAACCGTCCTTAAGGAAGACGGC
>JAFSCM010000084.1 GCA_017436765.1 Oscillospiraceae bacterium
ATGCCAGACCTTACAGCAGGCAGCCTTGAAGCAGCTATGAGCATGGTTAAAGGTACAGCTCGCAGCATGGGCGTTACAGTAGAAGAATAATTAGGTAAAACTCAACGTAAGTGGGAGGAATTTTCCGTTTGACCACAGGAGGATATTAATGAAACACGGTAAAAAATATGTAGACAGCAAAAAGCTTGTTGACAAAACAAAGCTTTATGACTTAGAAGAAGCTTGCACACTCTGTGTAAGCACAGCAAAAGCAAAATTTGACGAAACAGTAGAACTTCACGTTCGTCTTGGCGTTGACAGCCGTCACGCAGACCAGCAGGTTCGTGGTGCAGTTGTTCTGCCACACGGTACAGGTAAAAACGTTAGAGTTCTTGTTATCGCAAAAGGCGACAACGAAACAAAAGCTCTCGAAGCAGGCGCAGACATCGTAGGTGCAGAAGAAATGGTTGCAAAAATCCAGAACGAAGGCTGGATGGATTTCGACGTTCTCATCACAACACCTGATATGATGGGTCTTGTTGGCCGTCTTGGTAGAGTTCTTGGTCCTCGTGGCCTTATGCCAAACCCAAAAGCTGGCACAGTTACACCAAACGTTGCACAGGCTGTTAAAGAAGCTAAAGCAGGTAAAATCGAATACCGTCTTGACAAAGCTAACATCATCCACGTTCCAGTAGGTAAAGCTAGCTTCGGTACAGAAAAACTCTGCGACAACATCAACACAGTTATGGATGCTATCGTAAAAGCTAAACCAGCAGCAGCAAAAGGTCAGTACATCCGTTCTGCAGCTATCGCTACAACAATGGGTCCTGGCGTTAAACTCAACAACGCTAAATTCGGTGGCTAATTTATAAATTGGCTATTGACATTACAATAGAATCATTGTATAATAATTAAGCTGTTTTAAGACAGCAGGTGCAAATATGCATAAAAGGTTCAGCCTTGCCTGCCGAGAACAAAGCGTATTGACTTATTATAGGTTTATTAGGCTTGTTTTCTGCAAAGAAGGCAAGCCTTTTATATTTTGCAAAAAGAAATCACAGCCTCTTTTCATAAGAAAAAGGTTATTTAGTTTTAAAAATAATAAGAGAGGTGACAAACATTGGCAAGCGAAAAAATCTTAGCTGGTAAAAAGAGCTATGTTGAAGGCGTTAAAGAAATCCTCGATGCTTCCATGGGCGGTGTTGTTTTCGACTACAAAGGTATCACAGTAGAAGAAGACACAAAACTCCGTAAAGAACTCAGAGAAGCTGGCGTACACTACGAAGTAATTAAGAACACAATGCTCAAAATTGCTATCAGAGGTACAGCAATCGAAGGTCTTTCCGACGTTCTCAAAGGCTCCACAGCAGTAGCTATCGCAAACAACGAAGATCCACTTGCAGCAGCAAGAATCCTCAACAAGTTCTGCGAAGCTTCCAAAGGCAAATACGAAATCAAAGGTGGCTACCTTGACGGCGAAGTTCTCGATGTAGAAGGCGTTAAGAAAATTGCTAACCTTCCAAACAGAGACGGCTTACTCTCTATGCTCCTTTCTGCACTTCAGGGCAACCTCAGTGGTCTTGCTCGCGTTATCAATGCAGTTAAAGAACAGAAAGAAGGCGAAGCAGCTTAATAGCTGTTTAACTGCCGCTTAACATGTAAGCAAACCCTATTTAATTTAAAAAATTACGTAATTACGGAGGACATTTAAAATGGCAAGCGAAAAAATCGTAAAATTTGTTGAAGAAATCAAAACTCTTACAGTTCTCGAACTCGCAGAACTCGTATCCGCAATCGAAGAAGAATTCGGCGTAACAGCAGCAGCTCCAGTTGCAGTAGTAGCAGGCGCAGCAGCACCAGCAGCTGAAGAAAAAACAGAATTTGACGTTGTTCTTGTTGAAGCTGGCGCTTCCAAAATGGGCGTTATCAAAGCTGTTAAAGAACTCACAGGTCTCGGCCTCAAAGAAGCAAAAGACCTCGTTGACAACTGTCCAAAAACAGTTAAAGAAGCAGCTCCAAAAGCAGAAGCTGAAGACATCAAAGCTAAACTCGAAGCAGCTGGCGCAAAAGTTGAACTCAAATAATTTTTGTTTGACAATGTTTTTAAAGGCATCGCAGAAATGCGGTGCCTTTTTGTTTGTATATAAAATATTGTGATTATAATAAAAGCATATAAAAAATCAGGGTTATTGCTAACCCTGATTATACTGTAACCGTATGATTTTAAAGCACATCAATTGCCAGTTTGATAAATATACCGATAAGTACAACAATCAAAACTTTTTTTACCAGCTTGCTGCCGTATTTGATGGCATATCCGCTGCCGAGATAGCTGCCTGCCATATTGAAGGCGGCCGCAGGAATTGCCAGTGCCCAGATAACCTTGCCTGCCAGCACAAATGTAATAAATGCGGAAACATTGGAAGCCACATTTACCACCTTTGCGCAGCCGGAACTTTTTATATAGTCAAGACCTACAAACATTGTGAAACCGAAAATCATAAATGTGCCGGCTCCGGGACCGATAAGTCCGTCATAGGCGCCTGTGACAACACCTACAAGAAAGGCTACGGTGTTCAGTTTTGAACCTTCCAGCAGTCTGGAGCTGTCATCGCCCTTGTTCTTGTTGAAAAGAACAAAAAGTGCTATAAACGGCAGAATACATACAAAAAATGTTTTCAGCGCATCGGCATCAATCATAAGTGCCACACGGCTGCCGACTGCGGACCCAAGGAAGGAACCCACAGCCGCAACAATAGCTGCACGCCAGTGGATATTGCCGCTTTTTATGTATCTGAACATGGAAACAGAGGTGCCGAAGATACTCATAGCCTTGTTGGTGCCCAGCACCATATGCATAGGCAGACCTGCCAGCATATATGCAGGTGTGGCGATAAGTCCGCCGCCTCCCGCAATAGAGTCGATAAAACCTGCAAGGAATACAAGAGGACATACAATCAGGTATACCTGAAGCATCCCCATCATATCAAGATTCAATATTTCCATAATATTTCTCCCTTTAATATCAGTACAGGATACTGAAAATACATAATCAGTATACCATACTGCCGATTATTTACAATAGTTCTTTAAAATGTTACAATATAAATAATTTATTCAGGCTATGAGGTATAATTATGAATTTACCATCTTTATATATAGTAATTCCCTGCTACAACGAGCAGGAGGTTCTCCCTATAACTGCACCTATGTTCAAGGCAAAGATAGAACATCTTGTCAGTCAGGGGCTGTGCAGTGATGAATCAAAGGTGCTTTTTGTAAATGACGGTTCAAAGGACAGCACCTGGGATATCATCTGTTCCCTTGCAAAGAAAGATTCCGTCTTTAAAGGCATAACCCTGTCCCGCAACCGCGGCCACCAGAACGCCCTGCTGGCAGGCCTTATGCACGCAAAGGAGCTGTGCGATGTAACCATTTCCATAGACTGTGACGGTCAGGACGATATCAACGCAATGGACGAGATGATGCGCCAGTATCACGACGGCTGTGATGTGGTTTACGGCGTGCGCAGCAAAAGGGATACCGACACCTTCTTAAAGCGCTTTACAGCGGAAAGCTTTTATAAATTTATGAAGCTTATGGGGGCGGAAACTGTGTTCAACCACGCAGACTACCGCCTTATGAGCAAACGCGCCCTGCAGGGCCTTGCAAAGTTTAAGGAGGTAAACCTGTTCCTGCGGGGAACAGTTCCGCTTGTAGGCTACAAGTCCACCAGCGTTTACTATGAAAGAAACGAAAGGATAGCAGGGGAAAGCCACTATCCGTTTTCCAAAATGCTCAACCTTGCCCTCAACGGCATAACAAGCCTTTCCACAAAACCGCTCAGATATATTACAACCATAGGTCTTGTGATGGCATTTATCAGTTTTCTGGTTATTATATGGGCAATAGCTGCCCGTTTTGCAGGCAATACCGTTGCAGGCTGGACAAGTATGGTGGGCATTATGGCCCTTATCGGCGGCATACAGCTTTTCTGTCTGGGAATTATCGGGGAATATATAGGTAAAATTTATTCCGAGGTTAAACAGAGACCTAAATTCATTATCGAAAAAACAACAGATGACGAATAAAAAAATGGATGTCGCTTTGGCGACCTCCATTTTTTATTTCTATATACTGCATCTCAGTCCCACACATACCGCTACAACTCTGTGCGGCATATCGGTGCTGTACTGTGTAATTGTCTCTTCACCATTTACATCAGCTGCAATAACCACATCACCATTATCGGCGCTGTCTGACATAACAAAAAAGCAGATATCGCCCTTGTTTATTCTTTCGGATACACTGTATGGCATCACAATGCCGAAATGGGGTACCTTTTCTTCTTCGCTGACAGAAATGGTATACGCATCTGCCCCGCCGTCACTGAACACAGGAACAGCAACTTCACCCATACCGCTGCAGCGGCAGTCATCTTCCGTCAGAAAAAGCCCGGCAGGGCTGCAGCAGAGTGCACGGCACAGCTTTGAAATCTGACACAGGGAAGGTAAGGTCTGGCCCAGCTCCCATCTGGCGGCCACACCTGCACCCACGCCCGCAAACTCTGCAAGCATAGCCAGGGTATATCCTTTTTTAAGTCTCAGCTTTTTAAGATTATGCATAAAACAATATGGTAAAAAATACACTTGAAAAAAACATATACAGACAATACAATGTTTGTATATATAAAGCGGTTAACAAATATATTGTAACATAAAAGATAATATGTATAAAGCAAAAGGAGTATAATTTGAAAAAGACAAATAAAAATATAAAAGCGGTAATGGCTGTCGTTGCCCTGTTTGTAGTGTTTTCGGTTGCTGCCGGGGTATTTATGGCGGCAAGAAATACTTTTGCACCTGCCGACAGCACATCAGATGGCAATCAGCCTTCAGCTTCAGAGCAGACTGATTTTCAGCAGGAAGACTATGTGCCGCAGGACAATACAGAAACAGATAATTCATCGGAAAACGGGGAATCTGAACAGCAGCCTGATGTTACCGCACAGCCAACAGCAGAGCCTGAAATTCAGCCCACAGCACAGCCTGCCGCAACAAGTGTGCCGCTGCCCACACAGCGGCCGCAGCCGGACCCGTCCGCGGTGAACAGCAGTATGTACAGTGCAATGTGGATAAGCTATCTGGAATTTCAGTCGGTGAATTTTTCCACACAAAGCAGCTTTAAAGCGGATATGGCGAAGATTTTTGCTGACTGCAGCGATATGGGAATAAAAACAGTGATTGTACAGGTGCGTCCATTCGGCGATGCGCTGTATGCTTCCGATATTTTCCCCACAAGTCACCTTATAACAGGCACACAGGGAGACAAATTGCAGTACGACCCTCTTGAAGAGATGGTAAAAATTGCTCACGGTAAAGGTCTGCGCATAGAAGCCTGGGTTAATCCTTACCGCGTCCGCCTCCACGGCAAATTGCCGGATAACATTTCGGCAGACAATCCTGCAAGGGATGAAAGTCTGGTATTTAATGTGGGCGGCGGTGTATACTACAATCCTGCACTTGAGCAGGTTCAGGATATGGTTGTAAAGGGCATAGAGGAGATTGTGGAAAACTATGATGTGGACGGTATCCACCTTGACGACTATTTCTACAACGAAAATGCAGATATGTCCTATGACAGTGCCGATTACGCCGCCAGCGGCTCACAGCTTTCCCAGGAGGACTGGCGCAGGGAAAATGTAAATACCCTTGTGAGAAAGATATACAAAGCAATAAAGGATACGGACAGCTCCGTTACCTTCGGTATAAGCCCTCAGGGCAACAATGACAACAACTATCATATACAGTACAGTGATGTATGCCTGTGGATGCGTGAAGAAGGATATGTTGATTATATTATGCCGCAGCTTTACTGGGGCTTCGGCTACCTTACATCATCGGGCAGAGAGGACTATCAGTTTGTCAGACTAACTGAACAGTGGGCGGCATATCCCCGCCATAGCAGTGTAAAGCTGTACATAGGTATGGGTGCATACCGCATAGGTGCAGGTGACGGCGGTGCCAACGACCAGAGTGAATGGAGCAGCGGCAACAATCTTATGAAGATGGTAAATGCCCTTGCGGCAAACGGAGATATCAGCGGCTTCGGTCTTTACAGATATGACAACCTGTTCCGGAACAGCGAATATGCTGACCTTGCCAAAAGCGAAGTTGAACACCTTGCAGAAATACTTGAATAACCAGTACAAAACAAAACACCTTTGGAATTATACCAAAGGTGTTTTTTGTGATAAATTTTACTATGTTTTGCCGTTTTCCTCTTTTGCAGCGGTTTTTTCCTGACGCAGTTCCAGATATTTGTCCCTTGTGGCAAGTCCCCCTCTTATGTGGCGTTCCTGCTTGTTTATCCTGAGAATTTCTGCCACCTGACAGTAAAGCGCGTGGTTTTCCTGCTTTAAGGAGCGGGTGATGTCCTTGTGCACGGTGGACTTTGAAACTCCGAAAACTTTTGCCGCACCGCGCACTGTATCACCCGTATCGGCGATATATCTGCCCAGGGCTTCACACCTTGAAAGATTGATGTTGTGCATATATTTTGAATATGTATCGTTCATAAGGGTGTTCTCCCGTAAATGATTTATATTAAACTTTATGCATCAAAGTGTTGTAAAAGAACAGGTTTAATCACAAAAGTATAAATAAAGGGAAGAATTGAAAATCCATCAGGATTATCTCTTTTGGCTGAATAAAAAAATACTGTATTTGTCAATAATTTACAAAAAAACGGTACTGTTTTCTTTATGTGAAATTAATGTACAAAAAAAATGTACAATTTGGTGAAATATGCACAAAAACTCACCTTTAAATTACAAAATTTTTGCAAGGTTTGTATAAAAAATACTTGAAAAAAAACATATAAGTGGTAAGATATTATTAAGATGTGTTATTATACGCCAAAAGAAATGATACAGGGAACATATTTTCAGGATATGTGCCTCTGTAATGCTTTGTCCTGTTGTTTTACAGGGGGACAATCCCGGTATCACGGCTTTTCCGTATGGTATGCAAAAGGCGTAAAGCCGCAATAGAATGTTTAATTTTTTAACAAATATAAAGGAGAGTGAACTTATAATGAAAGAGTGCGTAGCAATGCTTTTGGCAGGCGGTCAGGGTTCCAGACTGTATGCACTTACACAGTCAATGGCAAAACCGGCAGTTTACTTTGGGGGTAAATACAGAATTATCGACTTCCCGCTTTCAAACTGCGTAAACAGCGGTATCGATACAGTTGGCGTTCTTACACAGTATCAGCCACTTGAACTCAACGAATATCTTGGCAACGGTCAGCCATGGGATCTGGACAGACTTTACGGTGGTGTGCATGTTCTTCCGCCATACCAGAAAGCAACAGGTTCCGACTGGTACAAGGGCACAGCCAATGCTATATACCAGAATATTAAATTTATCGAAAGATATGACCCTGAATATGTTCTTATTCTTTCAGGTGACCATATCTACAAAATGGACTATGCAAAAATGCTCGAGCAGCACAAGGAAAAAGAAGCAGACATCACAATTGCTGTTCTCGACGTTCCAAAAGAAGAAGCAAGCCGTTTTGGTATTATGACATGTGACGAAGAAGGCAGAATTGTAAAATTTACTGAAAAACCAAAGAACCCTGATTCCACACTGGCTTCCATGGGTATCTATATCTTCACATGGGAAAAACTTAAAAAATATCTTATCGAAGACGAAGCTAATCCTGAATCCGAAAACGACTTCGGTAAAAACATCATCACATCCATGCTGGCAGACAAACAGCGTCTTTATGCCTACAACTTTGAAGGCTACTGGAAAGATGTTGGTACAATCGACAGCCTCTGGGAATCCAATATGGACCTTCTCGACCCTAATGTACCGTTTGATGTTTGGGACAAAGAATGGAAAATCTACTCCAGAACACTCAACAGCGCACCACAGTACATAAGCGACAAAGCTGTTGTGGAAAACTCCATGATCAGCGAAGGCTGTGAAGTTGAAGGTACAATCGACTTCTCCGTTCTCTTCCAGAATGTTGTAATCGAAGAAGGCGCAACAGTAAAAGACTCCATCATCATGCCTAATACAGTTGTTAAAAAAGGTGCTTGCATTGAATATGCAATCATCGGCGAAGGCTGTACAATTGAAGAAGGCGCACATATCGGCGAAAGACCGGAAGCAGTAGAAGACAGAGCAAACTGGGGCATCGCAGTTATCGGCAACAATCTCAGCGTATGCAAAGATGCCAAAGTGCCTGCAAAAGCTATGATCTACAATGATGTTAAGGAGGAAAAATAATTATGGCAGCAAAAGATAAAGCATTAGGGATTATTTTTCCGAATATGCATGACGAAGCAATCCCTGAACTGACAAGAATCCGTACAATGGCATCTGTTCCTTTCGGCGGCAGATACAGAATGATAGACTTCACACTTTCCGGTTTTGTTGCAGCAGGCATCGACAACATCTGCGTTGTTCCAAGAACAAGCTATGTTTCTCTTATGGACCATGTTGGCAGCGGTAAAGAATGGGATCTTGCCCGTAAAAACGGCGGTCTCAAAATCTTCCCTCCATACGGCGAAGCAGGCACAAAGGCAAAATACGGCAAACAGGGTGCACTGGAAGCTATCGTTGAATATATTGAAGATGCAGCATGCAAATATGTTGTTCTGGCAGACTGCGGCGTTGTAAGCGCACTTGACTATGCAGATGTGCTGGAAAAACACGAAGAAAGCGGCGCTGATATCACAGTAGTTTACAAAAAAGAACATCTTGACGAAACAGCAAAAACAGACAATGTTGTGCTGGATGTACGCAACGGCAAAGTATGCGAAATTCTCATCAATGATGTTACAGACAAAGTTCGCAACTGCGGTATGTGGGTATATGTAATCAACAAGGATATCCTTGTTAATAAAATCCACGAATGTGAAGCTAAAGGCCTTTCCGAATTTGAACGCGATGTTCTTCAGGCAGGCGTAGGCACACTGGAAATCCGCGGCTATGAATATACAGGCTATTCCAGACGCATCACAAACCTCAAGAGCTTCTTTGAAGCAAACCTTGACCTTATCAGCAAGGAAAGCCTTAAAGGTCTCTTCAGCGCATACCCAATCTACACAAAAATCCGTGACGATGCACCTGTAAGATACACAATCGGCTCCAAGGTTAAAAATACAGTTGCAGGCGACGGCTGCTTCATCGAAGGCAATGTTGAAGGCTCCGTTCTCTTCCGCGGTGTTAAAGTTGGCAAAGATGCAGTTGTTAAAAACTGTGTACTTATGCAGGACTCTGTAATAGAAGACGGCGCTGTGGTTGAAAATGTAATCTGCGACAAAAAGGTTGTTGTTACAGCAGGCCAGAAACTTATCGGTACATCCACACATCCTGTATATGTGGAAAAAAGCGCAAAAGTTTAAGTTAAAAGGAGATAAATAAATGAAGGTTTTATATTGCTCAAGTGAAGCAGTACCTTTTGCAGCAAGCGGCGGTCTTGGTGATGTTGCAGGCAGTCTGCCGGCAGCACTCTGCGAAGAAGGCGTGGAAGTGCGTGTAGTTATGCCACTCTACGGCCAGACAAAAGAAAAATATGCTGACCAGCTGGAATATGTAACAAACTTCAACGTTCTTCTCGGATGGCGCACACAGTACTGTGGCGTTTTCAAGCTGGAAAAAGACGGTGTGGTTTACTATTTCCTTGATAACGAATACTACTTCAAACGCAACGGTCTTTACGGTCATTATGACGACGGCGAAAGATTTGCTTTCTTCTCCAAAGCAATTCTTGAACTGCTTGTGAATATTGACTTTGAACCGGATATCATCCACACAAACGACTGGCAGACAGCACTGGTGAACCTTTATATCAATGTGTTCTACCGCCATATGCCAAAGTTCTACAATATCAAAACAGTATTTACAATCCACAACATTGCATATCAGGGCCAGTACGGTCTTGACATCAATGATGCTGTTCTTGGTATCCCGCGCGAATATGTGCATCAGCTTGAATATGAAAACTGCGCAAACTTTATGAAGGCAGCCATCGAAAATGCTGATAAAGTTACAACAGTTTCTCCTACATACGCACAGGAAATTCTTGACCCTTGGTTCAGCCACGGGCTTGACCCGCTTCTCAGAGAACGCCAGGGCAAACTCTGGGGTATCCTCAACGGTATCGACTATGTTGGCTACAACCCTAAAGAAGACAAACTCATCGTTAAAAACTATCACGCAGATGCATTTGTAAAGGGTAAAGCTGCATGTAAGGCAGACCTGAGAGAAATTTTTGGTCTTGAAGAAAATGACAGACCTATCGCTGCTGTTGTTTCCCGTCTTGTTGAGCACAAAGGTTTTGACCTTGTTAAAAATGTTGCTGAACAGCTTGTAAGCGAAGGCTATCAGCTGGTTGTTCTCGGCACAGGTGAAGCACAGTATGAAGATTTCTTCAGCTATATGGCTTATAAATACCCTGGTCAGGTTGGCGTAAAACTGGCATTTATCCCTGCTCTTGCACGCAAAATCTATGCAGGCAGTGATATCTTTATTATGCCAAGTAAATCCGAACCTTGCGGTCTCAGCCAGATGATTGCTCTGCGCTACGGCACAGTGCCTGTTGTAAGAGAAACAGGCGGTCTCAAGGACAGTGTTAAAGACAGCCAGGACGGCATCGGAAACGGCTTTACATTCGCAAACTATGATTCCCGCGAACTGTACGACTGCTGTATGCGTGCCCTTGCAGGCTATCAGGACAAAGAAGGCTGGAAACAGCTGGTTAAACGCGCAATGAAGTCTGACTGCAGCTGGAAGGTAAGCGCAAAAGAATATATCAGAATGTACGAAAACTGCTTGCAGCTCTGGTAATATTACATCTGTAAATCAAAGGTCCGACATAAATCGGCATCCTGATAAGAAAACATAAATATCCGCCATATCGCAATAATGTGATATGGCGGATATATTTTTGCCTGTTTTTACAGAAAAAGTGCTGCGGCAAGGCAGAGGTACGCAGCGCTGCTTTGTGTAATGCAGGTGACGATAAAACAGCAGCAGCTTTTTGTGTCTGAAATCAGGTTTATGTTTTCTTGTCGGGAGGCACTGATAATGTCGGACCTCTTTTATTCATAGCATCTTATATGATAAATCTATTTATCAATTTCAAAGATATCCTTCAGGATATCCTTTATTTCGCCTGTCAGCAGTTTTATCTGCTCCAGTTCCCTGTGCAGTGCGGCTATGCTGTGGCCGTTGCCCATTTCGGGACTGTAAAAATTTTCGCTCCACATTCTTGAACGGGAAAACTCAAAAGGCAGCTTATCTGTCCCGTCACAGCTGTCTGTAACCGAATGAT
The DNA here is from genome assembly GCA_017436765.1 of Oscillospiraceae bacterium. Lineage (GTDB taxonomy): Bacteria > Bacillota > Clostridia > Oscillospirales > Ruminococcaceae > RGIG3102. The sequence continues at coordinate 11,332 of JAFSCM010000084.1, forward strand.
TTTCAAATTCTTCTTTCTCTATAAGAAATGGTGTGCCGTTTTTCATAAAATTTCTCCTTTTATATTATCATTAAAAGGATATGGCACATAAAGGTCATTTATGCAGAAACACATCTCTGAAAAGCGGCATTCCTATAATAAAATATAAATATCCGCCATATCCTGGTTTTGTGATATGGCGGATATTTGTTTCTGTATACTAATATTTTTTGTAACACCAGTTAAGGTCTACTGCATTTGGTATGCCATCACAGCTGCCGCTGCCTGTGTACTGCCACATATCATAGTGATATTTGAAATCGGTGGAGTCGGTATAATGTGCCAGCCAGATTTCGTAGGAGGACAGGGCATTGTAATCAAGCTGATAGTAGAACCAGGATTTGCTTGCGTAGATGCCTGCCTTGTAACCGCTGTTCTGGATTGTTTTGCAGAAGGCATTGGCAATCTTTGTACGGTGGGAGGTGCTCAGATTGTCGGCACGTCCCACACCTGTGCCTGTGGCTTCGGTGTCAAAGTATATAGGGTATGTAATATTGTATTTTTTCACAAGCTGCAGAACCATAGAGGCTTCTTCAACCGCTTCCTCTGTGCTTATAGCCTGGGAGTAGAAGTATACACCTACCTTAAGTCCCGCGTTGATAGCACCTTTTATATGTGTCTTGAAGTACGGGTCTTCAACCAGAACACCGCTGCCGTAGCCGCGGTAGCCTGCGCGGATAATTGCATAGTCCACACCGCTTGCCTTTACAGCTTTCCAGTCTATATTCGGCTGATATTTGGAAACATCGATGCCCCTGTAAACATCTCTGATAACATTGCCCTCAGAGTCAAAGTTATACACAGTTTTGCCTATCTTTGCCTGACCTTTTACCATTTCGCCCCTGGAGTTGTAATAGTTTGATTTGCCCGGACCCCAGCCGTCGTAACATCTGGTTTCGGTAATGTGGTCTGCTGTTATTTTAAGAGAGGAAACAATATCGGATTTTATCTCACCGCTGTCCTTTACATAAACATCAGCCTTAACGGTATCTGCATAGGAAGGCTTCACGGGAACAGGCGTTGCTGTCGGCAAAGGTGTAGCTGTGGGCACAGGGGTTACAGTTGGCGCAATTGTAACTGTCGGGGTGGCTGTCGGTGCAGCAGTAACTGCAGGTGTTGCTGTTGGTGCAGGTGTGGCGGTAACTGTTGGTGTCGGTGTAACTTCAGGAGTTGAAGTCACATCAGGTGAAACGGTCGGTACAGCAGTTGGTGCCACAGTTGGCTGTGCCGTCGGCGCTGCTGTCGGAACAGCTGTCGGTTCGGGAGTAGGCACCGGTGTGGGTTCCGCAGTCGGCTGTGCTGTAGGCTGTGTTTCTGCTTCAGACTCATCTTCACTGCTGTCTGTGTTTTCAAGCGCAACAGGGGAGTCGGCAAGAGTCAGGGCAATAACACTGTAATTGCCGCCGTAGGTATTCACAAGTGCACTGTCCCACACAGCCTGCTGTGCAAGGGTGGAAATCACATTTGCTGAAGGAGAAGGTGAAACAGCAAGGATATTTACAGTGCCTTCAATATATCCGTCGGAGTTTATCTTTGCTATGTACCTGCTCTTGGTGCCGTCTTTGTTGAGAATATACCCAACATTTTCTTCGGCAAAATCTCCTTTTGAAATTTCTGCCTTGTATCTGTACTCTTTTACAATAGTTTCTTCTCTGGCTGTCTTGCTGGCATATTCAGGGATATTTGGTGTGGCAGCAGGTTTTTCCTCAGGCTTTGCAAGTTCTGTTTCTTCCTTGGAAACATCAATCTGGCTTTCATCAACAACCTTGTCGGAAACATCAATCTCCACATAGGCAACCTTTGGCTTTACGGTACATTCAACAGTATCCTGACCGATTATATATCCTTCTGCAGGTGCTATTGTAACGGTGTAATCACCTGCCTGCAGTTTTGTCAGCTTGAGAAAACCGTCGTCAACGGTCCACACCTTGTTGTACCAGTTGTCTTTTCCTGCAACGGTAAGCTGGAATGGATAGCCTGTTACAAGCTGTCCGTTTTCATCAACAATCTGTACCTCAAGGTCTTCTTCTACAGAAGCAGGCCGTAGGGTGATGTTGACAGGCTCAACACTGACCGGTTCTTCCTCACTGCTGGATTCCTCCTCACTGGAGGATTCTTCCGTTGCAGAGGATACTTCAACTGTAACGGATGAACTTTCGGGAATGCTTTCGGGCTGATTCAGTACATCAACAGATGTGTTGTAGGCGTTTACACTCAGCGCAATCAGAGCAGGCAGCGCAAGCACAAGTACGCCCGCGGAAATCTGCTGGGCGATATTCAGTTTGAAAAACTGTTCTTTGATTTTTTCAAAAAAGTTCAAAACAGGTTCCTTTCGTAAAATAAATCTATATTAAGCATGGATATTCAGATATATCAACATAATACTATATTTATCAATATTTTTCTACATAATATTATGTTTTTTTACAACTTTCCTGTGGCAAATTCTGAAAACTGTACTATATATCTATCCAAAAGTTTTAGCTTATACAAAAAAACTATATGTTTGTATAAAAAATTTAATAAAAATGTTGACAAAATGGCGGTTATAGGGTAAAAATAGAATAATAAATAATGGAAATGTATAACTAAAATTTATACTATCTATTAGACTACGGTATAGCAAAGCAGAAAATCAGAGGAAAAAGTTATGACATTACAGCAGTTAAGATATATTGTGGAAGTATCAAAGTGCAGCACAATCAGCAAAGCGGCACAAAGTCTTTTTCTCACACAGCCAACTTTGAGCAAAGCCATAAAGGACCTGGAAGAAGAACTGGGCATCTGCATACTGGAACGTGGCAGCAGCAAAACCCGCTTCACAGCAGAAGGCACAGAGCTGCTGTGCTATGCAAAACAGCTGCTGGAGCAGGCACAGCAGATTGAAAACCGTTTTATAAACAAAGCGGTGGAAAAACAGCGCGTTGCCATCTCCACACAGCATTATGCATTTGCAACAAAGGCATTTATAGACCTGCTGAACCAGGAAAGCAGCCAGAACTATGAATTTTATTTCCGCGAATGTAAAACCCACGAAATTATAGATGATGTGTTCAACAAAAAAAGTCAGATAGGCATTATCTTCCTTTCGGATTCCACCAGCAGATATCTTACAAGACTGCTGCAGAGCAAGGAAATTGAGTTTACACCTCTCAAAAACTTTACTGCCCACGCATATATCCGCAAAGGCCATCCTTTGTCAGAAAACCGTCACATCACTATGCAGCAGCTGGAGCCATACACCTGTATCGCTTACGAGCAGGACAACAACTCCCTTAACTTTGCAGAGGAGACTGTTGATGTTTCCGGTTTCAAAAAGGTTGTGTATGTGCGCGACAGAGCAACTGCCCACAACATTATCGCCAACACAGACAGCTACAATATCGGTACAGGCTGTCTCATAGACGGCATAGTGGAAAAGGACATTGTGTCTCTGCCGCTGGAAGGCTACAACGAAAAGATGACAGTGGGCTGGATAAAACTGAAAAATATGGAGACAAGCCCTGTTGTGGAAGATTTTATCGAGCATATAAAAAATGCCCTTACACTGTCCTATACAGGTGTACACAGATAATATAAATTAAAAAAGCTGTTGAGCGTTTTATCTCAACAGCTTTTTTTATATCATTGATAAAATTTTGTCTGCAGCACCTTTTGCTCCTGTACATTTGCGGAAATCTTCTGCAATTTTGTTGGCATTTTCTTTGTATTGGCTGTCTGCGAGCACAGTTTTTACAGCATCACAGATTGTTCCGCTGTCGGCTCTGTCAGGTTTTACACCCGCACCAAGCTGCAGAATTCTTTCGGCAACACCACGCTGCTCATATGTCTGTGGCAGCATAACCAGTGGAACACCAAAATACAGGCTTTCACTTGCGCTGTTCATCCCACAGTGGGATATAAACACATCAGCTTTGTTTAGTACAGCAATTTGGTCAACATACGGGAAAACCGATATGTTCTCCGGCAGAGTGTCAAACACCTGTGCAGAAACCATATTACCCACAGATAGAATAACCTGGAAGCCACTGTCCCTGAAAGCTTCTATGCAGCTTTTGTACAAAGGCATCATATCGTTGTTAACAGTGCCCATAGAGATATAGACAAGCTTGTCCCTGGTCTTTTCAATTTTCTCTGTAGCGGGACGGATGGATGGCCCCACAAACACATATTTATCGGAAAAAGTGTCAGAGCAGGGCTGGAACTGCGGTGAAGTGTAGACAATGGTGTCTGTGTTTTCGTCGTTGCTGATAAGGTCCAGAACACTTTTCACAGGATAACCTTTGTCCTGCAGACGTTTTATATCCTTTGATATTTTAGGCAGGGAGAATATTATTTTAACCATATCTGCTGTGTTATGCTTCATAATTTTTGCAGAATGTCTGTTGAAAGCAAAAGTTGTAGTGGAAGAAACAAAGGGAATACCAAGCTTCATAGCTACAGCTTTTCCCCATATTGCCATTGAATCGGCAACAATGCAATCAGGTTTCAGATGTGCCATATCGGCACAGATTTTATCATCCAGAGCAAGGGTGGTGTCCACAAGAATTTTTGTGGAAAAAGCCAGGTCCTTGCCGATGCGTGCCCCATCCTGCGGTGACAGTTTCTGTTCCATGTCGTAATTATCACAGGAAACAAACTCTGCACCTGCAGACTCTATTTTATCCTTCATTGAATTGTAGGAATAATACCACACCTGATGGCCACGGGATACAAGTTCCTGTACAACTCTCAGGGTGGGGTTTGTATGCCCGTGGGCAGGGATACAGAAAAATACAATTTTACTCATAAATTAATACCTTGTCAGAGTTGTATTTATATAATGAAATCAGATATTGAAGTATATACCAAAGGTTAAAACAGTATTACTCAATATCAAGTTCAGGAGGAACATCAATCTGGTCAGAGACATATTTGCCGTTTTTCTTGCGCTGGCGCACACATTCCGTAAGCAGATATTCAATCTGTCCGTTAATACTGCGGAAATCGTCTTCTGCCCAGGCAGCTATCGCATCATACAGTTTTGCGGATACCCTCAGGGGAATCTGTTTTTTATCCTTGTCTGCCATAGTTTAGTACAGACTGCCTGTGTTTACAATTGGCTGTGCGTCGTGGTTGCCGCACAATACAACCATAAGATTGGACACCATGGCAGCTTTTCTCTCTTCGTCCAGTTCTACCACATTGTTTTCGTTAAGGCGCTCAAGTGCCATTTCCACCATACCAACAGCACCGTCCACAATCATCTTTCTTGCGTCGATAATTGCGCTTGCCTGCTGGCGCTGCAGCATAACCGCAGCAATTTCAGGTGCGTATGCAAGGTGTGTTATTCTTGCTTCCACAATTTCAATGCCTGCTTCCTCAACTCTTGCCTGAATTTCTTCTTTGATGCGCTGTGCCACAATTTCGCTGGAACCGCGCAGGCTGCCTTCATCGGCATGGCCGTCACCTGTTGTGTCCACATTCGGCGCAACATCATAAGGATAAATTCTGACAATATTTCTCAGTGCACTGTCACACTGAAGGGATAAAAATTCCTTGTAGTTGTCCACATTGAAAACTGCTTTTGCTGTATCTGTAATTCTCCAGGTAACAGCAATGCCTATTTCGATAGGGTTGCCCAGACAGTCGTTGATTTTCTGCTTTGCGTTGTTCAGTGTCATAATCTTGAGGGACAGCTTTTTGCTTGGCATTTCAACTTCGTTGGGATTTACACCCTTTGTTTTTACATCGCCGCTCTGGTTCAGCTTTGTTCTTGCAGCAGGGTTAATGGCGGAACAGAATGGATTTACAAAGTAGAATCCTTCGTTTTTCAGTGTGCCTATGTATTTGCCGAACAGGGTAAGCACCAGTGCTTCCTGCGGTTTCAGCACCTTGAGGCCGCACAGTACAATCCAGCCCAGCGCAAGATATGCAATGCAGATAACCATAATAATAAGGCCAAGAATATTGTAGGATATGGAAATACCAAACAAAAGGCCCAGCACGGCAATAACATACATAAGCAATGTCCCGATAAGTATCAGCATACCGTTCTTTTTGCCCTGTAAAACTTTTTCAGTCATAAAAACAACTTCCTTTCACTTTTAATCTTTTTACAATCAAAAAATTAACGCGTTTCTTTTTGATATCAAAATGATATCATATAATCGACAGGTTTTCAACAGATTTGAAAGAATTTGTGAAAAATCTTTAACCTGCACAATCTTTGTGCTGCATAGTAATATAATCTGCACAAAAATATTTTCACAGTCCTTTAACACAGATTACAATTTGGTTAAAAAATGCATTTGTTTTCTGTTTGTTCATAATTTAAGGTTATTATAAAATTACAAGAGATAACTTCAGGCGGCAAAACGACTTTTATATAGACGAAAAGGGGGAGGTAAAATGAAAAAACGCATAGCTGCAATGGTATTGTCGGTAATTTTTGCATTTGCGGCTTTCAGCGGATGCGCAGCAGTAAAGGCTGAAAATCTGACAGACGGAATAAAGAACAACCCTGTTCCCGTATATAACTATGCGGATGGCATAGAAGCGCAGGCTGTGGCACAGTTTTCCGCACAGCTTATGCAGCAGCTGTGTACAGAGGATAAAAATATTGTATATTCACCTCTTTCGGTGCTTTATGCCCTTGCCATGACGGCAAACGGCGCAGAGGGCGAAACACTGGCACAGATGGAAGAAGTGCTGGAACTACCTGTACAGCAGCTCAACGGCTATCTCCACAGTACAGTGAACACCCTGCCAAGTGATGAAGGATATGACTTCGATATTGCAAACTCAATCTGGATAAAGGATGATGAAGGCAAGTTTGTTGTAAACGAAGAATTTCTGCAGACAGTAAAGGACTATTATCTTGCATCTGTATACAAAGCGCCTTTCGATGACGGTACCCTCAAAGACATCAACAACTGGGTGGCACAGCAGACCAACGGGCAGATACAGAATATTCTGGACAAAATTGACCCTGATGCTGTTATGTACCTTATAAATGCCCTGAATTTTGAAGCACTGTGGCTCAATGATTATGATGAATACAGTGTTCACGACGGCACATTTACAAAATCTGACGGCAGAACACAGGATGCCGAGTTTATGTATGCGGCGGAAAACGGATATATTTCCGATGAAGATACACAGGGATTTATCAAATATTACAAGGACAGAAAGTATGCCTATGTGGCACTTCTGCCCGATGAAGATATAAAATTAAACGACTATATAGCAACCCTTGACGGAGAAAAAATCACCAATCTGCTCAACAGTCTCAACCCATGGCAGGAGGTGGAAACCGCAATCCCTAAATACGAAACCACCTTCAGCGTGGAGATGAACGAAATTTTCAAGGCTCTGGGGATGACCGATGCTTTTGATTCCCGCCTTGCTGATTTTTCAAAGCTGGGCACAGCGCAGGCTGAGGGCGAAAATGTCTGTATTAACCGCATACTCCACAAGGCATTTATCCGCGTTGCAGAAAAAGGCACACAGGCAGGGGCTGCCACAGTGGTGGAGATGGTTGCAGAGGGCGCAATGGCTGAAAAAGAACCGCCAAAGCAGGTTTATCTTGACCGCCCCTTTGTGTATATGATTATAGATACACAGAACAAACTGCCGCTGTTTATGGGTGCAGTTTATAATATTGAATAGCCTCCTTTCCATGGGCAAACCATAAAAATACCTTCTCTTAAAAAAGCAGAACAGCGTTCCGTACAGGAGCGCTGTTCTGCTTTATTTAAGTACATATTCCTTTATCGCTTCGGTTACGCCATACCGGTCGTTGCTTTTTACAACCCTTGTGGCATATTTTTTTACATCATCGGGTGCACCTGCCACCACAAAAACATTTTTTGCATTTTCCAGCATTGGTATGTCGTTGTAATAGTCGCCGAAGACAAGGGTTTCATCGTCACTGACACCAAGAATTTCCTGCAGGGCCTTTACACCCACACCCTTGTTGATGTTTTTGTTCATACTGTCCATCCATATACCGCCAGACGGATGTATGGAAAGCTCATCGCCAAATTTTTCCACCATATAGTCATAGCTTCCGCTTTTTATGGGGCCGCCGTTGAAATCGCTGTAGCTGATTTTGAACAGTTCATCGTCAATATCACACATATCCTCCACAAAGGTTACAGGTGCATAGTAGGTATCCATTGTGTACTGCATTTCGGGACAGCAATGGGTATAGTATGTACCTTTGAGTCCACAGGCAAGAACATCAATTTCGCCGTATTCCTTTACGGTGCGGAACACACGGCGGCAAAGTTCCCTGTCAATGGTAACACAGCGCGTAAGTTTGTCGTGCTCCATAATAAATGCGCCGTTGTCGCAGATAAAGTGCATCTTCTGCAGCTTATCGGTAAAATAGTGCACAATACCCTCAAAGTTTCTGCCCGTTGCAACGGCAAAGGCGATGCCACGGCTGTCAAGGTCTTCCAGCACCCTGTCAAAATCAGGGGGCAGGCGTTTGTCTGTTGTAAAAAGTGTACCGTCAAGGTCGGTTACAATAAGTTTAATGTTTTTCATATAGGTTTATCACTGTACGGGCGGTGCTGCCGCCCTTCTTTCCTGTCTGATTTACAGAACAAAGCCCTCAAACAGCTTTGTCAGTCTTTGTGTCAGCAGCGGATATTTCTGCTGCCAGTTTTCTTCTGCCAGCAGCATTCTGCAGGCTTTCTGTGATTTTTCCAGAGTGGTTATATCTTCCGACATACTTGCAATCTTCATATCGGGCAGACCGTGCTGTCTCTTGCCGAAAAAGTCACCCGGACCGCGGTGGTCAAGGTCGTACTGACTCACTTTGAAGCCGTCCTGGGTGCTGCACATAAATTTCAGCCTTTCCTGCACATTCTGTCCCTTGTGGTCGGACACAAGTATGCAGTAACTCTGGTCGCTGCCTCTGCCCACTCGGCCGCGCAGCTGATGCAGAGCGGAAAGTCCGTATCTTTCGGCATTTTCAATTATCATCAGCACGGCATTTGGCACATCCACGCCAACCTCGATAACGGTGGTGGAACAGAGAATATCGGTTTCGCCGTTTTTGAAGCGGGCCATAACCGCATCCTTTTCAGCGGGTTTCATCTTGCCGTGGAGTATTTCCGCCCTTGCGTGAGGCAGCAGCGGTTTTACCACTTCTTCGCAGTACTGTTTCACGCTCTGCAGTTCGGTTATCTCTTCACTGGGGTCAACAGCGGGCAGCACAATATATGTCTGTTTGCCCATTTTTATATGCTTGTCAATAAAACCGAACATCCTTGCACGCAGGTCTGTGCCAACAAAATAGGTTTTAACGGGTTTTCGGCCCTTTGGCATCTGGTCAATAATGGAAATTTCCATATTTCCGTAGATAATCATGGCAAGGGTGCGGGGAATAGGGGTGGCGCTCATTACGATAATGTGGGGATTTGTGCCCTTCTGGCTTACAAGAGTGCGCTGCCGCACACCGAAACGGTGCTGTTCGTCGGTTACGCACAGACCGAGACTGTAAAATTTTACATTGTCACTGATAAGGGAGTGGGTGCCTATGACAATGTCAATTTCGCCCTTTTCCAGCTTTGCAAGAATCTCTCTTTTTTCCTTTGCCTTTGTACTGCCTGTCAGCAGGGCAACATTTATACTGAAGTCTTCAAAAAACTGACAGAAAGATTTATAGTGCTGTGCGGCAAGAATTTCGGTAGGTACCATAACACAGCTCTGATAACCGTTCTGTGCCATTGCAAAAGCGGCGGCGGCAGCTACAAGGGTTTTGCCGCAGCCTACATCACCCTGTACAAGGCGGTTCTGTGCAGTGCTGCCTTTGAATCCCTGCAGAATTTCACCCATAACACGGTTCTGTGCATCGGTAGGGGTAAATCCGAGAGAGTTTATAAAAGGTGACACATCAGTGTTTTTTAAACTTACATCGGTGTGGCGTTCGTTGTTTTCCCCAATCAGTGCCATACCCAGCTGCAGCATAAAGAATTCATCAAAGATAAGCCTTTCCTTTGCGGCGGCAATATCGGCGGCATTTCTGCCAAAGTGGATATTTTTAAGGGAAGAATCAAGGTCTGGCAGGCAGAAAGCGGAGACAATCTGTGGAGGCATAAAATCCTTTATCCCGCCAACCTGCTCAAAAACCTGAGCAGTAAGTTTGGATAAAAAGTTGGAGTTGATGCCCTGAGTCATAGGGTATACAGGCTGCTGTTTTATCTTTGTGCCGGCAGGGATAAACAGCGGAGAGGTCATCTCACGGGTGAGCATATTGCCGCCCAACTTGCCGTAAAACAGATAATCTTCGCCCACAATAAGTTTTTTAACGGTGTATTCGCTGTTGAAGAAAACCAGATTAAGCCGTGCGGTATTATCAGCGCAGACAACCTTGTACAGGGTCCTGCCGCCCTTTACACGCACACCGTTTGCAACCTTAAGCACAGTTGCTTTCACAACACAGGGGGTGTCATAGGGGGCAAGGGCTATTTCGCAAGGGTTTTCAAAATCTATATATTTTCTTGGGAAAAGATATAAAAGGTCGCATACGGAATAAACCCCCAGCCTGTTCAGCTGTTGGGCTCTCTTTTCTCCTACGCCTTTCAGAAAGCGGATTTCAGTGTTTAAATCCATAATCTTTTCCTTTGCTGTTTGAATGTGTATAACAATATTATTATACAGATTTTTTATATAAAAAACAATGGAGTTTCATGTAGGGTGCAGAGTGTAGCAGGACTGATGACTTTTTGCAGGTTATGTGCTATGATACAGACAGATAAATTAGAATAGGTCGAAC
>JAFSCM010000011.1 GCA_017436765.1 Oscillospiraceae bacterium
GAAGTGGATATGTCCCAGGTTGTTGAAGAAGAAATCGGTGAAGATTAATTCTTTATACACATATAATAAACACAGGCGGTCGGTTAGCCCGACCGCCTTTTGTATGCCAAAATACAGGTTATATTAAAATTCATTGTCCGAATATGCTTTGTGCGACAGTCAGAGAATATGATAACAAAAAATCCCTGCAGAAATCTGCAGGGATAAAATATGTACGGTTATTTGCCGATAACATCTTCGGCGGATTTAATAATATTGAAAAATCCTGTGGAATGCTGTGGGTAATCCTTTGCAATGCTTTCGCTTGTCATTTCAAAGCACTGATTGTTTTTTATTGCTTCCTTGTCATTTACAAGGTCATAAACATCGGATGCAAGTTTAATCTGACTTGCTGTGGAATAGCCTTCAAAAACACTTGGCTTTACATTGAAAAGGCTCTGGCTGTTCTGCTTGTTGCTGGAATAGATTGTTCTGAACATCTTGTAGATTGCAAGAGCAAGATAATCGCTTACCTTTGTTGTCAATTCCTTATTGCCACTTTGACCCAGTTTGTCGTATAATATATTAAGACTGGAAAAGATAAGACGCTTGTTCATTGTAGGAAGTACACTTCCCTTGAATCTGGAGTCCTTTGTGGAATTGTCTCCCGGAAGGTCTTCAACGGAAATTACAGTGCCTGTTCTGTCGGCAGTTCTGCCCAGAATATAGTCACTGGAAACATTGTAATAGTCGCACAGACGGATGAGAAAGTCCAGTCCGCATTCACGGAGGCCTTTTTCATAATGGCTCAGCAAAGCCTGGCTGATGCCAAGATCCAGCGCAGCCTGTTTCTGAGTTATGCCCCTTTCTTTTCTTAAAAGGGTGATAATGCGACTAAAATTGTTCATTGATTTCTACTTCCTGTTTTTTACTGTCTGTAAATTATATAATAAAAAAAACCCATTGTAAATAGCAAAATAGTGCAATAAATAACAAAATAGTGGAGGAAAAAACAAAATGCTCACATACAAACTGCACCTTATAAGACACGGCCTTACAGCAGGCAATACCGAAAGCCGATATGTTGGCGGCGGCACAGATGAACCCCTTTGTGAACTGGGGATTCAGAGCATAGAATTCCTTAAGGAAAACTACAGATATCCTGCAGTTGAAAAAATCTACACAAGCCCTATGAAGCGTGCTGTGGAAACCTGCGAAATCATATATCCTGACCGCGACTATACAGCTGTGGATAACCTGAGAGAATGCAATTTCGGGGAATTTGAAAACAAAACATTTTCAGAACTCAGCCAGAATCCGCGCTTTACCCACTGGATAGGCCACCAGAACGAATTTGTGCCGGAAGGAGGGGAAAGCAACACTGATTTTGCACAGAGATGTGCAAACGGTCTCAATGAAGTGTTTATGGATATGATGAAGAACAACATCCGTGAAGCAGCCCTTATCTGCCACGGCGGTGTTATGGCACTTCTGCTTGGTATGTATGCGTATCCGCAGAAACCTTTCCACGAATGGACAAGCGACTCCGGCTGCGGCTTCACTGTAGCAACAAACACACAGCTGTGGACAAGGGATAACCTTATGGAAGCTGTGGATATTCTGCCGATAGGCTGGGCAGATGTTATCAGACAGGCAAACGAACACAATAAACAGTAATTGTATAAATAAAAAAGCTGCTGACTGTACTGCACAATATGTGCAGTGTTCTCAGCAGCTTTTACTGTTTTATTTTACGGATTTTCTTTTGCCCAAAATAAACGGACAGAATCTGTTTACGGGGATTAGAATAATATATCCAACAGCCATTGCAATAAAGTTGAACAGCACAACCTTTACAGGACTGTCGGGCAGAAAACCTATACCTGTAACAGCCATTGCAGTGTTTACAGCGGTGCGGTTTATATTTTCAAGACAGCAGAATCCAAGGGTATTTCTGCCTATTGCTGAAAGAGGTGCAAAACCGGAAATCAGTACCGAAACAATAATAACAAAACTTATGATAACAACGGTGTGAACAAAAAGGGAAGTGTAGAAGATAAAATCGTTTTCCCAGTAGAACAGATATTCCTTTCTGAACAGTATCCAGGTAACAATACCGGAAGCGATGGTGTGATATACGAACAATGCCTTTACGGCAGGTTTCTGCGCTTTGAATTTTTCAATGCTCCAGTCCTTTATATAAGGGTATATCTCTCTGCCTGCAGCAAAATAGAAAAGAAATCTCAGTGCCTGATTGGCTGTGAATGGCAGTATGGGTTCCTGCATAAAAACCTTTGCGTATGCCGCAGCGGCAAAGGTGAGAACAAGCAGCAGCCGGCGGTTTTTTATCGCCATTGTCAGCAGCTTGTACATTACACTTACAAGGAAAAGACAGGGCAGAAACCACATTGCGGCAACAAGCATATAATTGCGGCGTGCAAGGATAATGCCGATAATGATATTTTTTATTTCATTCAGCGGAAGATGCGGATTGAAACAAAGATGAAATGCCAGGTTTACCGCTGAAAATACAGCATAAGGCAGCAGAAGTGACTTTGCCTGACGGATTATATATTCTTTCAGGCTGTATTTTTCCACAGCTGCAAACATACCGCTTAAAAAGAAGAACAGCTGTACACAGAACATAAGCCCCAGAGCTGCAATTCTGCCGCTGGCGTTGCGGTCGTAGTGGATTATCAGCACAAAAATCATAGCAATGCCCTTTGCAGCATCCACCCATGCTATTCGGTTTTTACCGTTGATATTATTCATATATACTCCATAAAAATCTCACGGGATGACAAAGCAACCCGTGAGATTGGTTTCATCAGCTTACAACAAAAGTATTTTATTTATCATTATAGTAATAAACATACCGTTGTTTTGTCAATGATTTATTGTTTTTTGAAAAAGTCAGGGGCAAGGCTTGCCACCAGCACCGCCGCAACGGTGGTGATAATCATTTCAGGAATCATATAGCTTGCGTTGTAGATAATGCTGTACTCCCATACGGAAAGACCGACAGCCCATTCGTAATAACTCTGATAGCTGCCCCACAGCAAAGCACCGGCAGATATACTGCATAACAGGCGAAGGAAAAATGCAGCAGAACTGCCCACCGCAACGCCGATGATGCGGTTTTTAAAAGGTTTTGAGAATGCACAGGCAAGGCCGAGAGACATAAAGGCCAGAATGTAATCAAGCAGAACACTGCCTGCTACTGCAGTCAGGGTGCCGGCAGGAGGCATATAAAAACCTGTAAGCATCTGTAAAAGACTGTTTGCAAAGCCTGTAAAAAGCCCCCATTTTGTTCCGTGACGGAAAGATACAAGGATAAACGGCAGAGAAGAAACCAAAGTTACGCTTCCGCCGTAAGGCATTGTGAATAATTTAATCTGTGCCAGTACAGTGCCCACAGCAATCATAAGTGCGCACTCCACCATAGCACGGGTGTTTGTTCTTTTGTTTGACATAATAAAACTCCTTTGCCAATTACATAGGTATACTTTATTTTTGCCATAAAAACAAAA
>JAFSCM010000085.1 GCA_017436765.1 Oscillospiraceae bacterium
GTAACCCGCTCCATTTTTATATGGCGCCATAGCCAAGTGGTAAGGCAGAGGTCTGCAAAACCTTTATTCACCAGTTCAAATCTGGTTGGCGCCTCCATAAAAGGTCTCAGGATTTTTCCTGAGACCTTTTAAGTTTTTGTGGATTGAAATAATAATTATGATAGATTATAATTTGTTCATATATATATAAATTCAGGCAGGTTGCTTATGGAAAGAAAATTATTCGGCACAGACAAAAACGGGAACGAAATATTCAAATACACCATTTATGACAGTGAGAATAACAGTGTAAGTATTCTTAACTATGGCGCTGCAATTCAGAGCCTTATAATAAACGGCAGGGATGTTGTTCTTGGTTTTGACAATATAGAGCAATATGAAGAAGATGAAAACCGCACATATTTTGGTGCTGTTTGCGGACGCGTTGCTAACCGCGTGGAAAACGCCCGTTTTTATGTGGAAGGTGCAGAATACATCCTTTATAAAAATAACGGCAAACATTCATTACACGGCGGAAAATACGGCTTTGACAGAAAATATTTTGAACTTACAAATTCTGACAGTGACAGCCTCACTTTTTCTGTGTTCAGCCCCGACGGAGAAGAAGGATATCCGGGCAATCTGTCTTTAAGTGTGAAGTATACATTCCGCAACAGACTGCTGCTTATAGAGTATATTGCCAAGACAACAGCTGACTGTCCTGTAAATATAACAAACCATTCCTACTTCAATCTGGATGGCAAAGGTGACATACTGTCCCACAAACTGCATCTTAACAGCAGATATTATCTTGAAGCAGAGGATGATGTGTGTGCAAATGGTAATGTTTTACCTGTTGCGGGAACACCTTTTGATTTTACGGAAGAAAAGATAATTGAAGAAAATATAACAGCTGCTAAAAATCGTCAGCCTGCTGTTGGTGGAATAGACCATCATTTCTTCTGTAATGCATCTCTTACAGAATATCGGAAATTCGGAACACTTATATCATCTGATGATAAGGTAAAAATGGATATTTTCACAAACCAGTGCGGCGCGCAGATTTACACAGGCAATTTCATTGAAGATATGACTGCAAAAAATCAGAATATCGGTGCTTTTGCAGGAATTGCAATAGAAACACAGTTTCCACCCAACAATCTCAATCATTCACATCTGCCAAATATGATGCTGAAAAGGGGAGAAACATACTATCACAAAACAGGTTATAAGTTTTCATATTAATATGAATTTCAGGCGAAAATCCGTACTGTGATTTGACAATAATTTTTAACTGTCATATCATTTAGTTAACGATATTTTAACGGGGATTACCAATGGAAACAAAAAAGCAACTTAAAAAGGTTTTGTCAAAAACATCTTCCATGCATTATGCAAAGCTGGTTTTTCGTTCAGCATTGTTTATCGCAGCACTTGCGGTATATATAATTAACCGTATAAACGGTACAGGAGAATATTTTGGCGGCCTTGATAAACGACCGTTTATATTAAGCCTTATATGGATAGTTTTTGTAGGTGAAATGATTTTACGCTTTTTTCCATCAAAGCTTGAAAGTATGGGATGTCAGAAACAGTTCGGAAAGGCTTATAAACCCACAGGCAAAACAGAATATAAAAATATCTCCTGGAAATCCACATTTGCCATTGTTGCGGCATGGATTGCACTTAATGGATTTATCGGCGGACTATATTATGCGGAAATTATTGATGAGGGGATACTGCTTCTTATCAGCCTTGCCTATTCTGCCTGTGATATGATATGCATTCTGTTTTTCTGTCCGTTCCAGACCTGGTTCATGAAAAACAAATGCTGTACAACCTGCCGCATTTATAACTGGGACTATGCGATGATGTTTACTCCTTTGATATTTACAGAAAGTCCTTTTTACTGGAGCATTTTACTCTGTGCAATAGCTTTGCTTATAAGATGGGAGATTACATATAAGCTTCATCCTGAACGCTTTTCCGAGGTTACAAATGCCTGCCTTTCCTGTGCGAACTGTACAGAGAAACTGTGCCACCACAAAAAGCAGCTTAAGAGTCTGTGGGCAACAAATAAATATCGTCTGCAGTTTGCTGAAAACACAGAAAAAACCGAAAAAATATAAGTTGATAAAAATCAGTTGTGCAGTATCTTTTTGTACAACTGATTTTTTCTTTTACAGTGTCATAGAACAGTTTATGGACTGATTATATATGTGTGATAATTTTGTGTGCATTGACATTTCAGAACAGTTGGAATAGAATAATATTAAAATTTTAAAAGGAGAGGCTTACGAATAATTTGCAAGCAAAATAACGATGAAAAGAATTATTAAAACAGCTTTTATCTTTGTATTCATAGTTGTTTTTGCTGCGATGACAGCTTTTGCAGAAGGTACTGCAGCGGTTTCATCCTGCAAAATAACAGATGATAACAGCAAAGTTACAGTAAAAGTACAGGCAGAGGCAGCTATTCCGACAGATGATGCTGTATTCTACCTGTTTGCACTTCCTACATATGTGGATGCACTGGATGGACAGGCTCCTGTGGCTTCTGTTCCGTATTCAGGCGCAGGTGAACATACCTTTACTGTTGACCTCAACAACAATACACCACAGTCCTTGCTTTACAGCAAATTTGTGGTTGCAGTAAAAGCATACGGTGTATATACACCGGTTACAGGCGGTAATTTTATTACCAACCCTGAAGTTCTGGCTTCAAGTGATGTTCCGCTTACTGAAGTAGACAGCAAAAAAGGTATACATATGACATATTCTATGGTTTCAGACATTGAAGAACTTGGAATTGACCACGGTTATATGAATGTAACATTTTCTGAATTTATCAGTAATGAACCAACAGCAAATTCCTATGTATACAATGGTAAAACATATTACTTCAAAGATGTAATAAAGGATTATGATATCCGCATAAGCAATATGACAAAAGCGGGAATCAAGGTTACAGTAGCATTTCTTAACAGATATCAGAGCGGTTATGAATATCTGCTTCACCCTGGTGCAGGTTATAATGCATCTGCAATGAACTATGCAATCAATACTTCCACACAGCAGGGTCTGGAAGCTGTTGCAGCTGCAACACATTTCCTTGCAGAGCGTTACAACGGTACAAATGAAGCTTACGGCAAGGTTGACAGCTGGATTGTAGGTAACGAAGTAAACGACATTATCGGATATTACTATATGGGTGAAGCATTTACCGGCAAAGATAAGGCAGATGCTTTTGTAAGAGAATATCTGCAGTCCTTCCGTGTAATGTATCAGGCTGTCAAGAGTGCATACAGCAACGCAGATGTATATATCTGTCTTGAACACCGCTGGGGCACAAAAGATACAGACACAGATTACGGCGGTAAAAAATTTGTTGACAGATTTGCTGAATATGCAAGAGCACAGGGCGATATGGACTGGGGCCTTTCTTTCCACCCATATTCCTTCCCGATGAGTGACGCGGATATTCTCAATGACGGCATTGAAAGAATTCCTGATGAAAATGGTATTAAACAGGAAACAGGACAGGTAAAAGAATCTTTTGATTCAAAATATATAACAATGAAAAACCTGCACTGCCTTACTGATTATTTCAACCGTGCAGAACTGCTCAATTCTGACGGCAAGGTAAGAAGCATTATCCTTGGTGAACAGGGTTACACATCCAACTCAAATATTACAGGTCAGAACGAAGCTAAACAGGCTGCAAATATTGCTCTGGCATATTATATTGCTGAAATGAATGAGGATATTGATGCTTTTATTCTCCGCGGTCATAAAGATGAACACGAAGGCAGCCAGTACTTTAAATTCGGTATCTGGACACAGGATAACGCAGGACAGCCAGATCAGCAGAAATATGCATACAATATTTATAAATATATAAATACTTCTGATTCCCTTGAATATACAGAATTTGCAAAAGATGCCCTTAATATAGATGATTGGGCAGATGCTGTAAAATACTGGGATGAAGACAAACTGAAAGCAATGGGTGAAAGAAAAGAAACATCATTGTATTCAGTGTCATCTGTATCCGATTCCAAAACAATTGCTGATTCTATGGTAGATGAATGGGAAGCAGGATACAATATCTTCGGAATACAGAATCAGGGATATCATGCATATTTTGAAAAAGGTGTTGCAGTATTAAACAGCTTTGCATTTTATAAGGACTATCAGTCAATAGAAAAGCATTTCGCAACTCCTCTTGATGTTGCAGACAGACCGTACCTTACTTTTGATTTAGGTTTTGAAGCTTATTCTTCCGATTATGCAAATGATGATCTGGAAGTTCAGGTAAGACTTTACAGCGGAGATGACATATTTGATGCAACAGGTATTGTAAATGCAGGTGAATCATATAAAGTATGTCTTGACCTCAGTGACTGGGACGGCAGAGACTCTATTGATATTATAGATGTCCAGCTTAGAGAATACGGTAAATCACAGTCATTTATGGGGGCTTTGAAGGTTTATAATCTTGCTGCTGCAGCATCTGTGTCAGAACAGACAGCACTTCCGGCAGCAGAAAAAGCAAAAACAGATTTCAGTTCCGCAGAACTTGGATTTGAAAAAAATCATCCTGTTACAGGCAGCAAAATTGAGCCTGAAGTTACAGTAAAGCTTAACGGCAATACCCTTGAAAGATACAAAGACTATGATGTTATCTATCATAACAATAAAGATATCGGAACAGCTGTAATTGATGTTGTTGGTATAGGTAATTACAAAGGCTGGAAGACTGCAGAATTTGAAATTTATGATGAAAATGCTGCTCCGACACCAACACCAATTCCTCAGCCAACACCGGTTCCTAACAAACCTGTGGCAAATCCATCCTCACCAAATACACCTATGTACCGTCTGTACAATCCATACAGCGGTGAACATTTCTATACCGGAAGTATAGTAGAATGTGAAATTCTTGAGGTTGCAGGCTGGCAGTACGAAGGTGTTTCCTGGAATGCACCAAAATCCGGCGGCAGCCCTGTACACCGTATGTACAACCCATATTCAGGCGACCATCACTACACAGTAAATCAGGCAGAGGTTGACTTCCTTGTAGAAGCAGGCTGGCAGTACGAAGGTGTTGCATGGAACTCTGCTTCCAGCGATAATATCCCTCTTTACCGTCTGTGGAACCCTAACGCAGACTGCGGCAGTCACCACTACACAGGCAGCAAGGATGAAAAAGCCTTCCTTATCAGCGTGGGCTGGGTAGACGAAGGTATAGGCTGGTACGGTATGGCACAGTAACAGTCAGTAATTATTTTCAAATAAATATACTCTGTTATGCACCCTGATACATTGTTTTCAGGGTGCATTTTTTATTTCCATAAAAGTTAATATAATTTCACATATATTTTATTTGCCACAACTGCGATATTGTAGTATAATATTTAATATGTTAAAATTTGTGAATTTTATATTTCACAAGAAGGGGTATTTATATAAAATGGCAGATAATAAATTTGTAAAAATGTCCACAAAGGAATTGAGAGAAAAATATGACAAACCACTGGAACGCATCAAACATATGTCCAATATGCAGATTCTTGTAAGGGTTCTGGCTATGGGAGCTTTTATGGTTGCGGTTTCTGCAGCAATTTATATAACAATGTTTGGTATGCCTATTATGGGTGTACCTTTTAAAAGCAGCATTGTACAGGTGGAAGTTTCTTCTCCGCGTCTTACAGAAGAAAGTGTTATTGTAACCGATGATGAATACATAGAATATTCAAGAAATATAGTTTCATATCTTAACAAAAGCCTTTTTAAAGATATTGAAGGTGAAGTAGGGGAACCTATAGTAACGGTTAAATATACCGATAAAAAAGGTAATGTTACAGAAGTTGCGGCAAATGAAACTGTTCTTTTCTACGAAGGGGAAACATACCGTATTCAGCAGGAAGGAATGTTTGTTACCATAGCAGAAGGCCTTTTCTTTCCTGAACTTGCTGATATTTCAAAGCTTGTTCCGCAGCAATAAAATTTACACCCGTTTGTTCGTAATACTCTGTACGGACAGCGGGTGTTTTTGTTATAATATATTTACGGGATATAAGGAGGGGATTGTATGAAAAAGAAGATTGCACTTTTTACATTAATGCTAATTGCCGCAGTATATCTGATATTCGGATATGGTCGTTCCGGCAGTGAAATGGGTTTCAAGGCAAAAATACTTGCAATTGATAAAGATGTTGTTTTTGCAGAAACCATAGAGGATGATGCGGGTTTTCTTTCTCCCAGGCTGCCAGGTAAATTCTATTTTGAACTTGATTTAATCCCTGAAACTGCACCGAATTTATATGAAGGTGATATAATCGAAGGGACATATCTCGGAAATTCCATTAAAGGCAATACAGCGCGTGTCGTAACCGTTATACTCAGTCAGGAAAATGAAAGGCTGTGGGATAAGAGACCTGCTGTTATGGTGAATGGAGTTCTGTATTATGATACCAATACAGAAACATCCAATATACCGTCTTGCGGACTTATGGATGGTGAGATTACATCGGCTGTGGAAAGCTGGAAACTGCCCGAAAAAGACAACCAGTCCAACTTTGGCACAGGCTATAAATATCAGTATGGTACAGAGAACACAGTAGTTGTTTATATAAACGGAAAAAGAATGCTTTTTAAAGCAGAGGATTAACTATGAATTGTAGTTTGCAAAAGGTGAGCTTGCCTGATAAGGAAATTTTGTACAGACTTCTGCAATATTCATTGTTTGAAGAAAGTCAAACCGACCTTAACGAAATGAACAATGAGGCACTTTTTGAATATGAATGGTTTGACAGTTATTTTACAGATAAAGACCGTGAAGCATATTTTATAAAATCAGAAGAAAATAAGCTGTGTGGATTTGTAATGATAAATACATATATGCAGAAAATGCAACATGGGCACAGCATAGCAGAATTTATGATAATACCCCAATACCGCAGGAAGAAACTGGGAAAAAGCGTTGCTTTTCAGATATTTGATATCTATAAAGGCAATTGGGAAGTTTCTCCGTCATATGGCAGTTACAGTGCATATATGTTCTGGAAGAATATTATTGAGGAATACACAGATTCGGAATACATATATGAAGATGGAATATTTATATTTAAATCAGGAGAACAAAATGCAGGGTTATAATGTGATAGTTGTCTTTAATAAAGAATTTGACAGGATGCTGATGTGCCGCAGAACAAAAGAACCATATAAGGGGTTATCAAACTTTGTCGGCGGCAAAATAGAAAAAGGTGAGGACGGCTATGCCGCTGCATACAGAGAGATGAAAGAGGAAAGCGGGATTTCAGAAGAGGATATAAACCTTATGCATCTTGTGGATTTCACCTATCCGCTGGACGACTGTTATGTCGAGGTTTATGTTGGCAGGCTGAAAAATGATGTTGTGCTCAAAGAAGAAAAGCATCCGCTTTACTGGTCAGAACTTGATAAAAACTTTTTTGACAGCAGTAAGTATGCCGGATACGGAAATATCGGGCATATTATGGAATTGATATGGCTGTATAAAGACAAACAGCTGAAAATATGATATAATATCAGAGGAATATATGAAAAAATATATAATTACTGCAGTCTACAGACGGTCTAAAACAGAATATAAAATTGATATATTCGCAGATGAAGCAGAAAGAGGCCCATATGTTTTTCTTACTACATTTATTAAGGAAAACAGATATAACACAGGAGACCTCTGTTACTTTAAAGCCTTTCAGAAACTTAGAGATCAGATTCTGGCAGACGGATATGCACTCAGTTGCTGCGGTGCGCTGAAAAACGCAGTGCAGACGGAAGAACAGAAGAAAAGCGACAGAATATATCTTGCAGAACTTGGTGAAAATCTTTCATCAGAAAATGAAGTAAGCATATTTGATTTTGCTGAAGTGGAAAAATATACTGATACATACGAACAGGACAAGTTTTACAGCAAATGGATTAAGTCATTAAAGAAACAGAATAAAAAACAGGAGAACAGTAATGAAATTTGAAAACAAATCAGAAATAACATTGGAAAAATATCTTTATTTACTCACTCACCCTATAGGTAAAAAAGCAAAGAAAAAACTTAAAAACTGGAAAATGCTGCAGATTTTTGCAATGGGTGTAACAATTATATATTCTGTTGTATGTTATGTTACTGATGCTTTGCCGCTGGCGGTTATTGGTCTTGTGCTTGTGTGTGCATTTATATATAAACTTATGTTTCAGTTGAAGCGCAAAGGTATAAAACAGTATAAAGAAATTATTGAAAACCAGCCTGACGGAAAATGGTACCGTACCATAACTTTTGACAAGGATATCAAGGTTACAGACGGCAATACAGTAACAACTTTCAAATATCACGAATACAATAAATTTGATGAAGATGACAGATATTATCTGCTTTTCAAAAATGAAAATGCTGTTCTCAGGGTGGAAAAAGGTGCTTTTACAGAAGGAACTGATGAGGATTTTGTCAAATTCATAAACAAAAAGATTAAAAGCAAATAATCGCTTGATATATTGTTAATCATTTAGTAGAATATATTTAATAATTAAGCATACATATTAAACGGAGGACATAAAAATGGGCGCAAAAGTATACTTTTCCAGAACAATCACACCTGAAAAAGTGCTTGAGCTGTACAATATGCTTGGAAAGGAACTTCCGGGTAAAGTAGCTATCAAGCTTCATTCAGGTGAAAAAGGCAATCAGAACTTCCTTAAACCTGAATTCTGGAAACCTGTTATTGATGAAGTTAAAGGTACAGTTGTAGAATGTAACACAGCATATGACGGTGAACGCAATACAACAGAAAAACATGTAAAACTTATTGAAGAACACGGCTGGAGCAAATATTTTGAATTTGATCTTATGGATGCAGAAGGTCCTGATGTGGTTCTTCCTGTTCCAAACGGCAAAATTATCAAGGAAAACTATGTAGGCAAAAACCTGCTTAAATATGATTCCATGCTGGTGCTTTCACACTTTAAAGGGCACCCAATGGGCGGCTTTGGCGGTGCACTCAAGCAGCTTTCAATCGGTGTTGCATCTTCCTTTGGTAAAGCATACATTCACGGTGCAGGTGAACCTGAAAAAATCTGGACAGCAGAACACGACCTGTTCCTTGAATCTATGGCTGATGCAGCAGGCAGCGTAGTGGATTATTTTGAAGGCAACACAGCATATATCAATGTTATGATGAATATGTCTGTTGACTGTGACTGCTGTGCAAAAGCAGAAGATCCATGTATGGCAGATATCGGTATCCTTGCTTCCACAGACCCTATTGCTATCGACCAGGCTTGTCTTGACCTTGTTTATGCTTCTGATGACCCGGGCAGAGACCATCTTATTGAAAGAATCGAAAGCCGCAACGGTGTTCTTACTGTTGAAGCAGCAGGCAAACTGGGCTACGGCAGCAGAGAATATGAACTTATCGAAGTTGAATAATATATAATTTTTAAACCGCTGTAATTCAATTTACAGCGGTTTTATCTGTATGTTATAATATTAATAAATAAATCAGAAAGGCAGGGAAAGTATGAGCAGAACGAAACTTGCTGCAGATGCATTGGCTAAATACACAGCGGGACTGATTATGTTATCGCTGCTTTTATTTGTTCCTGCAGGCACGCTTAAATATCCTAATGGGTGGCTTTTTATTGCGCTGCTGTTTATACCTATGTTTTTCCTTGGTATTGTTCTGCTTGTAAAAGCACCGGAACTGCTTGAAAAGAGACTTAATCATAAGGAAAAGCGTTCAGCCCAGAGCAAAGTAGTTGCATTGGCTGGCTTGGTATTTGTGCTGTCATTTATAATGGCGGGAATAGATTACAGATTAAAACTGACCTTTGTACCCGGAATAGTTGTTATATCTGCGTCAGTCATTCTTATTGCATCATACGGTCTGTATGCAGAAGTAATGAGGGAAAATGCATATCTCTCAAGAACAATAGAGGTACAGGAAAACCAGAAAGTTATCGACACAGGCTTATATTCAATTGTCCGACATCCAATGTATATGGCAACAGTGCTGCTGTTTTTATCAATACCGCTGGTGCTTGGTTCGTGGATATCTTTTGTGTTGATGCTTGTTTATCCTGTAGTTATCGCAGCGCGTATCAGAGATGAAGAACTGCTGCTCAGTGAAGAATTGCAGGGATATAAAGAATATAAAGACAAAGTAAAATACAGACTTATACCTTTTGTATGGTAGTCAGACAGAATAAAAACAGGAGGAGAGAAGACAATGATTTTATATTTTACAGGTACAGGAAACAGTAAATTTGTTGCGGATTATCTTGCAGATAAACTTGGGGACATAACCGTTTCTATGAATAAAGTGCTTAAAAATGGCGAAAAATTGATATGTGAAAGTGAAAAGCCATATATTATTGTAGCCCCTATTTATGCCTGGCGTTTTCCGAAAGTTGTAGAAGATTTGCTGATAAAGTCAGAGCTCAAAGGCAATAAAAGTGTGTATTGTATAGCCACTATGGGGGAAAATAGTGGTAATGCAGATAAATATCTGAAGAAAATATTCACTGACAAGGCTATGAGCTTTACAGGGTATACAGGTGTTGTAATGCAGAACAACTATCTGTTTATGGAGAAAATGCCAAAGCCGAGAGAAGCGTTCAAGGCATTGAATGATGTATCTGCTGAATTATA
>JAFSCM010000086.1 GCA_017436765.1 Oscillospiraceae bacterium
CAGGCGGGACGTCGGGGACGCCGTCCCCTACAAATGCGGTTATTCCTGCATTTGTGTCGACACTTAAACGTTTCTGCAACAAGCAGGCAGGCAAAGATTTGTTCCAGCGTTCATTCCACGACCATATAATCCGTGATGACGCTGATTATCTTAAAATATGGAACTATATAGACACAAATCCTGCAAAATGGCATGAGGACTGTTTTTATATTGAGTAATATTATATAAATACAAACAATGTTTAACAATCGGTGAAAGGGATTGCTAAGACACAGACAACAATAAGGAGAAAAATTATGATTTTAGGAAATTATGATGTTGTAGTTGTAGGCGCAGGCCACGCAGGTATAGAAGCTGCCATGGCGTCTGCCCGTCTGGGTGTTAAGACCGCCCTTTTCACCCTTACACTTGACGGGGTGGGCAATATGCCCTGCAACCCTGCCATAGGCGGCACGGCAAAAGGCCACCTTGTGCGCGAAATTGACGCACTGGGCGGCTGTATGGGTATTGCCGCTGACGCTACAAGCATCCAGACAAGAATGCTAAACCGCGGCAAAGGCCCTGCGGTACACTCCCTGCGCTGTCAGAGCGACAGACAGAAATACACAGTATATATGAAAAAGCTGGTGGAGCGTCAGGAAAACCTTGACCTCAAACAGGCTGAAATATGCAAGGTGCTTTTTGACGAAAACAAAAATGTTACAGGCGTTGAAACACAGCTTGGTACACAGTATGGCGCAAAGGCAGTTATCATCGCCACAGGTACATACCTGACAGGCAAAATCTTTGTGGGCGATGCAAGCTACTTAAGCGGTCCTGACGGCCACCACTCCGCCTGCAAGCTGTCTGACAGCCTTAAGGAAAACGGAATGAAGCTTGTCCGCTTCAAGACAGGTACACCTGCACGAGTAAACAAGCGCAGTATCGACTTTTCCGTTCTTGAAGTTCAGCCGGGTGATGAAGAAACCGCACCTTTCAGCTTTATGACAGAAAAACAGCCGGAGAATATCCTGCCCTGCCACATCAGCTACACAAACCTTGAAACACATAAGGTTATCAGGGATAATATCCACCGCAGCCCATTATATGGTGGTAAGATTGAGGGTATAGGCCCAAGATATTGTCCTTCCATCGAAGATAAGGTTATGCGTTTTGCCGACAAGGAACGCCATCAGCTGTTTATCGAGCCTTGCGGTCTGGACACAGACGAGATGTATATTCAGGGTATGAGTTCCTCTCTGCCTGAAGATGTTCAGGTGGCTTTCTACAAGACAATCAAGGGTCTTGAAAATCTGGAAATCACCCGTCCTGCCTACGCAATCGAATACGACTGCTGTGACCCGCTGGACCTGAAAGCAACCCTTGAGTTCAAGAAATTCGGCAGCCTTTACGGCGCAGGCCAGTTCAACGGCACAAGCGGCTACGAAGAAGCAGCAGCACAGGGCCTTGTGGCAGGTGTAAACGCCGCAAGAAAGATTCTCGGCTTAAGCGAGTTTACCCTCAGCCGTCAGTCCTCCTACATCGGCACACTGATTGACGACCTTATCACAAAGGGTGTTATGGATCCATACCGTATGATGACCAGCCGCAGCGAGTACCGTCTCTATCTCCGTCAGGACAACGCCGACGAACGCCTTACACCGACAGGCAGGGAAATCGGTCTTGTAACGGATGAACGCTGGGCGCTGTATAACGAAATGCTCTCCGCAAAGGAAAAAGAAATCGAACGCCTTTCTGCAATTACCCTTAAACCAAGTCAGGTAAAGGAACTGCTTTTAAGCAAGGGCCTTGACGAAATCACAACAGGTGTAAGAGCAAACGAATTTCTCAAACGCCCGCAGATAAGCTATAACGAACTTGTTGAAATTGTGGGCGAAGGGGAAAACATCAACAATTTCGTAAAGGAAAAGGTTGAGATAGAAATCAAGTACGCAGGCTACATCAAGCGTCAGGAACAGCAGATTAATCAGATAAAGAAACTGGAAAACACTGCAATCCCTGAAGATGTTGATTTTGCCCAGTTTAAAGGTCTGCGCCTTGAAGCAAGGGAAAAGCTGAACAAGGTGCGCCCTGTAAATGTAGGCCAGGCAAGCAGAATCCCGGGTGTAAGCCCAAGTGATATTTCTGCGCTGCTTTTGGAACTGAAAGCAAGAGGAATATAATGTTTAACCTTTGCAAGGTTGTGCCTTTATCCTTCGGATGTGACTTTTGACAGCAAAAGTCACCAAAACTGCCGCTGTTGGCATGCAGCGGACCCAGCCGAATAAAGAACAAAACATGTCGCTATAGTGTGGCGCTTACGCATACAGGTCCGTATGCACCGCGCCATCGGATTTGTGCAAATCGGGCGACAATACATTATTGATATGAGGAGGGGGATAATCCCCCCTCCATTACACCACCCCAAAAGTATCATAAATGTTCCACGTAGAACATTTGACAGAGGTGAGGATATATTATGATTAACAAAGAAAGATTTTTAAATACATTAAAACAGTATGATATCGAAATCAGCGAAAAGCAGTTTGAGCAGCTGGATAAATACGCTGAAATTCTGGTGGAGTACAACGAAAAGGTAAATCTCACCGCAATCACAGACCCTGAAGGCATCGAGAACAAGCATTTTCTGGACAGTCTCCTTTTTGCCAAAAACCCGCTGGTTAAAGGCAAGGTTGTGGATGTGGGCACAGGGGCAGGCTTCCCGGGTATTGTCACAAAGATTTTCAAGCCTGAAATAGAGCTGACAATGATCGAACCAACAGGCAAGCGCTGTACCTTCCTGCAGTATGCCCTTGACACAATCGGCATAAAGGCGGATGTTGTAAAGGAAAGGGCAGAGGAAGCCTCGCGCAAAAAATGGCGCGAAGGTTTTGATGTTGCAACCGCCCGTGCCGTTGCGGATATGCGTGTTTTGTCTGAATACTGCATCCCGCTGGTAAAGGTGGGCGGCCATTTTATCGCAATGAAGGGCGACGGGGAAAAGGAACTTACACCTGCACTCAATGCAATAAACAAACTTGGTGCAAAGTTTGAAACTATGGAGGAATATGCCCTGCCTGATGAGTCCAAACGCACAATAATAATCTGTAAAAAAGAAAAGGAAACCACAAAGGTTTATCCGAGAAACGGCGGCAAGATTAATAAATCACCGCTTTAAAATTTTATAAGTGCAGCCTGCTTTATGCTGCGACTTTAAATAAAATATAAAATAATATATCTGTCATTCTGAACAAAGCTGAAAATCTCAAGCCTCCCTTGTGCAAAGGGAGGTGACACCGAAGGTGTCGGAGGGATTGTTGAATCTGT
Organism: Oscillospiraceae bacterium; assembly: GCA_017436765.1. GTDB lineage: Bacteria > Bacillota > Clostridia > Oscillospirales > Ruminococcaceae > RGIG3102. The sequence continues at coordinate 3,307 of JAFSCM010000086.1, forward strand.
GAGATTCTTCGGCACCAATGCTTCAGAATGACATTTTATTTTCTGCCAAAAACTTTTCTGCTTTTTATTTTGTTTTCCGACAGCCTTTGAGTGTAATCTGCTTTTTCTCTGTGTATTTTTACAAAAATCTGTTTTTTACTGTCGTTTACTGCGATATATAAAGCTGGAAAAAGCAGTAAAGGTATGTTATTGTGTAATCACAGCAGAAAATGATGTAAAAGGAGAGATAAAATGGAAACAAAGCCACAGCTTTTGTATATTTCTCCCGACAGCATTTCGCCCTGTCCCTATCAGACAAGGGTTATATACAAAAAGGCGGATATGGAAAGCCTGATGGCTTCCATAAAGGAGAACGGCATTCTCCAGCCCCTTACTGCCACCCGGACGGCCGACGGCTATCAGCTTATATCAGGTCACCGCAGGCTTTTTGCCGCAAAGATGCTGGGCCTTGAAAAGGTGCCTGTGGTGGTAATGGAAAAAACAAATGAACAGATAGCAGTGCTGTGTGCAGTGGAAAATATCCACAGGGAAGATTTGAACTTTTTCGAGCAGGCATCGGCAATAAAGCTGCTTATCGACCAGCTGGGACTTACCCAGAGCGAAGCAGGGCAGAAGCTGTCCCTTTCACAGCCTGCAGTAGCCAACAAGCTGCGGATACTTGCCATAGACGGCGCTCTGCAGCAGAAGATTGTAAGGGCGCAGCTTACAGAGCGTCACGCAAGGGCACTGTGCCGTCTCCCGCAGGAAAAACAGCCTGCGGCGCTGGAATACATAACAAGCCACAGCCTTAATGTAAAGGAAACCGAAAAATATATAGAAAAGCTGCTGTCACCGAAAGAAAAAAGAAAAAAGCCTGTAATATGCATAAGGGATGTGCGGCTTTTTACAAACACAATCACAAAGGCGGTAAAGCTGATGAAAACCGCAGGCTTTGCACCGCAGTATGTCCAGAACACCACCGAAGATGCGGTGGAGTATAAAATTGTCATTCCCCTTAAAAGGGAAAAGGACAAAACCCGCACCGCCACGCAGATATGCGACAAGGCACAGACCGCCCGCGGCTGATGCCGTATAAATTTGCTAACAACCTTTTATATAACCGCAAAGAAGCCGAAGAGGATAAAACCTTTTCGGCTTTTTTGTGTATTAAAATGAATTATGTTCAGCGAAATGCCGAATGGCATATTTCGCGGACCTCTAAGGGGGTGACAGCAAAATTTTCACGACCTTGCGTGAAAATTTTGTGTCGAGAGGGGGAAAATCCCCCTACGAAAAAATCACGCCATGAATACTAAATAAATAGGTAATTTAATGGGCGTGATTTTGTTCCACGTGGAACATTCAGCAAAGAAAATTACAGGCAAAATCTCCGCAAAATACGAAAATATTTATTTCACCCTGCAAAAAATGGCAAAAAGTTGAGATTTGTTGCACTAAATTATCCTTTTTATATTACAAATTCAATTTTCCGTTGTATTGGCTTTTAAATTGTGATACAATATCATTTATGATAGTGCATTATGTCCGATTAGAAATTCTGTATTTTAAGAGGTAAAAATGGCAAAAATTATAGCAGTTGCAAACCAGAAAGGCGGCGTGGGCAAAACCACAACAGCGGTTAACCTTGCGGCCTCCATCGCCCAGAAGAACAAAAAAGTTATGCTTGTTGACCTTGACCCTCAGGGCAATACAACAAGCGGCTTCGGCATTTCCAAAAGAAATCTGGAATACAGTGTTTACGATGTGCTTATGGACGGTCTGGATGTTAAAAAGGCTGTTGTAGAAACCGAATACAAGGTGGATATCCTGCCTTCCTCCATCAGACTTTCAGGCGCAGGCATCGAGCTTGTCAATATGGACAACCGCCACGCAAAGCTGCGCAGTGCTCTCAACAGAGTAAGCGACGACTACGACTTTATATTTATCGACTGTCCGCCTGCCCTTGACCTGCTGACAATCAATGCGCTTTCCGCCGCAGATACGGTTATCGTGCCGATTCAGTGCGAGTTTTACGCTTTGGAGGGTTTGTCCGAGCTGATGAACACCATCCGTCTTGTAAAACAGCACTACAACAAATATATAGACATCGAGGGCGTTCTGCTTACAATGTTTGACCCTCGCTTAAATCTTACACTGCAGGTTATGCAGGAAGTAAAAAAATACTTCCCGGACAAGGTGTACAAGACCACAATTCCAAGAAATGTACGCCTTTCCGAAGCACCAAGCTTCGGCTGCCCTATAACAGCCTATGACCCTGCCAGCCGCGGCGCACAGAGCTATGCCGCCCTTGCGGACGAAGTTATCGCAGATAACAGATAGCAGCTGAATATCAATCGGGGATGTGTAATGAAGGGGCAGAGCCCCTTCTAATAAACAATATGTATCGCCGCGGAACTTGCTCTGGTACGGGCGCGTTGCAGACGGATTTGTCTGCGGTAGCGCTATACGGCAAAGGCGGCAATATGGTTCCTATTCCCACGTGGGTCCGCTGCATCGTAATCAGCGGGACTTTTGGTTACTTTTGGTCACAAAAGTAACATACGAAGTATAAACTACTGTCTGTTAAGGCAGAAAAAGGATTTTAATATGGAACACAACTTTTATACACTTATGCTTATGTTTCTGGGCGTTGTGGCGGTGGTGTTTGTGATTATGGTAATCTCCATGACACTGATAAACTACTTTGGCGCAATGTACTACATCAAAAGCGAACAGAAAAAGAGAGAAAAACTGGGCATAGAATACTTTTTTCAGGACGAGGACGGCAACGAACTGCCGCCGCCTATAAAAAATGAGGATTTTCAGCCTATGCCGGAAGACCTGTTTGACGAGGTTATCCGCGACAAGCAGGAAAAGGCAAGAAACGACCGCCGCGCAAGCTGGGAAGAAAAGAACAACAAATATATCATCACCAATGAAGAACTGGTGAACAGGGAGGGAAACAGTATTCCTGATGAGGAGTTTGCCGAAATCAGCGACGACCTGTTCAGCCGTATCGACAAAAGCAAGAAAAAGTAATATACTGAACGGTATATATAAATAAGTATATAAACAATAAAAATATTCAAGACAAGCAGGAGAAAAAATATGCCTGATTTTGTAATAGCAATGCTTAAACCTATGATGGTTGTGGTGCCTCTGGGCGCGCTTTTCGCAGCAACAACACTGCTGTACCAGTGGTTTAACAGCAGAAGAAAATAAATTGTTAAAGGGTAGTGCCCTTTAAATCCTATGCCCTTTGGGCGACACTTTTGGCGCCAAAAGTGTCCAAAAGCGCCGCTGTTGGCATGCAGCGGACCCAGCCGGACAATGTACAGCATTGTCGCTGCTGTGTGGCGCTTCCGCAGACAAATCCGTCTGCACCGCGCCGCCTTGTTCGTGCAGATATAGCGACAGTATATTATTGTATACAAGGAGGACGCTGTCCTCCTTCCACCTCCTGATTGTTATAAGGGGGCAAGCCCCCTGAACAACCCCAAAAAGGAGAATATATAGTAAGGAGTTGAAGTGATGGCAAAGAAAACAGGACTTGGACGAGGGCTGGACTCGTTGTTTCTTACAACAGAACAGCAGATAAGCGAAGCAGCGGTGTCTCATGTGAGACTTTCTGATATAGATACAGACCCGCACCAGCCAAGAAAAACCTTTGAGCCCGAAGCACTGGAAAGCCTCAGCCAGTCAATTCTTGAACACGGGGTGCTGCAGCCTATTGTGCTGCTGCCTGCAGGTATCGGCAGATACACAATCATCGCAGGGGAACGCCGTTTCCGTGCGGCAAGAATGGCAGGCCTTTCGGAAATTCCCGCAATAGTAATGGATGTAAGTCCCCAGCAGGCAAAGGAAATCGCCCTTATTGAAAACCTGCAGAGAGAGGACCTGGACCCTGTTGAAGTTGCGGTGGGCTACAAAAGCCTTATGGAAAGCTTTAATCTCACCCAGGACGAAATCAGCAAAAAGCTGAGCATACCCCGTTCTTCCGTGGCAAACAGCCTGAGAATTTTAAACCTTCCAAAGGATGTGCTGGAGCTTGTAAAAACAGGGGAACTTTCCCTTGGTCACGCAAAGGTTGTGCTGTCGCTGCACGGCGAGGCAAAACAGCTGGAACTTGCACAGACAATTGCCGAAAAGAATCTTTCGGTGCGTCAGGCGGAACTTCTTGCCAAAAAGATGCAGAAGGAGCCTAAAAGCTCCCCGAAAGGGGATAATGTGCCAAGTATCGTAAAAGAAATTGAAATTGCTCTCAGCCAGATGCACGGTACACCTGTAAAGGTAAGCTACAAGGACGGCAAGGGCAGCCTTACCATCACCTTTAACAGCGACGAGCAGCTGAAGGAAATTTCAAAACTTCTGGAAAAATAAATTGTCATTGTGTGGTATGACACCTGCTTTTATAAAAACATCTGTCATTCACAGTCCCCATCCGCCGTTCCCGCAAAAAGTGAAAAATCCCGTTGTGCTGTAAGATTAATTTTCCGTACAGGGAGACCTTTCATTACGACAGGGCGGCACAAACCAATCATAAAGTAAATAACGGGGAAGAACAGCGGTTACTGTTCCCCCTTGGTAATAGGAGTATTATTATGTTAGACATTAAGAGAATCAGAGAAAACACAGAAGAAGTTAAAGCAGCACTTAAACGCCGCGGTACAGACTATTCTGAAAAAATTGACGAAATTCTTGCAACTGACGAAGCAAGAAGAACACTTGCAAGCAAAATTGACGGCTTGAAAGCAAAACAGAACGAGGACTCCAAACTTATTCCTCAGTACAAAAAAGAAGGCAAGGACGCTTCTGCTCTTATGGCAGAAATGAAGGAACTTTCCGCACAGATCAAAGAAGGCGCAGCAGAAGTTAGCCGCCTTGAAGCACTGCAGAAAGAACTTCTCCTTATGGTTCCAAACACACCTGACGCAACAGTACCGGACGGCAGCAGCGATGCTGACAACGTTGAAATCAGACGCTGGGGCGAACCAAAACAGTTTACATTTGAACCAAAAGCTCACTGGGATATCGGCAAGGACCTTGACATCCTTGACCCTGAAAGAGCAGCTAAAGTAACAGGTGCCCGTTTCCACTTCTACAAAGGTCTCGGCGCTCGTCTTGAACGCGCTATCTACAACTTCTACCTTGACCTCCACAGCACACAGCACGGCTACACAGAAATGTTCCCACCTTACATGGCAAACGAAGATTCCATGAAAGGTACAGGCCAGCTGCCAAAATTCAAGGAAGATATGTTCAAACTTGAAGGCCTTGACTACTACCTTATCCCAACAGCAGAAGTTCCTGTAACAAACTACCACAGAGACGAAATTCTCCCAGGTAAAGAACTTCCATACAAATACTGCGCATACTCTGCCTGCTTCCGTGCAGAAGCAGGTTCCGCAGGCCGTGACACACGCGGTCTCATCCGTCAGCACCAGTTCAACAAGGTTGAGCTTGTTAAATTCACAAGACCTGACCAGTCCTGGGACGAACTTGAAAAACTTACAAACGACGCTGAACACGCACTCCAGCTTCTCGGTCTGCCACACCGCGTTGTAGCTCTTTCTGCAGGCGACCTTGGCTTTAGCTCCAGCAAAACATACGACATCGAAGTATGGCTTCCAAGCTACGGCAGATATGCAGAAATTTCTTCCTGCTCCAACTTTATCGACTACCAGGCAAGAAGAATGCAGGTTCGTTTCAAAAACGAAGCAGGCGACAAAGCACAGCTCTGCCACACACTTAACGGCTCCGGTCTTGCAGTAGGCCGTACAACAGCTGCTATCCTTGAAAACTACCAGAACGAAGACGGTTCCGTAACAGTTCCTGAAGTTCTCGTACCATACATGGGCGGCGTAACAAAAATTGAAAAAGGTCAGCTGTAATAACTGAAGATATAAATCCGGGGGTTTCCCCGGATTTTTATTTTGCAGAAATGCATCCGACCTTAATCGGAAAGGAGTAGTGAAGGGGTATAAGCCGCTTTTATGACCAAAGCAGCTCATCCTCAGACAAATTTGTTCATTTTTGCAAAGGCAAAAACAGACTTGCTGATAAGTGCAAGGCTATATCATCTGCTCACTGTAAGCAGTCCGAATTTAATACTTTATAAAGATACTTCCGAGGGTTCGGGAGCGGAGCTCCCGAATAACAATCTGCGGCCGCGTCAAAGGTCGGCCTGCGATTGAGCAGGGCGGTCGTGACTGCCGTGGTGCGAAGGCGGGCCAGCACGATGCGGCAGTTAGCGAGCCGCGTACATCTTGGCGTGTGGGCGCTGCATCGCAATCAGCGCCACTTTTGGTACTTTTGGTGTCAAAAGTACGTAAGCAGGCGAACTTTGTTCGCCATTGCAGGTGGCAGACAGCAGTCTGCATATAATTTGCTTTTTGTAACATAAGTACATATCGTGCCACAAAAGTCCTTTCTGTGATAACATTTATTTATGCAGTGTATAAATGCATATTATCTGCATATTCATAAAATACGTTCATAAATTATTAAAAAACAGTAACAACAAATGTATAAAAAATGAATAATTGTGGCAGGGGAGTGCAAAAATACACAAAATGTAGTATTATATGCATAAAATTGCATATAAATTGTACAAAATCTGAATAATAGGTAAAATTGGTGTATATTTTTTCTGAAAAATTGCAAAAAAATACTTGACAATGCGGAGAAGCGGGTATATAATACAGACATCAAAAACAACAACACCTCTTAAACCAGAGTTAAATAAATATACATCACAGTTTAAAAGGCGAATATCTCAAGTAAAAAGGAGTTACTACTATGAAAAAATTATTGGCTTTAGCACTTACATTGGCACTTTCACTTTCAATGGTTGCATGCGGCGGCAGCGAACCTGCACCAGCACCAGAAGCAGAAGGCACACCTTCCCTCACACAGGAATCAGGCGTTCTCAAGGTTGCTATCTCACCTGACTTTGCACCAATGGAATTCGTTGACCTTTCCAAAACAGGTCAGGACCAGTTTGTTGGCTTTGACGTTTCCCTTTCCAAATACATCGCTGAAGAAATGGGTCTTGAACTTGAAATTATGCCAATGAGCTTTGACGCTTGCCAGGCTGCAGTTTCCACAGGCAAAGTTGATATGTCCATCAGTGGCTTCTCCTGGACAGAAGAACGTGCAGAAAACTACAACCTTTCCGACTACTACCACGCTGGTGACAACGAAACAGAACAGGTTACAATCGCTCTTGCTTCCGAAGCAGAAAAATACGCAACACTTGAAGGCTATGCAGGCGTAAAAGTTGGCGCACAGTCCGCTTCCCTCCAGGAATCCCTCGTTAACGAACAGCTCGTTCCTGCAGGCGCAGAAATCGCTATCTACACAGATATCAACACAGGCGTTCTCCAGCTTAAAAAAGGCGACTTCCAGGTAATGGCAGTTGCAACAGGTAACGGCGACGCTATCATCGCTGCAAACCCAGACATCGCTCACACAGGTTTTGTATTCGAAATCGACCCTAAATATGTTGACAACCTCATCCTCCTCCAGAAAGGTGCAGATGACCTTACAGCAGCAGTTAACGAAGTTCTTGCAAAAGCAGAAGCAGCAGGCCTCTACGAAACATGGTATGCTGAAGCAGAAGAACTTGCAGGTATCGAATCCGCAGCAGACGTTTCCTTTGACGACGAAGGCAATGTAGCATAATAAAAAGATTTAAACTATCGATTTAGATATTCACCAAGAGCCGACAGCCTTATCGGTTGTCGGCTCAAAAGTGTCTTATTTGAATACATATTGATTTTTCTGAAAATTCAGGCAGGTCAATATATATTTAAAGCAAAGGCTTTAAAAAAGCAAAATGATATGTTATACTGACAAGGTTACATTGTTAAGGTTTACATATTATAACAAATGGTATTTTATTTAATTAATTATACAGACAGGAGAAAAAATTATGGATTTCGGCGTAATCGGTGCTAATATAGCCAAACTCTGGACCAACTATTGGCACATCTACATTCTCGAGGGTGTTGCAATAACACTCAAACTTACATTTATCGCTGTTATACTCGGTGCTTTGCTGGGTGTAGTGGTTGCTATGTTCAAGATGAGCAAAAGCAAAATCATCCGCTTTTTAATCACAGTTTATATCGAAGTTATCCGCGGCACGCCGCTTCTGCTGCAGCTGTACATATTCTACTTTGTACTGCCGGAGATACTGCCGATTTTTGACTTCAACGAGTTTACCTGGGTTGCAATCGCCCTGTGTATCAACTCCTCCGCATACGTTTCCGAAATTTTCCGCAGCGGTATCCAGTCTGTTGACATAGGCCAGACAGAAGCTGCCCGTTCCCTTGGTCTTTCCAGCGGTCAGACCATGACGAGAATTGTTCTTCCGCAGGCGGTTAAAAACATTCTCCCTGCTCTGGGTAACGAATTTATTATGATGCTCAAGGAAACATCCCTTGCTTCCACATTCTTTATCGGCGACCTTATGACAGCACACCTTAAAATCAAGGGTGCAACATACCTTATGCTTGAATCCCTTATCATCACAGGTGCTATCTATCTGTGTATGACATATCCGCTCTCCAAACTTGTTGAAGCTTTTGAAAGGAAGATGAAAAATGCAGACAAATAACGAAATGATTAAAACAGTTGACCTGCACAAGAGCTTTGGCAAGCTGCATGTTCTGCAGGGCGTAAACGAAACAGTTAAAAAAGGCGAGGTTGTTACAGTTATCGGCCCTTCCGGCGGCGGTAAATCCACATTCCTCCGTTGCCTTAACCTTCTTGAAGTGCCTGAAAAAGGTCAGATTATCTTTGACGGCGTTGACATCACACAGAAGGGTGTGAACATCGACCTGCACCGTCAGAAGATGGGTATGGTGTTCCAGAACTTCAATGTGTTCCCGCACCTTGATGTATGCAAAAACATCACACTTACACCTGTTCTCACAAAGAAAAAGACACAGGCAGAAGCAGAAGAAATGGCAAAGGAACTGCTCAACCGCGTAGGCCTTATCGACAAGCTCCACGAAATGCCAAACAAACTGTCAGGCGGCCAGAAACAGCGTCTTGCAATCGTTCGTGCCCTGGCAATGGAACCTGAAGTTATGCTCTTTGACGAACCTACATCCGCACTTGACCCTGAAATGGTTGGCGAAGTTCTGGATGTTATCAAAGGCCTTGTAAACACAGGTATGACCAGCGTTATCGTTACACACGAAATGCGCTTTGCAAGAGAAGTGTCCGACCGTGTGCTCTTTATGGCAGAGGGCAACGTTATGGAAAGCGGCAAGCCTGAAGATATGTTCGGCAATCCGCAGACACCACGATTCAAGGAATTTTTGTCAAAAGTTTTGTAAAAACCAATAGGGGAGGGGATAATCCCCTCCCTGTTTTTGTATGTACTTTTGTGACCAAAAGTACCAAAAGTCCTGCTGTTTGCGATGCAGCGGACCCACGCCAAGATGTACGCGGCCTGCTATCCGCCTTATTGTGCTGGCCCGCCTGCGCACGTCGGCGGACACGACCGTCTGCTGTC
>JAFSCM010000087.1 GCA_017436765.1 Oscillospiraceae bacterium
AAGTGTTTACTCACTATCTTCAAAAGAATATCTAAAGTTATTCCTTCACAAGCTTCTGTTCTTTTCTTATATTGTTTAATTTTCAAGGTCCTTGCCGTCTTCCGCGACAGCCTTTATATATTACCACAACTCTTTAAGTTTGTCAACACTTTTTTGTGACTTTTTTAAAACTTTTTCGGAGTTTTTTGTGGATTTTGCTACCGCTCTCTGCGACAGCTTGATTATTATATACCCTGAATACACTTTTGTCAACACTTTTTTCAGAAAAATTTTAAAAATTTTTTAATTTCTATTTGTTGTATCGGGACCGCCTTTTTTCAACAAGATATTGGGTTTACTGCCTGTAAAAAACAAAAACCGCCTGTGCTTAAAAAGACAGGCGGCATATTGCGGTATTTTTCAGTGTGACAGCATAAAACTGTATATCCGTATTTTATATATAATGTAATATATTATTTCATAATTCTGACAGCTTACCAGTTTTCAAAGTTTTTCAGTGTACCTGCAAAGCTGTAAAGGATAAGCAGTGGATAGACTGTGGAAAGGTACATCCCGTAGGTGCCGATGTTGAAGGAGGAAACCTCCACATAGGCAATCATAAAGCAGCGCAGCAGCGCCATACCTGCAAGACCCAGCAGCACAATGTTGAGCACACCGTCACAGGAGAGCTTTTTGCATCTTATATCCCAGAGCAGCTGCTTTATCTGCCAGCAGAGGGACATAAGGAACATAAGGGGGATTCCGATTTTGTACACCAGGTTCATCAGGCGCATAAAGGTGTGGGTAATGCGCTGAAGCGGCGGCAGATACACCGTTGTGGTGTTTGCCACAAGCACCGTTCCGCCTTTCTGGCGGATAAAGTTTTCCACCTCGGCAATTTCTTCGGGAGTGCCCACCGCCATTTCGGCAAGAGGGTCGCACTGTTCAAAGAGTATTGCGGTTTTAAAGCCCGCCAAACCTTCGGCAATAACAGGAAGGATATACTGCGGCTTTACAGGACTTGTAACCGAAGCGCCAAGCTTCTTTGCAGGCAGTCTGCCTTCCGCAACTGCCAGCTCAATTTCGGCACGGAGAGTTTCGTAATACTGCTGTGCCTTCTGCGGTGTTTCGTAGTAGCCCTCGTTCTGCAGGGCAGTTCTCACCGCCCAGTAGAAGCCGCCCGACTGGAAGTCGTTAAGTTCGGGACGGAAATAACCGTTTTTGAGAATAGGTTCCTCCAGTGCTTCTTCCATAAAGCTGAAGGAAGGAACCTCCGCATACAATTTTTCGCGTACATCGGCAGGCACGGCAATAAGGGGATGCCAGTTTTCCTGCTCGATGCTCATAAGCGCACCGTAGGCTTTTTCAAAGTCGCTGCTGGTAAAGTCGCTGACGATAAAGCGGCCGTAGTGGGTGTAGTTCATATAGCAGTAGGAGCATATTACCCCTGCCGACAGCACAAAAGGCAGACAGAGCGCAACAATGCGCTTTACAAGGCCTTTGTCCTTTTCGGTCACCCAGAGCACGATAAGTACAATAAAGGCGATAATGGCAAAGGGCAGCACCCAGATGCCGTCCTCACGGGAGAGGCAGACAAGACCAAATGTGATGCCGTAGCCGATAAGCCACCAGATCCAGCTTTTTACAGGCTGTTTATAGCGGATGCCCACCGCCAGCACACAGCCGAAGAACAGCATGCAAAGGCTTGGAAAGATGTTGTCGCGGTAGATTCTTGTGGAAAACTGTGCCCATACTGCAGGGTTATAGAGCAGGCCTGCGTAAAGGAACAGCCTTGCCCAGTTTTTCTTTATGACAGGGCTTACCGCAAGGACAAGGACAACACTTGCCGCTGTCCACAAAGCAGCGCTGCCCACCATATAGGGCACGCCGATGATGTGGAGAAACGCCAGCCATACCGCAAAAAATGCGTGCTTGGAAAGAGTGAGGTAGTTGTATTCACCGAACCAGTCCCCCGCCACAATGTTCTGCGCTGTGGTGAACATAAAGTGGTCATCAATAGGTGCAAGGGGCGGATAGATGGTGGCGTACTGTGTCCAGGCAAGGAAAAGTCTGGCAACGGTAAGCACCGCTGCCAGAGTTATAAGTAATTTTTTTGAAATATCGTTGGTTTTTTTCAGCATATTATCACTCTCGTTGATAATTGTTTTATTTATGTATTTTACTTTATTCAGTAAAAACATTTTATATTCTATATGTACTTTTGACACCAAAAGTACCAAAAGTGGCGCTGATTGCGATGCAGCGCGCCCACGCTAAGATGTGCGCGGCTCGCTATCCGCCTCATTGTGCTGGCCCGCCTGCGCACGTCGGCGGACACGACCGTCTGCTTACGCAGCCGACCTTTGACGCGGCCGCTGATTGTAAGTGCAACTTGCGTTGCACGCTGCCTTCGGCAGTATAAAGCCTGTCATATTCACAAAGCAGTCAGGCAACGCCCTATACTATTTTGTAATCTTCTGTACACTTTCAATTACATACTGCTTGTGGGTGAACACAAGGTTGAGGATAACGGAAAGGTATTTGAGCACAAAGGCAAGGATGACAAACAGGCCGAAGAAACCGAAGGACATAACCAGCATTGTGGTTGTCCAGCCTGCCACAGGGTTTGCGGAGAAGAACACCGCAACTGTGTAGATGCCTGCCGCCACAAGCACAATGCTCATAAGTACCGTAAGGGCAAAGCTGATTTTATAGCCGATGTCTGTGAAGAGGATAAGGCTGTTGAGAGCAAGCTCCCGTTTTGTCTGCACATCTCTCTGCGCAGCCAGCCCTTTTGCGTTTGGTGTGTATTCAAGGTGTGCCACAGGCAGGCCGCAGGAGGCATAGACTGCCTTGCGGTAAACTGTTTTTACCCCCATTGACTTTACGCGGTTGATGCCGCGGCGGCTGATGACGGAAAAGCGCACCGTTGTGATTTTGTGTTCCGATGTGGAGAAGCGGTTGAACAGGGAGTAGAACAGCTTTGAGGATGCTTTCTGCGCCTGTTTCGGTACTGCAAAAACAACATCGTTGCCCTGCTGGCTTTTGCGGTAAACATCCATAATCATCTGCGGCTCAAAGTCGCCGATTGTGGAGTCAAACTCGAACACAAAGTCGCCTATGGCAATATCAAGACCTGCAATCATTGCGTTTTCAAGGCCCTGATAGAAGCTGGTGTTCACAACAGTAAGGCTTTTTACCGCGTTGTTTTCACAGAAGTCGTTTACCGCCGCCACTGTGCCGTCAGCGGAACAGTCGTTTACACAGATGATTTCGTATTTTTCAAAGTTTTCTTTCAGGGTGTCGTTGATACAGCCCAGAAATGCGCCGATTGTATCCCTGCTGTCACGGCAGTATACAACTGCGGAAACGAAGTTTTTTTCTTTGTTTTTAATCATTGTCCAGTACTTCCTTTAAATCGTAAACTGTGTTGATTTTGCCCGACAGAACGCTTACAAAGGTTGGTTTGGTTGAAAACTGCTTTACAAGTGTAGGACGGGAGTCGTCTATTTCGCTGAGTTTAAGGATAGGTTTCATCGAGAACAGGGAGGAATGGTATTCAAAGCCGTATTCGTCCCTGAGATATTTCCGTGCCAGCTGTGACATATAGCCCCAGGCGCTTTCAGGCCTGTGGGGGCAGTCGTTGCAGTTGCCCAGATGCTGCGGCGAGCAGTAGTCCTCTATGCCCTTCTGGCAGTCGAACTTAGGCAGTTTGTCGTAGCAGGTGATATGAGGGGTAAATGTTACGCTGGTGAGGGAGTGGAGGCCTGTTTTGCCGAAAGGCATAATGGAGAAGAAGGGGCCGTCCATAACTGTGATACCCACATCCCGCAGTCTGTCGTTGACTGTGCAGAGGATAATCTCGCACAGCTCGTATTTGATAGGGAAGGTTTCAAAGCCTGCAAGGGTGTTTATCTGGTTTACACTGGCGTAGGTGGAGTTGAGAAGAAACGGTGTATAGAACTCTGTGCCGTCACGGAGTGTCACCCTATAGTGTTCCCCGTCCCTGTCGATAGCGGTGATAAAGCTGTTGTAGCGGATTGTCACCTTGTCGGCCAGCTTTTCAATGTCGCGGAGACGGCCGTCACGGAGAATTGCCCAGTCGTAGGTATATTCCAGTGTTTCAAAGGTGCCGTCGCACATACCCGGTTTAAAGTATGTGGTCGGTTCCACAGGTGCACAGGGGATGTCGCCGTCCTTGCAGAACTTTATGAACTGGTCACGGTCTGTCCAGGAAAAGTTTGCGCTGGTGGCGTATATCTTTTTGAAATCGGTTTTGATGCTTTCGGGGTAGTCCTCGCAGAAACGGTCAAAGTAGTTGCGGCTTTTTACCGCTGTGGAGATGCTGCGGGGGTAGTGGTAGCCCATGTGCACCCTTGCCTGATTTATGTAGGTTGCACGGGGAAAAGCAGTGCTGTCACATTCCAGCACCAGCACCCTTTCACCTTTTCTTCCGCAGTATTCTGCGCTGTACAGTCCATAAAGCCCTGCACCGATAATTATTTTGTCGTAAGTTGTTTTCAAAGTTGTTACCTCATAAAAGAGTTTGTTAGCTGCATACAGCAAGTACATTTTCTGAATTATGCTTTGCATGTTACTTTTGTGACCAAAAGTAACCAAAAGTCCCGCTGATTACGACGCAGCGGACCCACGTGGGAATAGGAACCATATTGCCGCCTTAATTGTATAGCGCTACCGCGTGCAAATGTCCGCACGCAACGCGCCCTCAACCGACCAAGTTTCGCGGCGATACATATTGTTTATAAGAAAGGGCGCTGCCCTTTCATTCCACTTTCCCGATTATTATTCGAGGGAAATCCCTCGAGCTCCCTTAAGGATTATACTTGCCCACTGCATTTGCCAGCAGAATCTTCATAAGTTCGCTGTTGCCTTTAATCGGGCTGATTTTGGTCGGTATTTTGCCGCTGTTTGGGTAAGCGCGTGTAACAGGCACTTCGCAGGTTTTCAGCTTGAGCTGGCTTGCACGGGTGGAAAGGTATGCCAGCAGTTCGTAGGTTTTGAACACATTTCTGAAGGGCTGTACCAGCGGGTGCAGCAGGTATTTTGCGCTGTAACCGCGGAAGTTGTTGGTGGTGTCGGTAAACTTGTCCTTTGCAGTAAGGCTGATGATTGGAGAATGTATGTATTTTACTGCAAGGTGGCGGCTGATAGGTGTGTTGATGGCCTGTCCGCCCTCGATAAAGCGGCTGCCCTGAATAAAGTCATAGCCTGCATCCAGCTTTTCGATAAACTTCACCACATCCTCGATGGAGTCCTTGTTGTTGCCGTCGATGGTGATGATGCCTTCGTAACCCCGCATAAGCGCCCAGTAGAAGCCCATGCGCAGCTGTGCGCCCTGTTTGCCCGGGCCTTTTTTAACCAACAGAGTGTTTACGCCAAGACCGCGGAGCATATCCTCGTCGGTGGAGCCGTCGGTGGAACCGCCGTCGCAGATGATAATGTCGCAGATTGTGTGCACCTTGTTGATGCGTGCACGGTGAAGCTCCAGCGTGATGTTTTCCTTTTCATTGATGATAGGAATACACAGACAGTATTTGCTGCTTCTGTCCGCGTATTCAAAACAGTCAAAATCAGGTACGCCTTTGAGGTTGCGGTATGTCATACTAAAAATTCTCCTTCAAGTAGATTACTGCCTGTTTTACCTTTTCTGTATCGCCTACATTGCCCATCTCGATGGACAGGTAGCCGTCATAATCAATTTTGCCCAGCACCTTTTTAAGTGTGCCGTGTTCTTTTATCTTTTCCACATATTTAAGCTGTGGCACGGAAAGGTGGATGTGGTTGACCAGATTTTTATATGTCTTTATAACGTGAGGGTTCTCTTTGTTGTAAAGGATTGTGCCGAAGTCCACATTCAGCTTTACACCCTCGCTGCCCACCTTTTTGCAAAACTCTGCCGCCTGTGTGGTGGTGTTCATAAAGTTGGTGTTGTAGATAACGGGGTTTGCCTCAAGGGCAAGGACGGTGTTGCGGCTTTTTGCGTATTCGCCCAGGTCATAGAAGAACTCCAGCACATCATCTTCCTTTGCGCCTTCAGGAATGCTGCGGTTTTTGGGGCAGCCGAACACAAGGTTTTTAATGCCTGTTGCGTTGGCAAAATCCATAGCTTTTTTTGTGTAGTCGCTGAGTGCCTTTGCTTCTTCCTTGTTGAAGATGTTGCCGCTTTTGCCGTACCATATACTCTGCATACTGCTGATAGAAAGGCCAAAGCGATTAAACAGCATTGTGGCATAAAGCTGTGCCTGCTCTAAGTTTTCGTACGGGTTTTCAAAGAGACGGGTTGGGGCAATTTCTATGCCGTCCATACCGACGCTCTGCAAAAATGTATACATTTCAAAATCGTGGGCTTTGTCCCACGCAATATTGGAGATTGAGTATTTCATAAGGGTTCCCCTTGTGCAGCCCATAAGGGTTGGATTTAATTTGTAGGGGTCGGCGTCCCCGACGACCCGCCTGTGTACTTTTGACACCAAAAGTACCAAAAGATTTTATACTTCGTATGTTACTTTTGTGACCAAAAGTAACCAAAAGTCCCGCTGATTACGATGCAGCGGACCCACGTGGGAATATGTACCAGATTGCCGCCCAAGCCGTATAGCGCTACTGCGTACAAATGTCCGTACGCAACGCGCCCGTACCAAAGCAAGTTTCGCGGCGATACATATTTTTATAAGGAGGGCTCTGCCCTCCGTTTCACCACCCGATTGTTATAAGGGGCTCTGGAACAACCCCGAAGTATCTTTGCTGCGAAATGTTGTCAGGGTATCCCTGACACTACTTTGTCATTTCGCTGATAAACTCTTTTATATCATTCAGCACAAATTCCTTTGTCTGGATATATCCGTCTCTGCCGCCGAAAATTTCATAGTTTTCGGTTTTAAAGTCATAGTGAGGCACAGGGTTTGCAAGCTCGTTTACAAATTCTTCCCCCGTGATTGCCCTGTAGATTTCTGCGATTGTAACAGGTTCGGTGGCAATATTCATCACCTTTACCCCGTTTTTGATTGCAGTCTGTATATTGTTGTATAAATATTTCAGATTGTAATACTGGAATATGCCTCTTGAATCGGTAAAGTTAAGGGCGGAAAATCCCAGCTTTCTGAAAATTTCCTTTGTGCTTTCCCTGTCGATGCCCTCGTTCAGCTTGTAAAAGCCGTTGTCCTGCAGGGTGTACAGCTCTTTCAGCTTTTCTTCCCTTGCGGAAAGTTCGCTGAATTTTGCCTCGTTGAGCATACTTGGGATGTAGTTGAGATAGTCAAAGATAAAGTTCTTTTTAAGGTTGATGCCGTAAAGCCCGGGCAGGCGCACGATAAAGTAATCTTCAAAGTTTTCCTTTACCTGTTCTTCCAGCCACAAGCGGTTTGCGCCATAGGGGTGGAGATTTTCCTTATCCATAAAGCTGGATTCGCTTTTGCCGTTTGGCTCCCTGTAAACATCAACAGAAGATATGAGCACAACCTTTTTTGGATTGATTTTCTTCATATTGTCCAGCGCTTCCTGAACAGTTCTGAAATCTTCTTCGGGAAACTTATTGGCGATAAACTTCTGCGCAGGCACGCCGCTGTAAAACAGCACATCAGGGTTTGTGCCGAAAGCCTCGGTTACATTGCTCTTGTCATACTTGCCGTCAAAGTCAAAACTTGCACAGAGATTTGAGCCCACAAAGCCTGAATATCCAACTATACTTACCATAAATCTATACCTTTCATATGTGTGGCAGGACACACTTTTTCACCATAGCTTATTTATAATATTTTACTATAAGTATATACAAAAATCAAATAAAAGGGCAGTATATATATTTCAAAACTGTAAATTTTTGTGTTTTGGGGGCATATATATTACAATATCTTTCCAAAGAGTCTATAAATTTGCATTTCCTTTGTGACTATGTTAATATGGTTATATATATACTTATTTTAATGGGACAGCTTATGCTATTCCGCAGAAAATCCATATATAAAGCGAGTACCCTATAATATGATATTTATCAGAAAAGTTACCATTCCGCACCTTACAGGAAAACAGAAACGCCGCGCATATATCTATGTGCCGGACGAGGCAAAGACAAACTTTGATGTGCGCTATCCTGTGCTGTATATGTTTGACGGCCACAATGTGTTTTTTGACAGCCACGCAACCTACGGCAAAAGCTGGGGTATGCTGGAAATTCTGCAGAAAGCCGACATCCCGCTTATCGTTGCCGCTGTGGAATGTAACCACGGGGCAAACAACGAGAGACTCAGCGAGTATTCCCCTTTTGATTTTGACTACCACGAGGTTGGAAAAATCAAGGGTCAGGGCAGAAAGACAATGGACTGGTTTGTAAAGGTGTTCAAGCCTTTTGTGGACCGCAGCTTCCCCTCTTTGCCCGACAGGGAGTACACCTTTATCGCAGGCAGCAGCATGGGCGGTCTTATGACAATATATGCCCTCACCCACTACAACCACATCTTCAGCCGCGGTGCAGCTTTGTCCCCTGCTGTCAGCTTTTCCATAAGCACGGTGGAACAGATGATAAAGCACGGCCATGTGGAGGAAGACAGCGTGCTGTATATGGATTACGGCCAGGAGGAATTCCGCCAGCATCCCGAAGCTGTGGGGCACTATAACCGCGTGGCAAATGCGCTTATGAAAAAGGGCGTGCTGCTTAACAGCCGCGTGGTGCCGAAAGGCGACCACAGCGAAGCCAGCTGGGAAAAACAGATTCCCATATTTATGGAAACACTGTTCTACGACCTGTAATAAATGGCGTTGCCCTTTACCCTTTCATCCTTATGGATGTGACTTTTGACAGCAAAAGTCACCAAAACTGCCGCTGTTGGCATGCAGCGGACCCAGCCGGATAATGAACAATACTTGTCGCTGCATTGTGGCGCTTCCGTGTACAAATCCGTACACACCGCGCCTCCTGCTTTGTGCAGATATGGCGACAATACATTATTTTTATGAGGCGGGGACACCCCGCCATTTCACCACCCCGATTATTATTCGAGGGGGTCCCCTCGAGCACCCATACAAGACCGCAAGTTAAAATATAAAGGAGGAATTTCAGAATGGAAATTCAATACTTCAAAGAGTACAGCGCATGTCTTAACAGAGATATGGAAATGAAGGTTTACGGACACGCAGGCAAACCTGTGCTGTTTATCCCTTGCCAGGACGGCAAATTTGTGGAT
Source organism: Oscillospiraceae bacterium (assembly GCA_017436765.1). Taxonomy (GTDB): domain Bacteria; phylum Bacillota; class Clostridia; order Oscillospirales; family Ruminococcaceae; genus RGIG3102. Next base: position 9,180 of record JAFSCM010000087.1, read on the forward strand.
TTTGAAAACTTTCATATGATTGACTACTGGGCAAAATGGATTGAAGAAGGCAAGGTTATGGTGTTCAGCATTGACACAATCGACCTTGAAACATGGTCCGACAAAAACGGCGACCCTGCACACCGCAGCTATATGCACGAACAGTGGGTTCACTACATCGTTGATGAAGTTGTGCCGTTTATGAGAGATATGACAAACCTGCGCAACGGCTGGGACAGCCACGGCGGCATCCTTGTGTTCGGCGCAAGCATGGGCGCAAACCATTCCGCAAACCTGTTCCTGCGTTTTCCGCACATCTTCGATTCCTGTCTGGCAATGGCAGGCATCTACCGCACAGATATGTTCTTCGGCGACTATATGGACGAAAGACTCTACTACAACAGCCCTGAACTCTACCTTGCAAATATGCAGCCTGACCACCCTTATGTTGAACAGTACAACAACAACCGCGGCGTAATCTGCGGCGGTCAGGGCGCATGGGAAGAACCGGGCACAGCACTGTGGCTTAAAGAAAACTTTGACCGCCTGGGTGCAAATGTATGGGTTGACCTGTGGGGCTACGATGTAAACCACGACTGGCCATGGTGGTACAAGATGGTTGAATACCATGTGCCAAAAATTCTCGGCCTGTAATTTGCAGTTTCAGTTACATAATTTACACAATATGCCTTGAAGGCTTTACAAAAAAGTACGGTAACAGTATAATGCACATTCGTTGAGATTATATATTCAGTGTTTTAAAGGGAAGCAGGGGCAGAACCCCAAAAGAAAGTAAAAATAAAAGAAAAACAAAAAAATTAAAAGTATAAAAATAAAAATCGGAAAAACCGAAAGAAAGAGGAATTATATGAAAAACTTTATCTTCATTTCTCCTAACTTCCCAACAAACTACTGGAAATTCTGCCGTGAACTTAAAAACAACGGTCTCAATGTGCTTGGTATCGGCGACCAGCCATACGACGAACTGAAACCTGAACTTAAGGAAAGCCTTAACGAATACTACAAGGTTTCCAGCCTTGAAAACTATGACGAAGTTTACCGTGCAGTTGCATTCTTTATCTTCAAACACGGCAAAATCGACTGGCTTGAATCCAACAACGAATACTGGCTTGAAAGAGACGCTCACCTGCGTACAGAGTTCAACATCACAAGCGGTTTCCAGGATGATGATATTCCATTTATGAAATACAAATCCAAAATGAAGGAATTCTACCACAGAGCAGGCCTTAAAACAGCAAGATACCACCTTGTCAGTGAAGATATCGAAGCCTGCAGAGCATTTATTGCAGAAGTTGGCTACCCTGTTGTTGTAAAACCTGACAACGGCGTTGGCGCAGAAAGCACATACCGTCTTAAAAATGACGAAGAACTTGTAAACTTTATGAACACAAAGAACCCTGCTGTTCCTTACATTATGGAAGAATATGTAACAGCAGAGGTTACTACATACGACGCTATCATCAACAGCAAGGGCGAAGCTATCTGGGAAGGCAGCAATGTAACAGTTTCCTGCCTTATGGACGTTGTAAACGACAACGGCAACAGCCTTTACTACCTTAACAAGGAAATTCCTGCTGATGTTAAGGAAGCAGGCCTTGCAACAGTTAAGAGCTTTGGCGTAAAGAGCAGATTTGTTCACTTTGAATTCTTCCGCCTTTCCAAAATGCACAAAGGTCTTGGCAGAAAAGGCAAAATCATCGGTCTTGAAGTTAATATGCGTCCTGCAGGCGGCTTTACACCTGATATGTTCAACTATGCATACTCCACAGACGTATACAAAATCTGGGCTGACATGATTGCTTTTGACAAGTCCGAAAAAGAAATCGGCCAGAGCTACTTCTGTCCGTTTATGGGCCGCCGCGACGGCAAAGACTTTGTTATGAGCCACGAAGACATTATGGCTAAATACGGCGACAAGCTCAAAATGGTTGACAGAATCCCTGATGCACTCAGCGGCGCTATGGGCAACCAGATGTATGTTGGTCTTTTCGACACAGAAGAAGAAATGAACCAGTTCTACGCAGACCTTGATGCTGTAAAATAATTTCCGGTAAATTATTCCTGAAAACAATCAATCCCCCGGGGCTCTGCCCCGAGGGATTTTTTTGCGTTATAAGGCCTGTATAACAGCTTATGACTGTTTTACTGCGCCCGTCCCCGCGCTACATCTGAATACTGCTGAAAATTTCTGCCGCGTGGTCGATGACATAGCGGGCAAATTTGCGGGAGGCAAGGCTTAAGGTGTTCCAGTCGCGGTAGGCAAGGGAGATTGTACGGCTGTGGTTGCCCTCTATCGGCACAACCGAAAGGTCAAAGCTTACATCCTTTAAAACCGCCCTGTACAGCACCGATATGCCCAGCCCTTTTTTAACCATTGACAGTATGGAGTAGTCGTCGTACACCTTGTACTGCACATCGGGGGTTACACCCTCCTGATTGAACTTGTTGAGGATGTTGAGATATTCCCCCTCGTAGGACAGGATAAAGGGGTCGTTTATCAGCTGTGAGAAGGTAACGGATTTTTCGTTTGCCAGCGGATGATTAAGCGGCAGAATCGCCATCATCGGGTCCTGGTACAGCGGCACATTTTCAAGGTCAGGGGAAGCACCGATAATGGTAAAGCCGAAGTCCAGTGTGCCGTCCATAATGCCGTTGTATGTATCGTTGTAGTCCCCCTGTCTGATGACAAAGTTTACATCGGGATACTGCTGCTTGAAACTGCGCATACAGTAGGGCAGAATGTGCCTGCCTATGCTGGAAAGGGCACACAGGCTGATGGTGGCGTTTTCCAGCCCTGCCATCTCCTTGTGCTTTGCCGCAAGGTTCTGCTCTGCGTGATAGATGGTCTGGAAATAGGGCATATACTCCTCTCCGTCCTTGGTCAGGGCTATGCCGTCCCTGCCGCGGCTGATAAGGGTTGTGCCCAGCTCCTTCTCCAGATTTTTTATTATCTGGCTTACGGCAGACTGGGAATAGCCTATCTCGTATGCCACCTTTGTAAAGTTTTTCTGTTCCGCAACCTTGCAGAACACCGCATATCTGGATATATTTTCCATTTTCAATCACCTCTGCTTATCGATTGATTATAATAATTAATTTTACTTATGTCAACCGTGAGGTTATAATATATCTCATAGAGAAACTATCCATACATGCTGTGCCCCAACAGCATCTCTATCTGTACGGCAGTGCTGCTTTATCCTTTTGCAGCGCCATACAGTCCAATATCCTTAACGGTTAAAAGGCGGCAGGCCTCCTCTCTGCCGCCGCATCCGTTTTTATGGGGCAGACATATTCTGCATCTGTTCAGGATATGCTGTAAATATGTAAAAGCGTTTCTTTTCTGATATATCAGAAGGTAATCCTTATACATTCCTTAACAAGAAAAAACACCTGCTGTCAACGGAGTTAAAAGACAGCGGGTGTTTTTCTTTTTATGGTATTGGTGATAATGCGGATTTAAGCACCGCCAAGATATGCTTTCTTGATTGCGTCACTGGCTTTAAGCTCTGCACCTGTGCCTGTGAGAACAATGCGGCCGCTTTCCAGAACATAAGCTCTGTCAGCGATGGAGAGTGCCATTTCGGCGTTCTGTTCAACAAGAAGGATTGTTGTGCCCATCTTGTGAAATTCCTTGATGATGTCAAAGATGCCCTGAACCAGAATCGGTGCAAGACCCATTGACGGTTCGTCCAGGATAAGCAGGTCCGGGTGGCTCATCATTGCACGGCCCATAGCCAGCATCTGCTGTTCGCCGCCGGAGAGTGTGCCTGCAATCTGGTTCTGTCTTTCCTTAAGACGCGGGAAGTGGCTGTATACGGATTCGATGTCCTTTTCCATATCTTCGCCCTTTGTGTAGGCGCCCATCTCCAGATTTTCCTTAACGGTCATCTGCAGGAAGATGCGTCTGCCTTCCGGAACATGTGCCAGTCCCTTTGGAACCAGTTTATATGCTTCGGTCTTGCTGATATCTTCGCCCTTGAAGGTGATATGGCCTGTTTTGGAGCGGAGAAGACCGGAGATTGTTTTGAGAATTGTGGATTTGCCCGCGCCGTTTGCACCGATAAGGGAAACGATTTCCCCCGGTTTAACCTCAAAGGATACATCCTTTATTGCGTGGATCTGTCCGTAGTATACATTTATATTTTCAACTTTAAGCATATTTTAGTCCGCCTTTTTACCAAGATAGGCTTCGATAACCTTAGGGTTAGCCTTGATTTCGTCAGGAGTGCCTTTTGCGATGATTTCACCGTAGTTGAGAACGCAGATACCTTCGCAGATACCCATAACAAGGTTCATATCGTGTTCGATAAGCATAACAGCAATCTGGAATTCGTCACGGATGCGACGGATGTTTTCCATAAGCTCTGCTGTTTCGGAAGGGTTCATACCTGCAGCAGGTTCGTCCAGCAGGAGAATTTTAGGGTTTGTTGCAAGGGCACGGATAATTTCAAGTCTTCTCTGTGCGCCGTAAGGCAGGCTGCCTGCCTCGTGGTGACGAAGGTCTGCCATACCAAAGAAGTCCAGCAGTTCCTTTGCCTTGTCGTAGGCCTGTTTTTCAGCCTTTTTGTAGCCGAAGGAATGGGTTACGGAGGACATAAAGCTGGTGTGCAGCTGGTTGTGCATACCGATTTTTACATTGTCCATAACTGTCATTTTGCCGAAAAGACGGATGTTCTGGAAGGTACGGGCAATACCCATTTTGCTTACCTGGTCGCAAGATTTGCCCTTTGTGTCGTAGCCGTCCAGCAGAATTGTGCCGCGTGTAGGCTGGTAAACATTTGTGAGAAGGTTGAAAACTGTGGTTTTGCCTGCACCGTTAGGGCCGATAAGACCGCAGATTTCTGTAGGGCCGATTGCAAGGTTAAGGTTGTTAACCGCTGTAAGGCCGCCAAAGTCGATGCCCAGCTGGTGTGTCTGCAGCACAGGGGCCTTGTGCATATCTTCAATAGGAACAATTGAATGGGACGGAAGAGGAACCATTATACGTTCAGATGGTTTTACTGCTGCCATATCAGTTTTCCTCCTTCTTTACTTTTTTTGCTGCAAGTGCATTTTTAACTGCATTTACAGGTGAGTATTTTGCAACCATAAGTTTAAGCTGTTCGTTGGATGTGAAGAGCATCATAACGATAAGCACGATTGCGTAGATGAGCATACGGTAGTCCTGCAGGGAACGGAGCATTTCAGGCAGGATAGCGATAAGTGCTGCTGCGATAACGCTGCCGCGAACGGAACCGATGCCGCCGAGAACAACCATAACCAGAATTTCGATGGAGTAGTTGTAGTCGAATGTGCCTGCTGTAAGGATGGAGTAGTTGTGGCTGTAAAGTACGCCTGCCATGCCTGCAAAGAATGCTGCCAGTGTGAAAACAAGCAGTTTGTATCTTGTTGCGTTTATACCCACGCTTGTTGCGGCGATTGTGTTGTCACGCAAAGCCTGGATTGCACGGCCGTGTTTGGATTTGGCAAGGTTCTGGATAACAAAGAGTGTGATGAACACCAGAATGATGCCGTATGTAAAGGAAGCGTTCTGCGGTACACCTTTAAGGCCGGAAGCGCCGCCTGTAAATTCAAGGTTGATAACGATGCTTCGGAGAATTTCGCCGAATGCAAGTGTAACGATGGCCAGATAGTCACCTTTGAGACGGAGAACAACAACGCAAACCAGTGCGCCGAAGATTGCTGCAAGGATGCCGCCTGCAAGGATGGACAGCGGGAAGCGGACCATAACAGGAAGGTCAGGAAGTGCTTTTTTGAGGAAGATGGAAAGCAGACCGCCTGTGTATGCGCCTACCGACATAAATGCTGCGTGGCCAAGGGAAAGTTCCCCGAGGAAACCTATAACAAGGTTAAGGGAAACTGCGAGAACAATGTTAACGCAGATAGGAACAAGCAAGCTCTGCATATGACGGGAAGCGTTGCCTGTCTGTATCATAACTGTAACAACGATGTAGAACAAAGCCACGATGGCATAGGTTATCAGGTTGTTTACAGTGCTTTTTCTGAGTTTTGGTTTTTTCATACTTTGACACCTATACCTTTTCGTTTATTTTCTTGCCAAGGAGACCTGTCGGTTTAACCAGCAGAACAAGCACCAGCACGCCGAAAACGATAGCGTCGGAAAGTTCTGTGGAGATGTATGCCTTTGCAAGGTTTTCGATGATACCCAGCAGGATACCGCCCAGCATAGCACCAGGGATGGAGCCGATGCCGCCGAAAACAGCAGCAACGAAGGCCTTGATACCAGGCATAGCACCGGAGTAAGGACCGATAAAGCCGTATGTAGCGCCAAAGAAGAGACCTGCAACCGCTGCCAGCGCAGAACCGATTGCAAATGTAACGGTGATTGTGCGGTTTACGCTGATACCCATAAGTTCCGCTGCTTCGCGGTCTTCAGATACAGCACGCATTGCCTTGCCCATTTTTGTCTTGTTGATAAAGAGTGTAAGGCCCACCATAATAACTGTTGTAACTGCGAGAGTTTCGATACTTTCGCCTTTGATTGTAAGTTCACCAAGGTGAACAGGTGCCACTGTGAAAACTTTTGGGAAGCTTTTCTGTGTGGAACCGAAGATGAGCAGTGCCAGTGACTGCAGGAAGTAGGACACACCGATAGCGGTGATGAGAACTGAAAGCGGAGGGGAAGAACGCAGAGGCTTGTATGCAATTCTTTCAATTGTAACACCCATGAGCACACAGATGAGAACGCTTGCAAGAATGCCCACAACACCGGGGAGCCCCAGGCTGTTAACAACGACAATTACGGTGAAAGCACCAACCATAATAACGTCACCGTGAGCAAAGTTAAGCATCTTCGCTATGCCGTATACCATTGTGTAACCAAGGGCTATCAGGGCGTAAATGCTGCCCAGACTTAAGCCGCTTATAAAATTAGAAAGAAAACTCATAATTAACTCCGTTTACAAAAGGGTATTTTCGGGCAGATACAAATCCGCCCGAAAACCCTCGAATTTTTATGCTTTTAATTAAATTTTTTAATTAAATTTTCAAACTCTGTTTATACCAAATACCAATACATTTTCATTTTTCCGCTTATGCGGATATTATTCCCTGCCGTGAAATTCTCAGCTTTGCTCAGAATGACAGGCTCATATGTCTTAATGACAGGTTTTATATGTCAGAATGACAGGAATAACTACTTAACGTTGTCGTAGGAAACGTAAACGCCGTCAACGATAACAACTGCTGTTGCGTTTTTGTCAGGTTCGCCGGAAGCATCCCATCTCATTGTACCTGTTGTACCAACAACTTCGATTTCGAGCATTGCGTCGATCATTGCCTGGTTGAAGTTTTCGTCTTCAGGTGTAACGCCTGCTTTTTCAAATGCTGCTACGATTGCGTATACTGCGTCGTATGCGTCTGCTGCAAACTGGTCAGGAGTTGAACCGTATTTTGCTTTGTAGTTAGCTGTAAAGGATTTTGTAGGTTCTGTTTCGCTGTCTGCTGCGAATGGTGTAAGGAGCATAACGCCTTCAGCAAGTGGAAGGTTGTCGGAACCGATTTTTTCGAGGATGCCGTCGAGACCGTCACAACCGAAGAATGTTACGTCGAGACCGGCTTTGTCAGCCTGTGTGATGATGTATGCTGCTTCCTGTGCGTAGATTGGGAGGAAGAGGAGGTCAGCGCCGGATTCTTTAACTGCCTGAAGCTGTACGGAGAAGTCTGTGTTGGACTGGTTTGTGAAAGCTTCGTCAGCAACGATTTCGAGACCGTTTTCTGCTGCTGTTTCAACGAAGGATTTTCTCAGACCGTTGGAGTAGTCGTTAGATTTGTCGTAGATGATAGCAACTTTTTCTGCTACTGCGTTGTCTTTGATAAAGTTAGCTGCGTAGAGGCCCTGTGCGGAGTCTTCGAAGCAAACGCGGAAGCAGTTGTCGTACTGTGTACATTCAAGCTGGGAACCGGATGGTGTGAGGAGAAGCATATTGTCTTTAACTGCTTCTTCTGTGATAGCAATACATGCACCGGATGTTGTACCGCCAAGTGTTACGTCCATACCGTCGTCAAACAGTGTTGCGTAAGCCTGAACTGCCTGTGCGCCGTCTGCCTGGTCGTCTTCTACTCTTGCAAGAACTGTCCAGCCGTCTGCAAAGCCGCCGTTAGCGTTGATTTCTTCTGCTGCAAGTTCAGCACCCTGTTTAACACTTGTGCCGTATGTTGCATAGTCGCCTGTAAGTGGGCCTGTACCGCCGATGAAGAGAACTTTTTCAGTTTCTTCGCCGCCCTGTGAAGCTGCAGGTTCGCTGCCGCCGCAAGCTGTCATGGAGAGCATCATAGCTGCTGCCAAAAATAATGCCATTAATTTTTTCATAACCAATACCTCTTTTATAAAATATTTTTTATTTCTGATTATTCGGTGCTCCGTCCGCGGTTCCGGATTCCGCCGACGGAACATTTATCTTAAGCGGTTAAACCGCTAAAGTACAATTTAAAAGGGCTGCACCCCGCAAAAGAGTGCAGCCCGTAAGGTGCCTTGTTACAGCGTTATGCCGCCAGTAGCTCTTTTGCTTTAAATATCCTGTTTTCTCTTGCGATAATAATAATACCGATAATAATGTTAATTATTGCAAGGCTAATAAGGACGCCGATAGCGCCGCTGAGGATAGCTGCTGCAAATAGAGCAAAAACAAAAGTGCACACTGCACAGAATACAGCATGCACCAATTCAGCAAATTTAGAGCAGAAAGAACTGCCGGCCTGACAAGCAGCCCAGTTATCAGAGTTATGAGTATAGTTGTTCATAAATACGTTTGTCATAACCTTGTTCTTCCTTTCTTAAGTGTTGCTATGATTATATATCCACAAATGAATAAAGTCAACACTTTGAAACAATATTGCATAATTATTGTAAATTACTACAAATCGGACCTTTTTGCCCATTATTTTTTTACATTTTGCACAAAAAATTTGTAACAAAAGGGTTACAAAACAGGATTTTCAATTATAACGGATTTGTTAAAAAAATAAGCAAGTTTATTTTATGCATTTTATGTGCATAAAATTTTAATTGTTAAGGAATTTTTAACAAACCCTTGTGTGGGTGATGTGAATATATGTGTATATGTGGTGTATGCTCTGTATAAAATGCAGTCTGCACGGAAATTTTTATAAAGCCCTGTACCTCTTTACTTAAGCAGCCGTGTTTTACCGCAAACAAAAAGCACCTGCCGGAATAACCCGCAAAGGTGCTTTATTATGTATATTCATTATATCAGTGCACAGATTACAGCATCGTAGGGTCTTTTGCATACATTTCAAGATACTGTGCATAGTCTTCCAGAAAACCTTCCACCAGTTTAAGTTCTTCTTCGGTATATTTGCTTAATTTTTCGGTAAGGAAGATATCCTCCATTTTATGATACGCTGCATGGGTTGCCACCGCAACCTCTCCCCTTGGGGTAAGCGTACAGATAAGCTCTTTTTTATTTTTGCCCTGTTTTATTTCCAGCAGACCTTTTGCCTGCAGTTTTTTTGCCAGAGCTGAAATTGCCATCTTGCTCATCTGAATTCTTGTTGCTATTTCCGACAGATTGTATTCAGGATATTTTTCCACAATATCCAGCAGATGTATCTCGTTGGTGTAAAGCTCCACATCAATACCGTAGTTTCTCGGAACACGGTTACTGATTCGCTGACTGGTTGTAAGCCTGTCAATTATAGAATGAAAGTCGTGTATCTTCTGCATATTTCCCCCGATGGTAATTTTTGCCGATTACCATAAATTACTATATTAATCTTATATTAAAGTTTTTGTAAAGTCAATTAATATATTCCGCTTATTTTCCACGACATTTCAAACCTTAAAAACATTTTAGTAAATTCTTTTACATTTACAGTATATATAATTCCGCCAATAGTAAACTATCTTATCTTTTTGTTTACCTATTTCATCTTGTAATAACCTTGTTATATCATATTTATACAAATATTTTCCTGCAAAACAGGCAATTTATCCAAATTTTAAAATAGTAAACTACTTTACATTGACAAAGTTCACCTACGGTGATATTTTAAAGATAGTAAAGCTGTTTACTATCTTATTATTGAGAAAAGGAGATGATAATATGGGTTTGTTTCAACACGAAACCGTTAAGATGGATGTTCTTAAAAAGCGTGCATATAACGGCAGATGGGCTGAAATGAAGGAAGGCGTAATCCCTCTGACTGCTGCTGACAGCGATTTTCCTGCACCGCAGTTTGTTGTGGATGCTATTATCGACTACGCCAAAGAGGGATATTTCTCCTACACCCCAAAAACAGGTTATCAGGAGTTTAAGGAAAGTATATCCCGCGCACTTAAAGTCAGAAAAAACGAAATTGTTGACCCTGACCTTATTCTGCCTATAGACAGTGCTGCCCGCGGTATGTCTGTTATTGCAAAGGCATTCCTGCAGCCCGGTGATGAAGCAATTGTTTTTGACCCTGTAGACTATCTGTTCAAGACCAGTATGGAAGCTGCAGGTGCAAAGATAATTCTTTACCCTATGAAACTTGTAGACGGCAGAATAGACTTTTCCGACCTTGAAAGCTACATAACCCCAAAAACAAAGATGCTTGGTCTGTGCAATCCGCACAATCCGCTGGGCAAAATTTACCCTATGGAAGACCTTGACCACATCCTTTCCCTGTCAGAAAAATACGGTTTCTACATTATGAACGACGAAATCTGGTCTGACATTGTTTATCCGGGCAAAAAGTTCAACAGTATTCTGGAACTTGGTGCAGAAAGAAACAGACGCACACTTTCTGTATTCGGCTTTTCCAAAAGCTTTGGTCTTGCAGGCCTGCGCATAGGCTGCGTTTACTGCCAGGATAAAGAAGCCTACGACAGAATTGTGGAAGCTTCAGAGGTAATGAGCACCATCGGCGGCATTGCTTCCATTTCCCAGATTGCAGGCACCGTTTGCTGCAACGAAGGTTACGGCTGGCTGGATGAATTTGTTCTGCACCTCAAAGGCAACAGGGACTATGCTCTTGAACGCCTTGAAAAGATGCCCGGCATCAAATGCGAGCCAAGTGACGCAACCTTTGTTCTGTTCCCTGATATTACAGAAACAGGTATGGGGGCCGTGGAGCTGGTTGACCTGCTTGAAGAAAAATACAAACTGCGCATAGTTCCGGGCGGACTGCAGTTCTTTGGTCCGGGTTCTGAAGGCCATGTGCGAATCTGCCTTGCAACAAGCCATGAAATTCTGGAAGAAGGCTTGAATCGTCTTGAAAAAGCACTGAATGACATTCAGGATGCTAAAAAATAAATTACAGAAAGAGGTTAGAGATTAATGACAGTTTTTATTATTATCGGTTTATACTTTGTCGGCCTGCTGCTGATCGGTTATTTCAGCAGTAAAAAGAACAAAAATGCTGAAGACTTTTTTGTATCGGGCAGAAGCCTGAACAAATGGACTGCAGCAAACACAATGGCCGCAACTGCTATCGGCTCCGGTACAACAATCGGCGTTTGTACAATGGCTTATGAAGCTGGTGTAGCAGGCAGCTGGATTCTTATCGGTTACTCTCTGGGCTTTGTTCTCATCGCTCTCCTTATCGGTAAGAAAATCTACCGTCTTGATGCACTTACACTTACAGACGTTATCGGCAGCCATTACAACAGCACAGTAAGAAACCTTACAACACTTCTGGTTCTCATTTCCTATGTTGGTATCGCATGTGCACAGTTTATTGCTCTGGGCAACATTATGTCTGTTCTCCTCGGTATCGACTTTAAAGTTTCCGTTGTTATCTGTGGTATCGTTGTTATCCTCTACACAACAATGGGCGGTCTTTCCGCACTTTCCAAAACAGACTCCTATCAGCTTATCATCAACCTTATCGGTATCATGGTAATCCTGCCAATCCTTGGCTTCAAACTTACACACGGTTTCACAGACATTGTAGCTACACTGCCTGCATCCCACTTCAGCATGGGTGCATACGGCACAGCTGCAACACTGGGCTTCTTCTCCTGGATTATTCCACAGGCATTCCTTTCCCAGGAACTCTGGGTTCGTATCTTTGCATGTAAAGATGAAAAACTTGCAGTTCAGTCCACAATGATTGCTTCTGTTGGTATCTATCTGCCATACGCAGTAAGCGTTGTTTCCTGTGGTCTTATCGCCGCAACACTTATCCCTGGCCTCTCCGGCGACAGCGTTCTCCCAACACTTATCAGCCGTCTTGGCTCCCCTGTAATTCAGGGTATCCTTCTTGCAGGCCTTATCGCTGCAGTTATGAGCTGTGCAGACAGCGTTCTGCTGGTTTCCTCTTCCAACCTTGTGCACGACTTCTACGGAAATATGCTGGGCAAAAAGGTTAAAAACGAACTTGCTGCTTCCCGTATCGGCGTTGTTATCATCGGTGTTCTCGGCATCTTCCTTGCACTGTTCGCACAGTCCATCACATCTGTTATGCAGACAATGGCTACACCGTTTGTTGGCGCAATCTTCCCAATCGTGCTTGCAATGTTCTTCTGGAAAAAGGTTACAAACAAAGCTGCAGTTATCACAATCATTGCTTCCCTTGTAATGGCTGTTTTAATGTACATCTTCAAAGTAAGCTTCTTCGGCCTTGACCCAAGCTTTGTAACAGTTGTTGTTTGCACAGTTGTTCTTATCGTGGCAAGCCTTCTTACACAGAAAGAAAAACAGGAGGTAAAATAATGGACTTTTTATCAATTGCTATAATTGCTTTAGGTATCGTTGTTTCCGGTTTTGTTACAATCAACTTTTTTATCGAAACATTCAGAAAATAGCGAATTCATATATTTTCTCTTTTGATGAGACATCCTCTTAAAAAAACATTCCGCATCCTGTGATGCGGAATGTTTTTTGTTTATATAATCTTTTATCTCTGCAGAATAACGGTGATTGCGTTGAGCGCAACAAACAGGTTGGTAAATGCCATTGTAAAGCAGAGTGAGTTGAAGATATCCTTTTTGATTTTAAAGGTACTGCCGCGCAGAGCAAGAAATGCCATCGGCAGCACAGGCAGCAGGTATTTGCCCTGGATGCCGTAGATGGTTGTGTAGTAAACAGGTGTCCAGCTGATGCCCAGGTATACCACAAGGGCAAGGATAATAAGGGAAATAAAGCCGAACATACCTCTGTCACGGATTCTCAGTGTGTAGCTGTCCTTTTCGCAGCTGAAGGTGGAAAGCACCGCACAGATGAGAATGATGATGATAAAGCCGTCGCTGATAAGCACGCTGTTGTAGCCCAGCACGCCACCCGCCACACTCTTGATATAGTATGCGCCGTTTTCAAAGATTGTGGCAAGAATGAGTTTAAGGGTTACCACAGGGTTCTGCAGCATAAGGCCGATGTTGAAGGTTGCCTCCGGATTTGTGGCCAGAAGTGTCTCCAGACTTTCCGATGAGGAAAGGGCAGGCAGCACCGTGCGCAGAACATCCGGGCGGATTATAACCGCAAGGCCCACAGCCGCCACGGCGCAGATGCCCGCGGCGATAACTGCAAGTACAGGGTTGATTTTTATTTTAATTCTGTTCAGCAGCGGAACCTTGCTTATATCCAGCAGCAGCACCGCCATACACAGTGTGCAGTAGATGAATTTGCTTGGTGCCAGCAGCACGCAGATAACCGCCAGCAGCAACAGCTGCCACCATTTGTAGGTTTCTTCCTGCTTTAAGAGATAGAGCAGATAGGCTGTGAAAAGGAAGCCCAGACTGATTACAAACACATCGCGGGAGAAGCTGTTTGCAAGGTGGAGGGTTATGGGGAAAAAGCCCAGTGCCATAAACACATTTTTGCCCACAGGGGTGATTTTTATGGCAAAGAACAGGCACACGGCAAAGAACAGCAGGTTGAACAGTCTGCCAAGGTACATACTGCCCACATAGCTTAAGTTAAGCATATGGCTGACCTTGATGCCAAGGGCGCCCATCATATAAACACCATCAAAGTCGGAAACCGCCCACACATTGCTGATTGGTTTTATGCCTTCCTTGTCAGCCTTTTCAAACAGGTTGTCGTAAACATATTCATAGCTGAAAACATCGGTGTGCTTGTTTTCAAATGTTTCGCTGTAGTCTTCCCTGCGGCGCTGGATTGTGCGCTCGGCAAGGTCTTCTTTTGAATAGCCTTCAAACTTTTCGTTGGCAAGACGGTAGGCTGTGTTGATATGTGCTTCCTCGTCAGGGGAGGAGAAAGGCGGCAGTGCAAGGGTGAACAGACAGCTTACTGCCAGAAGTGCCGCTACAAATACAATTTCCTTTTTAAGTTTAAAGATAAAGCATACGGCATAGAGAATTACCGCCGCTGCTATGGCAACCTTGCAGATAAGGCCGAACCAGCCGTAGAGGGAGGCGCTGTTCACAACATAGGTCAGCACCCCGAAGGCCATTGTGCCTGTGGCGGAGTCTCCCCACACCTTCATATAGGCATCTTCTCCGTTTACAAAATCAGGGGTGATGCGCAGGATATAGTCGCGGCTGCCCTCGGTGTCCTGCCAGTAGTCGCCCACGCGGTACGGTGTGTCAAAGAAGATGTCGGTGTAGACATCGTTGACCATAATTTCGGTGTTGAAGGTGGTTTCCGCCACAACTGCGTCATGCTCCTTTTCCACCAGTTCCAGCTTTGCGCTGCCCGCCTGTGGCACGCCAAGGTTGTGGAAGCGGATTTTCACCCCGTAGATATCGCCGTGGGTGGAAAATTCCTGCTCAAGGGTTTTGCCGTGGTCAAAATTCACCGCAGGAGAATCGTATATATCATTTATATATCTGTAATGGTTTTTCGTTGCGGCAGGGTCCACAAAGCTGTACTTTATATAGAACAACGCAAGGGCCGTTACAATCAGCACCGCACCCAGCACCACTGCGTGAAGCAGAACCCTGAGTATTATGTTTTTTATATTTTTTGTCTTATCCATATAAATTCCTTTCGGCCGCAAGCGAGCGGACAGTTTTCTGACAGGATAATTTTATTTTAATGTATATAAATTGTATATTTACATATTATATCTATTTTATCATAACATAAGGAATGAGAATTTTCAATTTTAAATTAGCTGTACAGGCTTTTTACTCTGCCGCAGGCAGTGTGCAGCACAGCTGCACTTTTAATAAGCGGCCGCGTCAAAGGTCGGCTGCGACAGCAGACGGTCGTGACTGCCGCGGTGCTAAGGCGGGCCAGCACGATGCGGCAGTTAGCGTGCCGCGTACATCTTGGCGTGGGCGCGCTGCATCGCAATCAGCGCCACTTTTGGTACTTTTGGTGTCAAAAGTACATACCCGGGTCGATGTCAGCATCGGCCCGCATAAAGCACATAAAACATCAGTTTGATGCAAAAAAACTTGATTAAAACCTTTAGTGTATGCTAACATATATAATAAGAAAATATATTTAAAATGGAGTTACTATGGACGGCGATAAATCCCGCGAAGATTATCTTGAAGCGATACTTGTCCTGTCAAAGAAAAACGATGCGGTGCGCAATGTTGATATTGCGGCATACCTTGGCTTTGCCGCACCAAGCGTGAGCATTGCCATCAAAAAACTGGCACAGGAAAAATATATATTCATCGACGACAGAAAAGCCGTTGTGCTGACGCCGAAAGGCCGTCTGAAAGCAGAACAGATTTACGAGAGGCATCTGGTGCTTACCCTTATCCTTATGGAGCTGGGAGTGTCAAAGGATACTGCCAGTCAGGACGCCTGCAGGCTGGAGCACGATATGAGCGATGAATCCTTCAACAGAATAAAGGACTTTTATTTCAAAAACTATCACAACAAAGGTTAGGTGAGGTTATTATGGCAAAGATTGTTTACTTTTTTCTCAAGAACTGCCCACACTGTAAAAACGCAGACAGAATGATTGCAGAGCTTGTGGAGAAAAACCCCGAATACGCAAAGGTGGAAATTGCAAAGGTGGACGAAAAGCTGAGCCCCCTTTATGCCACAAAATACGATTACTGGTATGTGCCTGCCTTTTATGTGAACGAGAGAAAGGTTCACGAGGGCGTGCCTACAATGGAAGCGGTGGAAAATGCCCTTAAGACTGCACTGGCGGAAGACTGATGCAGCAGCATATCTGCGCCTGCACACCTGCGGCAAACCGCCGCACACAGGCTGCGGATATATAAGTATGTCTGACAACATTTTTATTATACGAGGAAATCACAATGAAAAAAATCTCCGTAGTAGTGCCCTGCTACAACGAGCAGGAAGCACTGCCAATCTTTTACACCGAAACCACAAAGGAACTTTGCAGAATCCCTGATGTGACCTGGGAATTTGTGCTGGTGGACGACGGCTCAAAGGACAAAACCCTTGAAACAATGCAGGCTCTGGCCGAAAAGGACGAAAAGGTGAAGTACATATCCTTCTCCCGCAACTTCGGCAAGGAAAGCGCAATGTACGCAGGGCTGGAAAATGCCACAGGCGACTATGTGGTGCTTATGGACGCAGACCTGCAGGACCCGCCTGCGCTGCTGGGCAGAATGGTGAAGGAGATTGAGGAAAACGGCTACGACTGTGTGGGCACACGCCGCGTTACCCGAAAGGGCGAGCCGCCGATCCGTTCCTTCTTTGCAAGAATGTTCTACAAACTGATAAACAAAATCTCCAAAACAGAGATTGTGGACGGCGCCCGTGACTTCCGCATGATGAAGCGGGAGATGGTGGATGCCGTTGTGAAGATGTGCGAATACAACCGCTTCTCCAAAGGTATACTGTCCTGGGTCGGCTTTAAGACCCTGTGGCTGGAATACGAAAACATCGAGCGCGTTGCAGGCGAAACAAAGTGGAATTTCTGGAAGCTGTTCCTCTATTCCATCGACGGCATTGTGGCATTTTCCACAGCGCCTCTGGTTATAAGCAGCGTACTGGGCATCTTCATCTGCTTTATCGCATTCTGCCTTATGCTGTTCTATGTGGGCAAGGCAATCATCTTTGGCGACCCTGTAAGCGGTTTCCCCACACTTATCAGCGTTATCCTTATGCTGGGCGGCCTGCAGCTGCTGTGCCTTGGCATACTTGGCCAGTATCTTGCAAAGACATACCTTGAGACAAAGGGCAGACCGATTTATATTGTAGGAAAGACAAATATAAGATAAGGGATTGCATCCCTTGTAACTGCCGCACCTAACCCGGGGCATATAAACATAATTATACTTTGCCTGTTACTTTTGACCGCAAAAGTCTTTTTATCCTTACGGATGTTACTTTTGTGACCAAAAGTAACCAAAAGTCCCGCTGATTGCGACGCAGCGGACCCACGCGGGAATAGGAACCATATTGCCGCCTATGCTGTATAGCGCTACCGCGTGCAAATGTCCGCACGCAACGCGCCCGTATCAGAGCGAGTTTCGCGGCGATACATATTGTTTATAAGAAGGGGCTCTGCCCCTTCATTACACATCCCCGATTGATATTCGGGAGCTCTGCTCCCGAACCATTGGAAGTATCTATATATTATGATTAATTCACTTCTTATTACTACCGGCGGCACAATAAGCTGTGTGCCCACCGAAGAAGGTCTGAAGCCGGGACTTCTGGGCGCAGACCTGCTTAAATATTCCAACTACTGGTGCGATGTGCTGGATTTCAAGCTGATTGACTCCAGCGTTATGACCGACCCTGAACGCCAGGAGATTGCAAGGCTGCTGTGGGAAAACCGCGAAAAGTACGACAGCTTTGTTATCACCCACGGCACCGACAGCATGGCATACACCGCAGCATATCTTGCCTGCGCTTTGCAGAACTTTGACAAGACTGTGGTGCTGACGGGCAGCCAGCTGCCTATGGTATATCAGGGCACCGACGCAGTGGACAACCTGAACCTTGCCCTTAAAACTGCGCTGACAGGGGAGTATTACGGAATATGTATTGCCATCGGCGGCAGGCTGCTGCCTGCAGAGTCGGTGACAAAGATGGAGACAGAGGGCTTTGCCGCATTTGACAATGTGGACAAGACATATCTTACGCATCCCATACCCAAACCCACAGCAAAGGCAGAATACCTTGAGCCGAAAACCGACATGGTGGGGGTTATCTACATCACGCCAAACTTAAGCCGCGGGGTTATACTGTCCTATGTGGCGATGGACGCGGTGCTGGTGCTGCTGCTT
Source organism: Oscillospiraceae bacterium (assembly GCA_017436765.1). Classification (GTDB taxonomy): domain Bacteria; phylum Bacillota; class Clostridia; order Oscillospirales; family Ruminococcaceae; genus RGIG3102. Next base: position 27,283 of record JAFSCM010000087.1, read on the forward strand.
GGTGCAGGGGGCATGCCCGCCGTGTGCGAAGCCGCCCTTGAACGGCTGCAGGCGGCAGGGGTAAAGGTGTATATCAAAAGCCAGTGTATGTACGGCAAGGTTGAGGAAATCTACGCCGCACATTCGGGGGTTAAAAAGTTTATACCCGTAAAGGACGAAAGCATTGAGTATACAATCTATAAAATTATGTTCGACCTTGAATAAAAGTTAAAGGAGGGGAAATCCCCTCCTTTTTGTTTTGCTTTGTTTTTTGTTTCTGTTTATTTCTGTCTTTATTTGTCTTTGAACAGAATATCAAAGGTCTTCAAAGTTTCCTTTGCCTTTGCGCTGACCTTAGGGTCGCTGCTGTCGGAAGCCTTTCTGAACCAGTATTTTGCCTGGTCAAGATTTATCTTTGTACTCTGACCTTTGAGGTACATATATCCGCACTGTTCCTGCGCTTTTTCGTCGCCCTGATTTGCCGCCATTTCGTACCACTCCAGCGCCTTTTTCAGGTTCTTGGTCATTCCTTTGCCGAACACAATATCCTTGAGGGCAACAAAGGCATAGTAGTGTGCGCCCTGCTGCAGATAGCCCTTTGAATCTTCTATGATTTTATCTATCTCCTTACGGCGTTTGCCTTTTCCTGTAAAATCAAAAAGTCCCATAAATTTTCCTCTTTAAAAATTAAAATATACCTGTTTAAAATCAGAATATGCCTGTTTAAAAACCA
>JAFSCM010000088.1 GCA_017436765.1 Oscillospiraceae bacterium
AAAATAAGACTATTATATATGTATATAAAAACAGGGGAGCTTGTGTAGCGGGCTGAGAAAAAGTAATCAAACTTTGACCCTTTAACCTGATACGGATAATGCCGGCGTAGGAAGTCATTATTATAAGATTTTTTACAGGAAGTTCCGTAATAGGTTACTTCCTGTTTTTATTTTTACAATTTAAAACGCAGGGGAGCTTGTGTGGCAGGCTGAGAAAAAGTAATCAAACTTTGACCCTTTAACCTGATATGGATAATGCCATCGTAGGAAGTCAAGATAAACATTGATTATACGGAGATATCCATAAAGGGTACTCCGTTTTTTATTGCAATTTTCAGGAAAAGAGGTGCGTATAAAAGATATATTCAGGCAGAGGGGGAGCGCCCTGTGCTTTTCGTAAAGCGATGGGAACCTGTGTTTCAGGGTGAGAGGATACTTTTGAGTATCGACCGAACAAAGCCGTACGGTTTTGTTAGTAAAAAATACGAAAAGAGGAAAAATTAATGATTAAAACAAAACAGACTTTAAGAATGACCATTCTTGCTATGCTTATTGCCCTTGGTGTTGTAATTTCACCATTTCTGCGTGTAGAAGGAATGTGCCCTATGGCTCATTTTATCAATATTGTATGCTCTGTGCTTATGGGACCGTGGTATTCGCTTTTATGTGCAACTCTGATTGGTATAATCCGTATGCTCACTATGGGAATACCGCCTATTGCCCTTACAGGTGCGGTGTTCGGTGCTTTTCTTTCCGGTGTATTTTACAGGCTTTCAAAAGGAAATATTCTTTTTGCGGTAGTCGGTGAAGTATTCGGTACAGGTATTATAGGTGCAATAGCTTCCTATCCTGTTATGTCAATACTGTGGGGGAAAGAAGGCTTAAGCTGGATGTTTTATGTGCCAAGCTTTATCTGCGGCACGCTTATAGGTGGCAGCATTGCTCTGGTATTCTTAAAGAAACTGGCAGCAAACGGTATGCTTAAAAGATTTCAGAATATGCTTTCAGACAATGTTTATGACGACAAAACCGGTCTTATAAGCAATACAGCCTGTATTGCTGCCGTTGGCGCAATTCTGTATGTTGTTATCGAAATTCCTACAGGTATATTCAGCCTTACCTCTCCATTGTGGCATATAGTAGCCAGAGGCTGTATAGCAGTTTCCGTTGTTACTGCAGCAGTATACTTTGCAGTGAATAAATTAAAAAAGGGAAAAATAAATGAACTTTCAGAAGATAAATGACATCCGTAAAAAAACAGTGGATAAGGCTCCTCTTATCCACTGTATAACAAATCCTATATCCATTAATCAGTGCGCAAACGGCGTGCTGAGCGTAGGTGCAAGACCAATGATGGCAGAGCATCCACAGGAAGTTGCCGAAATTACACAAACTGCAGATGCTCTTGTGCTTAATATTGCAAACATAACTGATGTCCGTATGCAGTCTGTGAAGATATCCGCGAAGACAGCACAAGCAAACAATATCCCTTTTATTATAGATGCTGTGGGAGTGTCATGCTCATCATTAAGGCGCAGATTTGTGAATGATTTTCTTGAATTATTCAACCCAACAGCAATAAAAGGGAATTACTCTGAAATTTATGCCATGTTCAATGACAGTTACAATTCCTCTGGTATTGATGCAGACCTTTCATTAACCATAGAAAGTATAAGCAAAGCAGCAGTAAAACTGGCGCAGAAATATAACACTATGATACTGGCCAGCGGCAAGACAGATATTGTTACTGACGGAAAAACTGTTGTGTTTGTAAACAATGGTGTAATGCAGCTGGCGCAGATAACGGGTACAGGCTGTCTGCTGGGTATGCTGTGCGGATGCTATCTGTCTGTTGACCGGAGCATAAACGCACTTATAACAGCCTGTGCTGTTCTTGGTATATGCGGGGAACTGTCGCAGACAGAAAAAGGCAACGGTACATTTTTTGTAAATCTTATGGATAACCTTTCTGTGCTGAAAAATGAACAGATAGAAAAATTATTAAATATTGAGGTGAAAGCCAATGAAGAACTTTGACACAACACTATATTTTATCACCGACAGCACTGACTTTTCTGAAGAAGAATTTCTTTACAGAGTAGAACAGGCACTTAAAGGCGGTGTAACTCTGCTTCAGTTAAGGGAGAAAAACAAAACCACAAGAGAATATATTTCACTGGCAGAAAAAGTGCATATATTAACACAAAAATACAGTGTACCTCTTATCGTTGATGACCGCATTGATGTGGCAATAGCCGTAAATGCCGAGGGTGTGCACCTTGGACAGAGTGATATGCCTGTGGATACTGCACGCAGAATTTTAGGTAATGACAAAATTATCGGTGCTACAGCAAAAACAGTTGAACAGGCTGTTGAAGCATTTAAAAATGGCGCCGATTATCTTGGGGTAGGGGCAATTTATCCTACAACTACCAAAGTGAAAACTGTACTGACATCAGTTGATATGCTTAAAGATATTGTCAGAGCTGTGCCGATTCCTGTAAATGCAATAGGTGGTTTGAACAAGGATAATATGTATGTATTGAATAGCACAGGTATAGCAGGTATATGTGTGGTTTCGGCAATTATGAAAGCAGACAATCCGCAGAAAGCAGCGGAAGAAATTAAAGAAAAGTTTTCAGAACTGAAATGATGTTAACAAGCGGCAAATCGGGAGCACCACTTTTTGTCGCTCAATAAAAATAATGCAAAAGAAAAGGAGAAAAATATGAAAAAAGCATTATCAATCGCTGGCAGCGACTGCAGCGGAGGCGCTGGTATTCAGGCTGATATCAAGACAATGACAATGAATGGAGTATATGCAATGAGTGTGATAACTGCACTTACTGCCCAGAATACTATGGGAGTATATGCTATTCAGGAATCGGAATCTGATTTTTTAAAGCAGCAGCTTGATGCTGTTTTCGGGGATATTTTTCCTGATGCAGTAAAAATAGGTATGGTATCTTCAAGCAAACTTATTGAGGTTATCGCTGAAAGACTGAAATTTTATAATGCAAAAAATATTGTTGTTGACCCGGTTATGGTAGCAACAGCAGGTTCTTCGCTTATGAAAACAGATGCGCTACAGACACTTATTGATAAATTACTGCCGATTGCCACCGTTATAACACCAAATATTCCCGAAGCCCAGGTACTGTCAGGTTTGCTTATTACATGTAAAGAAGAAATGGAAAATGCCGCAAAGCATATCGGCGATACATACGGATGTGCTGTGCTGCTTAAAGGTGGACACAGCATTAACGATGCCAATGACTTGTTGTATGCAGATGGTAAAAGTATCTGGTTTGAGGGCAAACGGATAAACAATACCAACACACACGGTACGGGATGTACTCTTTCCAGTGCTATTGCAGCTAATCTTGCAAAAGGGTATTGTCTTGAAGAATCTATAAGAAATGCCAAAGAATATATATCAGGGGCATTGGCGGCAAATCTTAATCTCGGCAAAGGAAGCGGACCATTAAATCATGCATTTAAAATAACAGGAGATATTTAGATGAGTTTTATTGAATATGTTTCACAGAAGGCAATGCCTGTATGGCAAAAGTGCCTTGAAACTGATTTTGTGCAGGGAATAGGCAAAGGTACTCTTGAAAAAGAGCGATTTAAGCATTATATAATTCAGGACAGTATTTATCTGCGCAATTTTGCACGCGTTCTCGCAATGGGAATAGTAAAATCATCTGAAATAAGCAAAATAAAAGCTTTTTATTCTCTTCTTACCTTTGTAAATGCTGATGAGGGAGATACAAGACTGAATTATCTGAAAGAATTTGGTATAACAGAAAAAGAAGCAGATAAATATCCAGAACATCCTTCCAACAAGGCATATACAGACTTTATGATGGAATGTGCCGACAAAGGGAACATAATGGAAATTCTATTCAGCGTACTGCCTTGTATGTTTAGCTATTACTGGATTTTTACCGAATTAGTTAAAGAATATCCGGAATGCCGTAAAGGATACTATGCGCCTTTGGTAAATGATTACACAGACATAAGTTATACGCAGATATGTAAAGAGTGGTATGATTTTGCTGATAAGTTATGTTATAATATATCAGATAAACAAAAAGATAGACTTTGTGAAATATATCTTAAAAGCAGTTATTATGAGCTGGATTTCTGGAAGATGGAAGAAGGTCAATAAAATATTTAAAGCATCAGATTCTAAATCGTAAAGATAAATGAATCTGATGTTTTTTTGTTTAAGCAATTAATTTATTTGTTTTGAAAAATAGCAGAAATAAGTTAACAAAAGGGAAGGTATATAATATAAATTCTTATGAATAACTATAATTTAAAATCTGTGATAATATAATTTG
>JAFSCM010000089.1 GCA_017436765.1 Oscillospiraceae bacterium
TATTTCGGGCAGCGAAAATGCAGAATATTTCACCCGCATTGCCGTTCTGCTGCTTGTGGCAGTTTTTGTGTTTTATTTTCTCGCCGACACCATGGCGGAGATTTTCAGCAAGGACAGCCGCAGCGTGTGCATCTTCGGCCTTACGCCATTTGTGTACTATCTGTACGACTATTCCACCGTGGTATACAAATCGGCTTTTGCCGAAATAAGCTATCTGATAGCCGAATTTCTGCCTTTTTTCCTTGTAATTGTGTATATGCTGTTCTGCGTTGTATACTTCAGGGAATATGAGAAAAAATCCGACGCACAGCGCAAGGAACAGATTATTATGCTTACCGTTGACGAAATGAAAAAGGAGCTGGAGGCTGTAAACCGCTCCCAGCATCAGCTGCTGCTGATGCGCCACGATATGCGCCTTTTGCTGAACAGTCTGTCCATGGCTGTCGACAACGGCGACAGGGAGACCGCCCACAGGCTGATTTCAGGATATATAGACCAGCTTGACACCACGGTTGTGAAAAAATACTGCGGCAACACCACACTGAACTATATCTTCTCCTCCTTTGCGGACAGATGCGAAAAGGCGGATATACCTTTTGACTGCAGAATAGGCACCGACAGCATAAAATGTGACGAGGTTATGCTGTCCACCCTTATCTCCAACGCACTGGACAACGCTGTAAACGCCCAGCTACCGCTGCCTGCGCACCGCCGCAGTGTCAGCATTATGCTGAAGGAGCGCGGCGGCAAGCTGCTGATATCGGTGAAAAATCCTTTTGCCGCTCCGCCTGTGTTTGTTGACGGTGTTCCCGTTTCTGACCGTGAAAACCACGGCTACGGAACACGCAGCATAATCTACCTTTCCGAGAGGATGGGCGGCAACTGCCAGTTCAAAGTGGAAAACAACCTGTTTGTACTGAGGGTTATCATTTAAAGTTTATTTTCCTGTAATTTTTTGCATAAAGAGGCAAAAATATATCCCACCGGATATTTGTGAATGTCCGGTGGGATATTTATATTTTCTTAATCATAATGTCCCCGTCCGATAACTGCTTATCGGGACGGCTGTCTTTGTATTGTCATATTCTGTTTCAGCTTAAAAAGCGGTTACACCCAGCTTACAGTGCCAGTTTCTCTTTCTTGAGGGCAAGGCGCATTCTGTCGCTTATCATTGCGATAAACTCGCTGTTTGTGGGTTTGCCGCGCATATTGTTTATGGTATAGCCGAAATAATCGTTCATCACTTCCACATTGCCGCGGTCCCAGGCTATTTCTATGGCGTGGCGGATTGCCCTTTCCACCCTGCTTGCCGTTGTGCCGTTGAGCTTTGCAATATCGGGATAAAGCCGTTTTGTAACAAGGCTTATAATCTCCGGTTCCTTTATGGCCATAATAATGCTCTGCCGCAGGAAGTTGTACCCTTTTACATGGGCAGGCACACCCATTGTGTGCAGTATTTCACTTACGCGGCATTCAAGGTCGTGTTCCTGCACTTTTCTGCCAAAGGCGGCACCCAGCAGCTCGCCTATTCTGTCTTCCACCATCTCAAAGGCGTAAGGCTTGAGCATATAATAGTCAAACCCTGCCCCGTACAGCTGGTTTGCTATCTTGTCGTTGTCGCAGCTGCCAACCGCAAAGAACAGTTTTGGTGAGAAGCTCTTGTTTTCGCAGGCGCGCTTTACACCTATAGCATCCAGGGAGGACAAAAATACATCAAGTACCACCGCCTGCGGAGCTATCCGCTCTATCTCTTTAAGAACCTCTCTGCCGTCTCTGGCACAAAAGTATGTTTTAATTCCTTTGCTGTCAAAGTAATTTTTTATCCCTGCCTGCTGCTCGGGATTCTGCTCGCTAAATAAAATTCTCAGTTCTTTGGTAATCATTCTCAAAGAATCTCCCTAAATGCATTTATTTAACAGCCTTTTATAAACCATCTGTATGGTATCACATTTTATTTTGCCTTTGCAACGGTTTCGACAAAAACAGACACAAGGTTACAGGATGTTACAGATTGTGCTGTGCGGTCTGCTGTGTAAAATGTGTTTTCAGCTGTACAGCTCTATGTAACCGGCTTCACAACACCAGGCGAATAGTTTTAAAAAGCTGTGTAAAAACATGGCACTGCTGCCGTTTCACAGGGTGACCATATAAAATATTCTGTATTCTCAGGTTAACGGCCAACAGATTTTTTTACAACAGGAATTTTTGAAATGACAAATGTAATGGCATATGCAACAATAAAAATTGCTGTACAATATGCCAGAGCAGATAACATACGGTTAACGCCTGCCGCACACAGTTTTTCTGCAATTTTCACAATAAAAGGCCTGTCCTTCAGCAGCATATGTATAAGATAAACGCCAAATGTGCATTCGCCTACAGACTTAAGCACCTTATCTGCCATTGCAGGAAGTTTGTGTTCAGCAAACAGATATTTTATGGTAACATAAACCGTTACGCAGTTAACCAACACAAAACATCCGTGGAAAATTTCCGTCTTTACTGCCACTCCTTCGACATTGCATTTGAAAAAATTCATCAATGAACTCAGGACAAACCCGGCAATGTTTGCACCCCACAGCACCGCAATATTTTTCTTTGTCATCAGATAGTCTGCCCTGTGCTGCAGATAATAACCGATGGATGGATATAAGACCGTGTTGCTTATTATCCATGCCGGCACTATATAGCTGTTGATTGTAACTGTTCTGTTGCCAAGAAGATATTCCGCAATAACCAGAAATCCGTTGAAGAATATCGCCAGTATGAACATATATACAAAATATTTATCTGAAAGGTTTTTCACCATTGAACGCAGAAACGGCAAAACAATCAGAAAACTGATATATGCATACATATACCACAAATGATGCATCCAGTCAGAAGAATAGAGTGTCAGAGCAAATCTTTTCAGGCTGAACGGTTCTCCGCTCCAGTACAAAATATAAAAATAATATACCAACGAAAAAACAACAAGCGGAATTATCATTTTTACAATTCTTCTGCTCCATAAATCCTTAAGTGATTCATCAGGTTTATTAAGCAGAAGCGCCCCTGAAATAAGAAAAAACAGCGGCACAGAAACTTTGCTGAATATGGAAAAAGCAAGATACACCCAATACTGCACGGAACCGCAGGGATAAAAAGTGTACAGATAAAACCCATAATCTCCGGAATGATTGAATATAACAAAAAATGCCGCAATTATTCGCAGTATACTGATATATGTGTAATTTACCGTGGAATTTGTCTTTGTCATATATATCTCCATACCTGCTTTTTAAAGGCTGACAAGACATACTGCGTGTACCGCTATGCCTTCCCCGCTGCCTGTAAA
>JAFSCM010000090.1 GCA_017436765.1 Oscillospiraceae bacterium
CTCTGTGAAGTGGAACGGAGTTCTGCACCCAGAAGTCTTACCTGTTCGTCTAACACTTCTGCCTCCAAGTCAAGTGACATTGCCTTTTCCATATGGTTTGCGGCTATGTCAACCCAAAGGGGAGTTTCGTATAAATCATAGTCTCCTCTGGAAAAATCTGCTCCTTCAAAAACCGGAATTGCAACACCTGCAATATTACCCATACCCTTACGGATATTGCTTACGGTAATTATTCCGTCCGGAAAAGCTTCTTTTTCACAGAAAACAGCAATCCAGGAATTAAAACCTTTTTCAAGTTCTTCCTTTTCCTTTCGCACTGCTTTAGCCTTAACTTCAATAGTACGGATTTCCGACTGAAGCTGCTGTTTTTTAAGTGTCAGAGTAGGCAAATATCTCTGGTACATTTTGAGAGCATCTTTTTGTACCTTTAACTCGTTTTTAGTAAGTTTGATTTTTGCCAAAACTTTTGTCCCCCTTATTTAGCAGGCCAGAATTCTTCGATAAGGTCAGATTTCAGACCTGTTTCGTCTTTTTCGAAACATTCAGCCAGAATTGTCCAGCCCATATCAAGAGAATCTTCAAGTGACATATTAACTGACAGGTCCATGAGTTTGTTTTCAAACATTTCGCCGTATTTGAGAAGTTTGTTGTCCCAACGGCTCATTGCAAAGCCCATGTTTTTCTTTTCGATTGTTTCCTTGTAGGAAGAGTACAAACGAATCATACCGTCCATGAGTGCGCGGTGGTCTTTACGTGTTTTGCTGTTTACATTCTGTTTAAGACGGGAAAGAGAACCAAATGGTTCGATACGGCCGCCTTTGAGGTAGTACTGACCTTCTGTAATGTAGCCTGTGTTGTCAGGTACAGGATGTGTAACGTCGTCACCAGGCATTGTTGTAACTGCCAGAACTGTAACGGAACCGGAGTTAGCAAAGTCAACAGCTTTTTCGTAACGGGAAGCAAGCTGGGAATAAAGGTCACCAGGATAACCACGGTTGGAAGGAACCTGTTCCTGAGTAATAGCGATTTCCTTCATTGCGTCAGCAAAGTTTGTCATATCTGTGAGAAGTACCAGTACGTCTTTGTCCTGAAGTGCAAACTGTTCTGCTACTGCAAGGGACATATCAGGAATCATCATACATTCAACTGTCGGGTCGGATGCTGTGTGGATGAACATAACTGTTTTGCTGAGAGCACCGCCTTTGGACAGCTCTTCTTTGAAGTAAAGGAAGTCGTCGTATTTAAGACCCATACCACCAAGAACGATAACATCTGCTTCGGCCTGCATAGCAATACGTGCAAGAAGCTGGTTGTATGGTTCACCGGAGATGGAGAAGATAGGAAGCTTCTGGGAAACAACCAATGTGTTGAACATATCAATCATCGGAATGTTTGTTCTCATCATACGGTTTGCAAGAATACGTCTGCTTGGGTTAACGGAAGGACCGCCGATAGGCTGCATATTTTCTGTGAGCACAGGTCCTTTGTCTCTTGGTTCACCTGAACCATTGAAGATACGGCCAAGAAGGTCTTCGCTGAAGGAAACGCGCATGTCGCGACCCAAAAAGCGAACTTCGTCACCTGTGGAAACACCTTTACCACCTGCAAAAACCTGAAGAGAAACAACATCTCCTTCGATTTTGTTAACTTCAGCAAGGGATTTTCCGAAACGAGTAGTAATCTGAGCCAATTCCTTGTATTTTACATCTTTTGCTTTTACGGTAATAACGTTACCAGTGATAGATTCAATTTTATTAAATACTTTATTCATTGTTACTCACCACCATTTAATAAAAGCTCTGCTTCGCGGCTGATTTTACCTTTGCCTTCTGCATAAAGTTCATCAATTTCACTTTCTGCCTTTTTGAACGCTTCGCTTTCAAATTCTGTGTAGTTCCAGTCGATAAATCTCTGGCGCATACGGTTGATAAAGCCACGGGCTTCGTCCTTGTTGGCAAGTTCATATTCACTGCCGAGAACTTTTACAAGTTTGTCTGTAACATACTGCTGACGTGTTCTGCCGCAGTTTGCTTCAACAAGGTCAAAGGAGTTCTGCTGGAGATATACAGCGTCGAGCATATCGGATTTAAGATATGTTACATAGTCTTCAAGGCTTGTACCTTCTTCACCAACAACCTTCATCATGGAACCGATGTCATAACCGTGGTTAAGAACATTTTTACAGAAACCGATTTTCTTGGAATCTACAACACCTGTGTATTTGGACCAGGAGATAACCGGGTCAATAGCCGGATATTTACGGGCATCGGAACGTTCACGGGAAAGACCGTGGAAAGCACCAACAACCTTAAGTGTTGCCTGTGTTACAGGTTCTTCAAAGTTACCGCCTGCAGGAGAAACTGTACCGCCGATAGTAACGGAACCTGTATTGCCGTCAGGAAGACGAACATAACCTGCTCTTTCATAGAAAGCAGCAATGTAGGATTCGAGATATGCAGGGAATGCTTCTTCGCCAGGGATTTCTTCAAGACGACCGGACATTTCACGGAGAGCCTGTGCCCAACGGGATGTGGAGTCAGCAAGAAGAAGAACATTAAGACCCATCTGACGGTAGTATTCAGCCATAGTTACAGAAGTGTAAACTGAAGCTTCACGGGAAGCAACCGGCATAGAGGATGTGTTACAGATAATAATTGTACGTTCCATCAGAGAACGGCCTGTTTTAGGGTCGATCAGTTCAGGAAACTCTGTAAGTGTTTCAACAACTTCACCTGCGCGTTCACCGCAGGCTGCGATGATAACGATGTCAACGTCAGCATATTTGGAAGTTGTGTGCTGAAGAACTGTTTTGCCTGCGCCGAAAGGACCTGGAGTACAGTAAGTACCACCTTTTGCTACCGGGAAGAAGGAGTCGATAAGACGAACCTTTGTTTCCATTGTTTCAACCGGAGCAAGTCTTTCGCTGTAGCATGTAACTGCACGTTTTACAGGCCATTTGAAGCTCATTGTAAGAGGAATTTCACGGCCGCGTTCGTCTGTTACAACTGCAACTGTTTCTTCGATTGTGTATTCACCTTTTTCTGCTATGGATTTAATTGTGTAGTTGCCAAGCAGATAGAAAGGAATAAAGATTTTGTGTACAAATGCTCCTTCCGGAACTGTACCGAAATATTCACCTGCACGCAAAGTGTCGCCAACTTTTACTACCGGTGTAAATTCCCATTTCTTTTCGGAGTTCAGAGCCTCTACATAAACGCCGCGTTCAAGGAACCAGCCGGCCTGTTCTGCCAGAAGAGGCAGTGGGTTCTGAAGTCCGTCGTATACCTGACCAAGAAGACCAGGACCAAGGTCTACAGACAGCATATCGCCGGTGAATTCAACTTCATCACCGCATTTAATGCCGTTTGTCATTTCATATACCTGAATCTGTGCGATATTTCCGCGTATACGGATAACTTCACTTTTAAGTGCAGCGCCGTCAACTTTAACATAACAAATTTCGTTCATAGAAACATTGTTTTCAAATTCGACAGACACCAAGTTACCGTTAACGCTTACAACTTTGCCTATATTTGCTGTCATTGAATAGCCTCCAACCTTTCTCCGTTCATAATGGAGTTATAAATATTTTTATATGCGGCTTCTCCGATATCCGCATTAAACTGTCTCATTCTTGAAATCAGTTTTAATTTAAGACCATAGTAAAATACAGCTTCTTCCGAAAAAGAATTCATCGGTCTGAGCATTTCAAGAACATCCAGACGATACTGGTTAAGAAACTTCTCCGCTTCCAGAGGACTTTCCATTTCAACCGCTGTACGTGCAACCTTCATAAGATCAACAGAAAACTGTTTGTTTTCCGCATCAAATGTTTTCTTCATTTTATCCGCACGAACTTTGGCAAGAGCAAGACGCAGATCCCTTTCAGACCTGTACCATGCATCAACCAGTTCAGAAGTGGATTTTTCATAAGCCTTTGGCGGTGTAAGGGTAAGTTTGCTCATTTCCTGCTGAGCTTTTTCCCCCAAAAAACGCTGGCAGAGCTCGAAAAATCTTTCTTCTGTAATAGGAAGCGCCATATTTTCGCTTACGCCATCAAGGGATGGCAGCTGCGACATAAAATAATATTCAGCCATACTATTCCGCCTCTTTCAGAAGTGCTGTTACTTTTGGGCTGAGATAGTTGGACAACATATCTACAACCGCCTGGGCAGAGTAATCATAATATGCTCCGCCGTTGTTTTCAGCTATACGGAAACCTCCGTCAAAATTATCGTTTGCTTTAAGTGTAACGCCTTTGATCATTTTTTCTTTAAGGCCTGCAACCAGAGTATCTTCAAGAGCTTTAAGGTCTTCGCTGTTGAGAATTACTGTGATATCTTCAGCGTCAGGTTTTGCTGTCCAGCCTTCCACTGCTTTGATGATAAGCTGTGCGAAAGCTTCAGATGAATAAACTGCTGTTACATTTTCGCCAACAATAGCATTAAGCTCTTTTGAAACGCTTTCTCTGAAAGTGATAAGAAGGTTGCGTCCTGCCTGACGAATAGCGTCTTCGCTGGATTTAACCATCTTGTCATTTTCATTCTTAGCATTGATCAGGTATTTTTCTGCCTCTGCTTTTGCATCTGAAATAATTTTTTCAGCTTCAGCTTTTGCTGCATTGAGCACAGCCTCTGCTTCTGTTACAGCAGCATCTACACCATCTCTTTTAATCTGATCTATAAGTGCCTGCAATTGTATTTCCATAATGCATTCTCCTTTTTATTAATTACTATTATAATTTCGATTAAAAGTGAATATTTTACCGTATCAAATATACACCATTCAAGCGAATTTCAAACCGATTAAATGCCTGTGCGAAATGTGTATGCAAATAATCATACACATTTCCCATAATAATAATTTTACCTTAAAAATCAATTTCTGTCTACTGTTTTTTACAATTTAACAATATATTTCGTGAATTTTTTGACATTATTAAATAAATTCTGTCTCCCACACATATATGCCATTTATTATTTATCAAACAAATTGTGCCCTGTGACTTTATTAAAGGCTTTTTTAACAATTATTATCTTTTTTTAAAGTATATCATAATTCATATATATTTGTACATATTCAATATATAAATCACAAAATAATTAACAAAGTGCACAAAAAGCAAAGCATATTTAAAGCGAAAACAACAAAAGGCCGGCTCAAAAAGAGCCAGCCTTTTAAATACAGTATTTTTAATTATACAAGAACACCGATAAATACGCCGTAGAATACAAGTGCAACGATTGTCATCAGTTTGATGAGAATGTTGATGGATGGACCGGATGTATCTTTGAATGGGTCACCAACTGTATCGCCGATAACAGCTGCTGCGTGAGCATCGCTGCCTTTGCCGCCGTGGTTGCCGTTTTCGATGTATTTCTTAGCGTTATCC
>JAFSCM010000091.1 GCA_017436765.1 Oscillospiraceae bacterium
GGTTTTCTGTTTTCCGTGGACGATATGCTTATGGCACAGTATAAAATAGAGATAGGCTCTTGCTTTTCACAGCAGGAGCTTACTTTGCTTTACGAAAAAAGCAATACAAACAAAGCGGTACAGAAAGCTTACAGTCTGATGAGTTACCGCAGCCACACCAGATATGAGCTGTATACAAAACTGTGCAGAAATTTTGATGAAACCAGCGCTGCTGCTACCTGCGACAAAATGGAAGAATACGGTCTTGTCAATGATGAAGAATACTGCAGGGCAAAGGCAGAATATCTCATAACTGTCAAAAAGTGTTCTTTAGGTGAAACCCGTGCCAAACTTTTGACATTGGGTATAAATAAAGATATAATAAATTGTTGTACAGCAACATACGACAGCGATATTCAGGCAGAAAACCTGCGGTATATTATCGAAAAAAAATACCGCAGCAAGCTGGACCAGCCGCAGAAGGTTATTGCCGCTTTAATGCGCAGGGGGTTCAGCTATTGTGATATAAAATCTGCCCTTTCATCGCTGGAAATTGAAACAGAGGACGAATATTAATGGTTATAACTTTAGTATCTCTCGGCTGCCCCAAAAATCAGGTGGACGCCGATATAATCGCACACAGCCTTCTCAAGGCAGGTCACACAACTACAACGGATATGACAGAAGCAGATGTTTGTGTTATCAACACCTGCGGTTTTATCACATCTGCAAAGGAAGAAGCTATTGAAAATATCTTCAATGCTGTTGAAGCACGCCTTGAAAATCCAAAGCTTAAAATTGTGGTTACAGGCTGTCTTGCAGAACGCTACCGCGACGAAATTATAAAAGATATTCCGGAAATCAATGCTGTTGTGGGTATAGGTGCAAACAGCGATATCTGCGATATTGTGGAAAGCGTTGTAAAAGGCGAAAAAGTATGTCGTTACGGCAGAAAAACTGACCTTGACATTACAGCCAAACGCATCATCTCCACACCAAAACATTATGCATATCTCAAAATTGCAGAAGGCTGTTCCAACTGCTGCCACTACTGTGCAATTCCTATGATCCGCGGTCCGCACCGCAGCCGTGCAATCGAAAGCTGTGTGGAGGAAGCGAAATTCCTTGCAGATGAAGGTGTAAGAGAAATTATCATCGTGGCACAGGACATTACAGCTTACGGTGAAGACCTTTACGGAGAGGGAAGATTACATACCCTTATCAGCGAAATCAGCAAAATTGACGGTATCGACTGGATCCGTCTTATGTATGCATATCCTGAACGCCTTTCCGATGCTGTTATAGAAGAGATGGCAAACAATCCAAAGGTTGTGCCATATCTTGATATGCCTATCCAGCACATCAATGACCGCGTGCTTAAAAGTATGAACCGCAAGGGCGGCACAGCGATTATCAAAGATGCTGTTGCACGCCTCAGAAAAGCAATTCCTCACATTTCCATCCGAACAACACTTATCACAGGCTATCCGGGTGAAACACAGGAAGAATTCAGCGAACTGTACGAATTTGTAAAGGAAACAAAGTTTGAACGCCTTGGCTGTTTTGCATATTCTGAAGAGGATGGCACAGTTGCGGCTAAAATGGAAAACCAGATTGATACAGAAATCCGCCAGCAGCGTGCAGATGCAATTATGCTTATGCAGACAGACATTATGGCAAACTGCCAGGCAAAACTGGTAGACAAAGAAATTGATGTTATCGTTGATGACTACGACAGCGAAAACGGCATCTGGATATGCCGCAGTGTTTACGATGCACCTGAAATTGACGGCGAGGTTTATATCGACGGCGACAGCGATGTTGAAATGGGTGACATCGTGCGTGTAAAGGTTATCCAGAGCGATATCTACGACCTTTACGCAGAGCTTGTTTAAAGGAGAATTGTTATGAATTTACCTAATAAACTTACACTTTTAAGATTTTTGCTTGTACCTGTTTTTATGGTATTTATGTATATAGATAATCCTTACAGCTACCTTATAGGGCTTATCGTTTTTGCGGCTGCTTCCTTTACTGATTTTCTGGACGGCAGCATCGCAAGAAAATACAATATGGTAACAGACTTCGGCAAGTTTATGGATCCATTGGCAGACAAGCTGCTTACAACTGTGGCGCTTATCTATCTTTGTCTCAACGGCTTCTGTCACGAGGTTGTAATCTGCATTGTTCTTGCAAGGGAGTTTGCGGTAAGCGGCATCCGTCTTATCGCAGCAGCAAACCCGAAAGGCAGCAAGGTTATTGCCGCAGGTATGATGGGCAAGGCAAAAACAGTGCTGCAGATGGTGGCAAGTATGCTTGGCCTGCTGTCAATGGCATTGTTTGCTCTGGACATTATGGGTGCAGAAACATACGCCTGGATGAACCTTGCAACAAACGGTCTTATGTGGATTATGGCAGTGCTTACAGTGGTAAGCGGTATGCAGTATATTATCCCTAACTTTGACCTTATCAAGAATGCAAAATAAAAAGAAAGCGGACAGTTCACAGAAACTGTCCGCTTTTTTTGTTATTTGGTTTGTAGTGAAACTTTCATATGGATTACTGACGGGGGTTCGATAAATTGGGATTTATCGACCTTCCTCAAACTTTACATTGGAAGGATATTTGCTTTCGTTCATCTCTGATTTCACTTTAGCTACCTGTTCTATATCAATGTCATATATATTTGCAATAGCCAAAGCATAATAAATTACATCCCACAGTTCTTCATCAACTGTACCTAAAATA
>JAFSCM010000092.1 GCA_017436765.1 Oscillospiraceae bacterium
AATCAGAGTCGATGATAGAGCCGCCGATACCCATACAGATGGAACCTATCTGCAGATAGCTTTTGCCTCTCATTGTTGCGGCAGCAACAGCGGCACGGCCGAAGCGGAGCAGTTTTTCCTTTACATCGCAGGGGATTTCTGTATCGTCAGCGTCCTGAACATCGTGGCCGTAGATGCCGAATGCAGGCAGGCCTTTCTGTGCGTGGGTAGCCAGCACAGATGCAAGGTAAACAGCGCCCGGACGTTCTGTGCCGTTGAAGCCCCATACAGCCTTGATTGTGTTGGGGTCCATATCCATTGTTTCTGCGCCGTAGCACCAGCAAGGTGTAACTGTAAGTGTAATGTCTACGCCTTCCTTGCGGAATTTGTCTGCACAGGCTGCAGCTTCAGCCACACGGCCTATGGTAGTGTCGGCAATAACAACCTTTACAGGTTCGCCGTTTGAATATCTGAGATTTTCTGTGAACAGTTTTGCGGCAGATTTTGCCATATTCATTGTCTGTTCTTCAAGGGATTCGCGCACTTTGAGCACACCGCGTCTGCCGTCGATGGTAGGGCGGATGCCGATAACCGGATAATCGCCGATAAGTCTTGATTTTGCCATAGTAAACCTCCTGCTGTATGATTTTATTTTTTCAATTTCACCTGTCGATATAGCCAAAATACGCATTTTATACCCTTATGCACCTGGCTATTCTTTATAAATCCAGTATACCAATATAATCGCGGGAATACAACAGATAAACTGCAGGAAGAAAAATAATTTTGCACCGCTGTGTTTTGCAGACAGATATCTGCAGCAATACAGGCAAAAATATATCCCGCCGTACACAGATGTACAGTGGGATATTTATCCTTTCCTTTGCAGCGCGGCCCTTTGCGTGCCCGCTGCGGTTTATCTACCGTTTTTTGTATACCACAAGTTCAGGGTTTGCACCGTCCTCTTCATAGGTGCAGACCAGCAGAAACTCCATATTGGCAGCGATGCCGAAACAGCGGTTTCCGCCGAACTCACTCTCAAGCTGATTGCCAAGATAGGTTGCATTGTCATCAAGAAATTTTACTGTCCGTCCATTGGGCAGGCGGTATTCAAGGTTTATGTATCCGCCCACAAGGGCGTTAAGGCTTTCCAGTTCCGGCATTCCCTCAATATTCAGACCGTTAATCTCGCTGATAAGCTGCTGTTTGAACTGCTCAAACCTTTCTTCTCCGTCAAGGTATTTATATTGTTTCCAGTAGCTGAGCTTGGGCAGCATATTCTGCATATACTCCCGCGCCTGTTCATCCGAAAAGTGCTCACCCGCCATATTCCTTACACAGACTTCTATCAGCTCATCCATATTGTGATACATATATTCGCCGTCGGCATAGCACCATCTGCAGTATTCTTCGTTGAAAAAGCCGTCGCTTTCACGGCTGATGCTGGCATCTTCAAGAGGCATACCGCAGCACTGGCAGACAAGCTGTCTTGGCGAGCCGAGAAGTGTGTTTATGGAAACATCAAACAGCTTTGACAGCAGTTTCAATGTTTCTGTATTTGGTGTGGTTTCTCCGTTTTCCCAGCGGGAAACAGCCTGTCGGGTTACAAACACCTTTTCTGCCAGCTCGTCCTGTGACAGGCCTTTCTTTGTCCTGAGACTGAGAATAATATCCTTTGTTTCCATATATTTATCACGTATAATCCAATTATCTTAGATGGTAATTGGATTTTTCCTTTCTCCCAGAAAACTCTGGGTATTTTTCTCCGTCTTTGATATATTTTGAGAAAGCACTGTGGATTTGTTTCTATTTCGCTACAGCCTGACTGGTACGAGGTGACTCAGACCACAGTTTTTCGTCTATTACTGTTAATCAGTTTGTTAACGCATTGACGTTTGTATTTACGTGATTACACAGCCGAATTTCCTGTGGAAGACAACAGTGCTCAAAATACATTTCAGGAGGTATCTATTATGTCAGTGTACTTTGTTGGAATTGATATTTCCAAGTACAAACATGACTGCTGCATCATTTCTGCAGCTGATCAAAAAATTGTTTCAAAGTTTACTTTTCAAAATGATAAGGCCGGCTTTGATGAATTACTTCTTGTCTTAGGCTCGCTCTCCACACCTGAAGACATAAGAATAGGGTTTGAATCAACCGCTCATTATGCCCTGAATCTTGAACTGTTCCTTGAAAACGCTTCCCACAGCTTCATGGAAATTAATCCAGTTCTTATCAAAGAATTCAAGAAATCCACTTCCCTCAGACGAACCAAAACCGACTCTGTCGATTGTGAACTGATTGCCCGCTGGCTAATGACAGTTGAGTACAAACCCCATCCAAAAGGATTTTACCATGCTTATTCTCTAAAGTCACTAACACGTTTACGGGACAGGCTCATCCGCCAGCGTTCATTTTACCTTGTTAAACTTACGAACGTGCTCGATCACACATTTCCTGAGTTCAAGCCGTTCTTTCATAACCGTTTTTCCAAAACAGCACTTTATCTTTTAGAAAACTACGGTTCTGCCGAGAAAATGTCAAGAATGAACTCAGTATCCTACGAAAAGCTTCGTTCCATATCCAGGGGAAGGTTTACACCTCAGCATTTTCTTAAACTAAAAGAACTTGCCACAAATACCGTAGGCGTACATAATTCCATATTTGATGTGGAACTGAATTCGTTATTAACCCTTTACAAATCTCTTGAGAAAGAAATCGTCTCTCTTGAAACTGAGATAAACAGGCTAATTGACGAGTTGAATCCTCATTACCTTTCTATTCCTGGTATCGGCCCGATTTCTGCAGCCGTTATCTATGCCGAATATGGGGATATCTCAAACTTCTCAAAACCAAGCCAGATGCTTGCTTTTGCAGGAATTGAACCAAGTGTTAACGACTCCGGTACAGAATCCCATGGGGGCAGAATGGTAAAGCACGGCTCATCTCATCTTCGATATGTTCTCCTAAACTGCTGCATGCCGCTAATCCGCTTTAATATGACTTTTGCAGCATACTATGCGAAAAAGCGGGCAGAGGGAAAACCACACCGTGTAGCAATCACACACGTTGCAAAAAAACTTGTCAGAGTCATATACGCATTGGAGAGTCAGGATATGGACTTTGACAGTCAGAAACTTCGCTAATCTTTACTTAATTTATCTCTAGTTGTAACTAGGGCTTATTAAAGTTACCCTTTTTTGCTATTTCTAAAAATCTCTAAAAATCCCTTGACTTATCATAGTTTGTCACCTCATACCAATTATACCCGAGGTTTTGCTGTATGAAAAGCAACCCGCTGTTGCTGCGGGAATGGCCGCAGGACCGGTTTGACTCTTTTTCTGCGAAGCAGGCCGTCCATCACAAATCAAACAGTCTGACTGCCGCATCGGTCAGTTCTTCCGTCCATGTCTCTCCGCTTTTTACTGCATCAGCCCAGGGACACAATCCGGCATAATCATCATCAAAAACGATGGTGTACGGCGGTCCGCAACGGTCATTCACAGACATATACATCCGCCTGCCTTCCTGCATAATGCTTTGTGCCTCGCTTTCCTTCATCTTTTTATCAAGACGGTCAAACATTTCCTTTGTTATCTCATACAGATTATAGGACTGTATTCCGCCGCATTCACCGAAATATCGTCCGCTGTTGGTGTCAGAACAGGCTTTCCACCCTGAACCTTTCTTGAAAAGCATAATGTCACCCTCCCCACAATTCCTGTAAAAAACGGAACAGGCAGATATTTGTTTAATACCTGCAGGTCAGAAATCTGGTTTTCCGTTAAATTAAAATTCACCTCACATAACAACCTGCAGCAGTTTTTTCTGTGTTCCTTGCTTAAAAAACATTTCAGCTTTGCCGGCAGTCCGGCTTTGCCCTTATACAAATATAATAACCCCCGGGGCCATACAGTGTCAAACAGGGTTATCCCGTACACTTTGCAGCAAAAGGCAAAAAAACATCCACCGTATTGCACAAATGTGATACGGCGGATATCTGTATATTCTTTTTGGAATATCCTTTGCGGGCTGTACAGCTTTTGCCGGTACAGTTATTTCTGAACTTCGAGATATTCTTTGTAAACCATATTCCAGATATAGTTTTTAAGTTCTGTGAAACGAGGAAGCATTTTGGATTCCTGTCCGCGTGGATATGGAATATCGATGTCAATAATTTCTTTGATTCGGCCAGGGCGTGCAGACATAACAATTACCTTTGTAGCCAGAAGGATAGCTTCTTCTACGTCGTGGGTAATAAAGAAACATGTTTTCTTTTCTTCTTCCCATGTTTTGAGAAGTTCTGTCTGAAGCTGTGTTCTTGTCTGTGCGTCAAGAGCACCGAACGGTTCGTCCATCAGCAGCAGGCTTGGGTTAACAGCATAAGCACGGGCAATAGCAACACGCTGTTTCATACCGCCGGAAAGTTCTTTTGGATAAGCGTCCACGAATTTTTCGAGACCAACTATCTTTATGTACTTCATAGCGATTTCTTCGCGCTGTTCATCAGTAAGGTCTTTTTTCAGTTTGAGACCGAACATTACATTCTTTTTAACTGTAAGCCATGGGAACAAAGCGTACTGCTGGAAAACAACGCCGCGGTCAACGCCTGTGCCTTCTACTTTAACGCCGTCAACAAGAACTTCACCTGAAGATGCTTCGTGCAGACCTGCGATAATGTTGAGCAGTGTGGATTTACCACAGCCGGAAGGACCAACAACACAGATGAATTCGTTGTCATAGATATCCAGGTTTACACCGTTCAGAGCAACAGTTTTACCGTTACGGCCTTCGTAAATTTTTTCAACGGCCTTAATCTGAACTTTTGGCACTAAATTTCTCTCTTCTCCTGCCATGATGTCAGTCTCCTTTCAAAGAATTTCAGAATTTTTTCAGCAAGCATACCGATAACACCAACAACGATGATGTAAAGCATCATTGGCTGAGTTTCGAATGTGGAGCTGAGTGCGCGGATACGCATACCAAGACCGGCACTTGCACCTGTTGATTCAGCAGCAATCAGTGTTGTAAGAGCAACAGAGATGCCAAGACGAACAGATGTGATGATAAACGGAGTTGTTGCCGGGAAGATAACCTTTGTAAACAGAACACTGTCGTTTGCACCAAGAACGCGTGCAGCTTTGATAAGTGTTTCGTCAACATTGATAACACCCTGAAATACTGTGATGGAAATTGTCAGGAATGTTGCGATACAGATAACGATAATCTGTGGTGTACGGCCAACACCAACTGCGATAACAACCAGTGGTACATATGCGAGTGGTGGGATATTACGGATAAACTGAATCCAAGGTTCGATGATGTTGCGAACAGGGCGGTACCATGCCATAAGGAATGCAACAGGTACGCCAAAGAGGAAGCCCAGTGCAAAGCCTGCGATTGAGGAAATCAGAGAGCTTGCAATATCGCTCCAGAACACGCCACGGTCAACCGCCATTTTTGTATAGGAGCCGAAAACCTCGAGAAGAGGCGGGAATGCACGGCCGGTAACTTCACCTTTGGAGAGCAGACTCCACACCAAAATTGCAGCAATCAGTGAGAGCACAGTCCATGTCCAGGCTGGGATGCGGCTGACAAAATCTCCTTTTTTATTTTTATTCATGGAATTATCTCCTTAACATATTCTATTAAAGTGGGAAGGCGGGATTGCCGCCTTCCCGTAAATTTATAGCCCGAAAATGTACAGGATATAATATTATTTGCCTGCTTCAACCATAAGGTCGGAGAGAACAAATTCTGCAGGTGCAAGGTTGCCTTCAGCTTCAAGAGCGCCGTTAGCAATAAATGTTGCCTGCTGGTTTGCATACAATGTTTCGAGTTCGCCGGAGTTGAGCATGTCGAGAACCTGTGCGCTTGTGAGCCAGGAACCGTCGTAACGCTGTGCGATAACTGTTGCAGCGTCGGAAGAAACAACTTTAGCAACATAGCCTGCTACTTCTTCAGCAACTGCGTCGTCTGTTGTAGCTGCTGCTGCGAAGTCCATAGCCTTGAACATAGCGCGGTTGAAACGAACGAGGAGGTCTGCATTTTCATCAGCCCATTTTGGGTTTACAACCCAGGAACCTGGAGATGCCATGGATTCAAAGTCGATGTTGGAGCAGATGTCTGTAGCATCTTTTGCGTTAGCAAGGATTGTGAGGGAGAATGGAGACCATGCAGCAACTGCGTCAACGCTGCCGGAAAGAGCTGCTGTTGTAAGAGCTGTATCGTCCATGGAGAGAGCTTCTACATCGTCCATTGTCATGCCAGCAGATTTGAGAGCTTCAAGAAGGATGGATTCGGAAGAAGTACCTGCGGAGTAACCGATTTTTTTGCCTTTGAGTTCTTCGATTGTTTTGATGCCGTTGAGACCGATGATGCAGTCGCCGTCACCAACGTGCTGAAGAAGGAATACTTCTGCAGCGCCTGTGGAACAGAGTTTGTGTGCGCCAGGTCCGATAAATGCTACGTCCATAGCACCGGATTCCATAGCTGCGATTTCTGTTGGGCCGTTTTCAAAAGCAGTCATGTTAACTGTGATGCCTTCTTCTGCGAAGAAGCCTTTTGCGTCAGCTGTAGCAACTGCCCAGAGGGAACCCCAGTTTGGCATGTAAGCAACATTGAGTGTTACATTTTCAACTGCTGGTTCACCAGATTCAGGTGCTGGTGCTGGTTCGCTGCCGCCGCAAGCAACCATTGAAAGTGCCATTGCGCCAGCAAGCAGTAATGCTAATAATTTTTTCATTTTTTCTTTCTCCAATTTATTATTTTTTATTTATTAAACCTTTGTAAGGTAAAATACTGATTTTTCAGGAATTAATAGAATTCCTTGATTCTGTGGAACCATGTGCCTGCAGGGTCATTGGTTTCACGCAGATATTTGGACAGCTTGTTCATATATTCTTTCTTAACTTCTGCATAGGCAGGGTCATAGCATACATTCTTAAGCTGGTACGGGTCTTTCTTGAGGTCATACAGCTCGCCGCGTTCGCTTTCGTTGAAGGTAAGCTGATAGTCAAGGTCTCTTACCATACGCTGACGGCCGATGTAGAAATGGTTATGGTATTCGCAGAATACTTCTGTGCGGCCATTGTCCTTTTCTTCGCCTGTCATCAGAGGCAGAATACTTGCACCGTCAACAGGAGCCGGTGTTTCCACGCCTGCGATATCAAGCAGAGTAGGCATAAGCTCGTGAAGGTATACAAAGCTGTCGTTGTCTTCTGTGCCAAGGCCTTTTACAACCATTGGGATATGGTAGATTTCATCAAATGTGAAAGCACCTTTTTCAATGAGTTTGTGTGCGCCCAGACAGTCGCCGTGGTCGCAGGAGTAGATGATGATTGTATCGTCATACAGACCTTCATCCTTAAGTTTCTGCACCATCATGCCAACCATATCGTCAATCATTGTGCAGTGACCGTAGTAGCGTGCTGCAATCTGCTGGAAGCCTTTCCATCCGTAGTCGCCCAGACCCCACATCTTTTCGCTGAGATAGTAACCGTATGGTTTATCCAGCAAATCATCACAGTAGCTTGGATGTTCAGGGATATCATCAGGGTTGTACATTGAATAGTAAGGTTCAGGAACAATACTTGGGCTGTGAGGGCCCCAGAAGTTTGCCCAGATAAAGAACGGTTTGTCTTCTTCCTTTGCAATGTCGATAAGACGGTTTGTTTCGTGAGCTACAAAGTACTCGATTGTACTTTCCACAGGACCTTCGTGCTTGCAGTACATTTCCTGAATCTGCAGTGCAGGGTTGTTGCCCTGGAAGCCGTTGGAAACATCGATATTTTCAAAGCCGTTTTCCTTGAGATACAGTTCGTAGTAGTTTGGTTCATTGTCAGGCGGCTGATTGAATATCAGGCTTGGGAACACCTGGCTGCCCGGGAAGCCGTAACCCATGAAAGGTTTGCCGTCGTGGAAACCGCATTCTTCAGGGGTTTTGTTAGGAGTTACATGCCATTTGCCTGCATAGCCGCAGTAATAGCCTGCATCTCTCATACATTCGCCCAGCAAAGGTGTGCCTTCCTTGATATTTGTAAAGTTATCAATAACACCGTGCTTGTGCGGGTACAGACCGGTCATAACACTGGCACGGGCAGGTGCACAGATTGCAGACGGTGTGTATGCGTTGTTGAACTTCATACCTTCTGCAGCCAGCTGGTCAATATTAGGTGTTTTACAAATATCGTTCATACCATAAGCGCCTACTGTGTCCATGCGCTGCTGGTCAGACAGAATCAGCAAAACATTTTTGCGTTTAGCCATATTTACTCTCCTTTTCTTTCTTTTCTGCCGCAACATCACAAATCGAATAATGTTGCTTCAATATGGTTATATGATACACCCGTATGTGTAAATTGTCAATTTATTATGGTGTTTCAACCGTGCCAATTGTACTTTTTCAACAAACATTTATGTCCGTTTGTATTTTTCCGCAAAAATCGCTGAGCCGCTTTGACAAAATGCATAAACAATATCCGGTATCAATAAGCAATTTACACAAAAACATATTATTTTATTCAAATTATGCTTACTGTACCTTATTCAGCACCATATCGTCTTGAAAAAAGCAGTCGATATGCTATAATGATATCAAGAGTATTATGTAAATGGAAAAGGGGTGTCAGTGTGCCTCCGTTAAGCCTGTTAATCAAGCCGGCTTCCGGCAGCTGCAATATGCGCTGCAAATACTGTTTCTATATTGATGAAACAGAAAACCGCACAGACAGCTGTACCGGCCGTATGTCCGGTGAAGTTGTGAATCTGCTGGTGGATAAAGCGCTCAATTATGCTTCGGGTGACTGCACCTTTGCCTTTCAGGGAGGCGAGCCTACCCTGGCAGGCATTGAATTTTTCCGCAATTTTGCCGAATGTGTGGACAGCCATCCCCGTTCAAAGGAACTGCGTGTACACTACTCCATACAGACCAACGGCTATGACCTGAACGAAGAATGGGCAGAATGGTTTGCCAGCCGCCAGGTGCTTGTGGGTGTCTCTCTGGACGGTCCGAAGGAAGTTCACGACCGCTACCGTGTGGACCACAAAGGCAAAGGCACCTTCAACCGTGTTATGGCTGCCATAGAGCTGCTTAAAAAGCACAATGTGGATTTCAACATCCTTACGGTTGTATCGGGCAGCAACGCCCGCCACGGCCGTCAGGTCTATGACTTTTTCAGAAAGAATGATTTCCGCTATCAGCAGTATATCGAATGTCTTGACCCTATAGGAGAAGTTCAGGGCGGCCACGATTATTCCCTGACGCCTGAAAAATACGAGACATTTCTGAAATCCATGTTTGACGGCTGGTATCAGGATATGAAAAACGGCCGCTATGTATACAACCGCTATTTTGAAAACCTTATGATGATTCTGGCAGGACAGCGTCCCGAAGGATGCAATTTTCAGGGTTTCTGTTCACCTCAGTGGGTAATCGAGGCAAACGGCAGTGTATATCCCTGCGACTTTTATGCCCTTGACCCATGGCTGCTGGGCAATATAGCAACCGACAGCTTTGAAGAGATGGAAGCAAAACGCTCTGCCTGCGGATTTGTCGAGCTGTCCAGACCGCTGCCTGAAGACTGCAGAAACTGCAGATGGCTTATGCTGTGCCGCAACGGCTGCCGCAGAAACCGCGAGCCGCTGGGCCCTGACAACAGCGGCAAAAACTACTTCTGTTCTGCTTATATGAACTTTCTGGAATATGCATATCCGAAATTGATGGAGATACTGCAGATTCTGCGCAGAATGGCGGCAAACAACAGTAAATTATAATAGTTGCATAAACCGTGCACCTTTATATACAACAATAATATTTTTTGGAGGATTACCATATGAACAGATTTGGCATTTCTGTAGAACTCAAAAATGTACCTGTACTGGACCCTGAATTTATGCCTTTGCTTAAATTCAACAGAGCTTTCCTGGAAGGTGCAAAAAAACCTGTTTCCATCGCAGTTGAACGCGCTGACGGACAGACAGCAACTACACACACATTTATCCACGGCACACCTGAAATGGCAGAAGCTGACCGTTACTACATCGACCGTATTGTAAAAACAGCTCTCTGGATGAAGGGCGGTTACAAAATCTATGTAAATGACCAGGACATCTACGACTACCTCTGCAGCGTATACTGCAAAGGCGGCGAACGCGAATTTGACTGGGATTTCATGGCAAACATCTTTGAAAAACCATTTGAAATTGTTCTTACTGACAATGTTCCTGAATCCTTCGATGATCCTAAACCAATGGGCGGTCACCTTGAAGGCTGCCGTATCGGTTTTGACGCAGGCGGATCCGACCGTAAAGTTTCTGCTGTAATCGATGGCGAAACAGTATTCTCCGAAGAAGTTGTTTGGCTTCCAAAAATCAATCCGGACCCAGACTACCACTACGAAGGTATCGTATCTGCACTTAAAGCTGCTGCAGAACATATGCCAAGAGTTGATGCAGTTGGTGTTTCTTCCGCAGGTATCTACATCAACGACCGTACAATGAGCGCTTCCCTCTTCCTCAAAGTTCCAAAAGACCTTTACGAAGAAAAAGTTAAAAACATTTACATCCGTGCAATCAAAGACACATTCGGCGATGTTCCGTTCGCTGTTGCAAACGACGGTGACGTTTCTGCTCTTGCTGGTACAATGAGCCTTAACGACAACAACATCCTCGGTATCGCTATGGGTACAAGTGAAGCTGTTGGTTATGTTAACGAAGACGGCTGTATCACAGGCTGGCTCAACGAACTTGCATTTGTTCCTGTTGACGCTAACCCTAACGCAATGGTTGACGAATGGTCCGGCGACATCGGCTGCGGTGTTAAATACTTCTGCCAGGACGGCGTAAACAAACTTGCACCTCGCGCAGGTATTGAACTTGACGAAAGCCTTTCCCCTGCTGAAAAACTTAAAGTTACTCAGAAACTTATGGAAAATGACGACCCTCGTGCTGTTCAGGTTTACGAATCCATCGGTACATACCTTGGTCACACACTTGCTTACTACTTTGAACACTACGGCTTCAAATATGTACTGCTTCTCGGCCGTGTTATGAGCGGTAAAGGCGGCGACATTCTCCTTGAAACATGCCGCAGAGTTCTTGATGATGAATATCCTGAATATGCAGACAAAATCAACCTTACACTTCCTGACGAAAAATTCCGTCGTGTAGGTCAGTCCATGGCTGCTGCAAGCCTTCCTGAAATGAAATAATCATACGGGAAAAGCCTTGCACAGAACATCATCCCTATAAAACACAGATATCCGCCATATCGCAGCTTTGTGATATGGCGGACAGCTTTTTACCCCTTATTTGACTTATAATTGCCAGAGTGCTATTATTCTGTTATTGATAATAATTTCATTTTAAACGGAGATCTGAGATGTTATATTTTGCTATTGCTTTGCTCGCAAGTACCATCGGTGCCATAAGCGGTATCGGCGGCGGTATTATCATAAAACCTGTAATGGACTGTTTTTCCGACCTGTCTCCAAGCGCAATCAGCTTTATGTCCGGCTGTACAGTTCTTGCTATGGCCTGTTCCACCTATATAAGAGGTCTCAAAAGCCCTGTAAAAATTAACTATGCAACAACATTGTGGCTGGCTTTTGGCGCATGTGCAGGCGGCTGGCTTGGCAAGGTTGTCTTCTCTATGATTGCCGCAAACGCCACAGCAAATGTAAAGCTTATACAGAGCGTTATGCTGCTGATAATCAACCTGCTGGTATTTCTTTATCTTGTTAAAAAAGCAGGCATCGAAACAAAGCATGTAAAAAACAAGCTGGTTTGTGTGATAATCGGTTTTATCCTTGGTGTAAGTTCATCCTTCCTCGGTATCGGCGGCGGCCCTATCAATATTGTGGTTCTGTCCTTCTTCTTCTCCACCCAGGCAAAGGAAACTGCAAAAAACTCACTTTTCATCATTTTATTCTCACAGCTCACCAGTTTTATCACAACAGTGGCCACCCACACTGTGCCTGATGTAAACTTTTTCTATCTTGCCATAATGTGCTTTGGCGGCATAAGCGGTGCAATTATCGGCTCCTCCATCGCAAAAAAGATGGACAACGCAAAAACAGAAAAATTTTTCCGCAATCTGCTTATTGCACTTATAGCTCTTAACATTTACAACATCTATGCGGCAATTTAACCGTATCCCAAACAGACATAATCCGGACTTATCAGCAGCGATAAGTCCGGATTTTTATTTTTACTTTTTTAATTTTATCTGTATCAGTACTGGTCCACCCGATACCAGAACAGCGGCAGCGGGAACCAGTCGCCGGGAACATCAATGTCCATATATCTGCCTGCGTGTGTCAGCAGCAGTTCCTGTGCTTTAAGCTTGTCCAGCACAACAGAGTCTTCATCAGCTTTGTTTTCCACCGTAATTCCGTTGTCATCCACCGTTATTGTCACAGGCTGACTGTCCATAACCGCCGAAAATCTGCCACGGCTTAATCTGCAGCTTTTGTTTTTCAGCTCAAGATATGCTTTAATCACATTTGCAAAGTTAAAGATATTAAAGTTGGCACACGGGCCGTTTTTATACTCATCGGCAAAGCTGATAAGCTCTCTGTGCAGTTCTGTCTCATATTCCGGCAGAAATACTGTAACCTTTTCTGTTTTGAAACATTCAAAATACGCCTTGAGAACCTTTCCGATATCACTGCTGTCGCACAGAACAATCTCACTGATTTCTTCCCTGTTCAGGCTTGTGATAAGATAGCCTGCAAGCTTTCCGTTTTCAATAACCGCAAATGGATGCTGACGGTAGCAAACCATAATTTTGTCTGCTTCATCAGCCTCTCTGTAAATATGCACCTCTTTATTGTTGTTAAGCTGTGCGGCAAAGGCAAATGCACCTTCTGCTTCCGCCATAGGTTTGATTTCAATTCCTTCACAGCCGATATCCTTCAGCGCGTGGCGGATATTGTGCATATTCACTGTATATTCCCACTGAACTCCGCCCGGTGTATAGCCAAAGTATTCGTATCTCTGGCGCAGGCCCGTAAGCACGCTCATGTCACAGCCAGCTTTCATCTCTTCAAGCCACATATTTATCAGGGCTTTCATATGGTTTTCGCCTCTGTGCCTCGGATGAACAGCAACCCCGCCCAGAAAGTTTGTATCAAGAGAGTATTCCCCCACCGTAACCTGCTGCGGAAGCACACATACGCCTGCAATCAGCTTGCCGTTTTCATCCTCTGCAACTTTTGTTATCTTCTGAAAATCATAATCTGTGTTAAAGGTCTTAGGCAGTACCTTTTCAAAATCTACCCTGAACACATAGTTTATTAAATCTGTAAATTCGCAATATTCTTCTTTTTCAGCATTTCTGTATTTAACCATAGCATAAATCCTCACTAATATTATACCGCTGAAAATATGATATCAAAAACAGCAGTAAAATACAATGACGGTGTATTTCCGATTATGCGGCTGCAGTATATGCATACAAATTTTTCTGAAATTCCTGTGTTTTCCGTGATGTTTTTATATACCTGATATTCGTGTGCTCTCTGAGCCGCACTGTTATTGCCACTTCTGTGAGAACCAATTCCGCCAATCATAAGCCACCTTTGATAAACAATCATTCCGTTGCCTTTCATTTTCATTATATATACACATTATGCACAGTCAAACAGGATGAGCCATATTGCGACACCTTATGTTGCAAACTATAGACGCCATATAATCAGTGATATATAATTAAAGTACAAGATGTATAGCTGGTGAAGTTAATGTCAGAATTTGCAGAAGCTTTGGAAAATTACCTTCCTGCACCTGCCAAACCGTTTGCATTAAGAATCTGCGCATTTATAAAGAACAGATTTTCTGATATAATTAAAATGACAAAATCTATCTGGAGTAAAATATGGAAAAGGACAACAAAAAAAGATTACTGATAATGAAGGAAGTATTGGAGAAATATTCTGATGAAGAACATCCCGTTACTACCGTGCAGATTATGGATATTCTTAACAAAGAATACGGTATGAAAATTCACCGCACCACAGTTGGCAAGGACATAAACGATTTGATTGAGATGGGTGTTGATGTACAGTGTCAGCGTTCCACCCAGAACAGATATTTTATCGGTTCCCGCTATTTTGAGCTGCCTGAACTGAAACTTCTTGTGGATGCCATAGCGTCCTCCAAATTTATAACAGAAAAGAAAAGCTATGAGCTTATCTCAAAACTTGGTGCATTTGCAAGTATCTATCAGCAGGATGAAATCAGGAGAAACATCCGCACCGAAACCCGTGTAAAGCCGCACAATGAGCGCTCTTTTTATATTGTGGACGCTATAAACTCCGCAATAAACAAGAACAGGAAAATCAGATTTACATACTACGATTACAATGTAAACAAGGAAAAGGTTCTGCGCAACGACGGAAATCCTTATGTGTTCAGCCCCTATTCCCTTGTGTGGAACGGCGACTATTACTATGTTGTCGGTTTTTCCGACAAACACGAAAAGATAGGCACTTTCCGTGTTGACCGCATCGAGTCCGCACCTGATATACTGGAGGAAGCAGCTATCCCTATGCCGGAAAGCTTCAGCATATCTGATTTTACAAAAGCCGTATTCCAGATGTATGATGAAGAGCGTGCCGTGGCAGAACTTAAGTGTACCGCTGATATGATGAAGGTGATTATCGACCGCTTCGGCGAGGATGTTAAAACCGAAGCCGTGGACGAAAACCACTTTGTGGCAACTGTTGAGGTATCCCTGAGCCCTAACTTTTACGGCTGGCTGTTCGGCTTCGGTGAGAAGATACAGCTTGTAAGTCCGCGATGGGTTGTGGAGAAGTACAGAAATATGCTGGAGAAAGAATTGGGATAAATAATAAAACGGAGGTTCCCTATGCCATTCCTGATAGTACGAAATGATATAACCAAAATGAAGGTTGATGCCATTGTCAATGCTGCCAACAACAGTCTGCTTGGCGGTGGCGGTGTTGACGGTGCAATTCACCGTGCTGCCGGTCCGCAGCTGCTGGAAGAATGCCGCACTCTGCACGGCTGTGCAAC
>JAFSCM010000093.1 GCA_017436765.1 Oscillospiraceae bacterium
GCTATCATGCCTGTTGTTACAATGATGGGCCCTCTCGTAGCATCTGTTCTTACAGGTACATTCGTTATCGAAGCTATGTACGTTGTTCCTGGTATGGGTAAATACTACGTTGAATCCATTTCAACATACGACTATACAATCGTTCTTGGTATCACCATTTTCTATGGTGCATTCCTTGTAGTCTGCAACACAATCGTTGACATCCTTTACGGTTTCATCGACCCACGTATCAAAATTGCTAAATAGGAGGTGTAGAGATGAGCGAACAGGTAATTTCAAAAGAAAAATTTGCCGTTGTAGGTAAAAGTAAAGAAAATATGGAATCCATCTCCCGTCCTACACTTACTTTCTGGCAGGAGGCATGGAGACGTATCAAAAAGAATAAAATTGCTTTCTTCTCTTTGATGCTTATTGCTTTGTATGTATTGCTTGCAATTTTTGCACCGATGCTCAGCCAGTACGGTCACGCAGAAATCAGTGCAGAACTGAGAAACAGCCTTCCAAGTGCAGAACACTGGCTTGGCTGTGACCATCTTGGCCGTGATATCTGGGTTCGTATCTGGATGGGTGCACGCGTATCCCTCACAATCGGTCTTGCAGCAGCAGTTATCAACCTTTGTATCGGTGCTCTCATCGGTGGTATCTCCGGTTACTACGGTGGCAAACTCGATATGTTTATTATGCGTCTTATCGACGTTCTTTATGGTATCCCATCCCTTATCATCACAATCCTTGTTATGGTTGCTCTCAACAAAACAGGTATGATTACACTGATTATCGCTATGGTTATCGTAGGTTGGATCGGTGTTGCGCGTATGGCACGCGGTCAGGTTCTTCAGCTTAAAGAGCAGGACTTCGTTGCAGCTGCAAAGGTTATGGGTGTACCTGACTTCCAGATCATTGTTAAACACCTTCTTCCTAACCTTATCGGTTACTTCATCACAAGTATGACAATGGCTATCCCAGGTGCTATCTTCCAGGAAGCATTCCTTTCCTACATCGGTCTTGGTATCACACCACCTGACTGTTCCTGGGGTGTTATTGCAAAAGAAGGTATCGCAATGATGCGTGTTGCTCCTCACGAAGTTATTGTGCCTGCATTCTTTATCTGTACAACAATGCTGGCATTCAACCTTCTCGGTGACGGTCTCCGCGACGCATTTGACCCTAAACTCAGAGGCACAGAATAATAGAAAGGAGAAATGTAAACAATGGAAAACATGGAAAAAATGGAAAACTTGTTGGAACTTAAAAACGTTACATTCTCTTTCCGCACATACGGCGGTGTTGTTCAGTCCGTAAGAGATGTAAGCTTTAACATCAAACCTGGCGAAATCGTAGGTATCGTAGGCGAATCCGGCTGCGGTAAATCCGTTACAAGCCAGTGTATTCTTAAACTCAATCCTGAACCACCAGGATTCTTTGGTCCTGATTCTTCCATCAAATACAAAGGTGAAGAAATCGTAACAATGTCCGATAAAGATATGCGTAAAATCCGCGGTAAAGAAATCGGCTTTATCTTCCAGGACCCAATGACAAGCCTGAACCCAACTATGAAGGTTGGTGCTCAGATTGAAGAAATCTTCGTTGGTGATAAATCTATCTCCAAAGCAGAAAAGAAACGCAGAGCAATCGAAATTCTTGAACTGGTTGGTATCAACGAAGCAGAACGCCGTTACAATCAGTATCCACACGAACTTTCCGGTGGTATGAAACAGCGTGTTATGATTGCTATTGCACTTGTTGGCCGTCCATCCATCGTTATTGCTGACGAACCAACAACTTCTCTCGACGTTACAATTGAAGCTCAGATTCTTGACCTTCTCAAAGAACTCAGAGAAAAACTTGGTATCTCTATCATCCTTATCACACACGACCTTGGTGTTATCGCAAAACTCTGCGACAGAGTTCTCGTTATGTACGGCGGTAAAATCATCGAACGCGGTGATGTAGGTGAAATCTTCTACGATACAAAGCACCCATACACAAATGGTCTGCTTAATTCTATCGCAAGACTTTCCAGCAGCAAAGACCAGAAGCTGACACCTATCGAAGGTACACCTCCTGACCTTTTCAGCCCACCAAAAGGCTGTCCGTTTGCTGCAAGATGCGAACACTGTATGGTTATCTGTAAAGAAGAAATGCCTCCGGAATATGAAGTTACCCCAACTCATAAGTCCTACTGCTGGCTTATGCATCCGGACGCACCAAAGGTAGACCTTACATATCATGCTGTAAAGGAGGAAGTAACTAATGGATAATCAGAACAGAACACCT
The DNA here is from genome assembly GCA_017436765.1 of Oscillospiraceae bacterium. Taxonomy (GTDB): domain Bacteria; phylum Bacillota; class Clostridia; order Oscillospirales; family Ruminococcaceae; genus RGIG3102. The sequence continues at coordinate 2,278 of JAFSCM010000093.1, forward strand.
ATCCTGCAGGTTAAAGACCTCTGCAAACACTTCCGCATCAACAAAAAAGCTACACTCAAAGCTGTAGACGGCGTTTCCTTCGATATTTACGAAGGTGAAACTGTTGGTCTTGTTGGCGAATCCGGCTGTGGTAAATCCACAACAGGTAAATGTCTTGTTAGACTTTATGAACCAACTTCCGGCGAAGTTATCTACAAAGGCAAAGATATCACAAAACTTAAAGGTGCTGAAAAGAAAGCATTCTGTAAAGATGTACAGATGATTTTCCAGAACCCATACTCTTCCCTTAACCCTCGTATGACAGTTAAGGAAATTGTTGGCGAAGGCATCAAAGTTCACAATCCTGGTATCTCCGATGCAGACCTTGAATCAAAAGTTCTTGAACTTCTTGAAAAAGTAGGTCTCAACAAAGACCATATGTCCCGTTTCTCCCACGAATTTTCCGGTGGTCAGAGACAGCGTATCGGTATTGCCCGTGCTCTTGCAGTAGATCCTAAATTTATCGTTTGTGACGAACCTATCTCTGCTCTGGACGTTTCCATTCAGGCACAGGTTCTCAACATGCTCAAAGAACTGCAGAAAGAATATGGCCTTACATATCTCTTCGTTGCACACGACCTGAGCGTTGTTAAATTTATCTCTGACAGAGTTATCGTAATGTACCTTGGTACAATCGTTGAATATGCAGATGCAGAAGAACTCTATGCAAATCCAATGCACCCATACACAAAAGTGCTCCTGTCTTCTATTCCGGAAGCAGACCCTGATATTGCAAAGAATTCCCAGCGTCTCACAGTTAAAGGTGAAATCCCAAGCCCTATCAACCCAAAACCATGTTGCCGTTTTGCTGAAAGATGTCCAAACGCAACAGAAGAATGTTTCAAAACAATGCCAGAACTCAAAGATCTGGGCAATGGCCATATGATCGCTTGTCACCTTTACAAATAATTTAATAAATTCTTTTAATCAGGAGGCAAAAATGATAAGAGAAAGAGTATCAGATTTGCAGAACCTGCTGAAAGAAAAAGGCATTTCTGCATTGATTATCCCTACAGACGATTTTCATATGTCAGAATATGTTGGAGATTACTTTAAAGCCAGAAATTATTTTTCTGGCTTTACTGGTTCAGCAGGTGTAATGGTTGTAACACAGGACGAAGCAAACCTGTGGGTAGACGGCCGTTACTTTATTCAGGCAGAAAGACAGCTTGAAGGTACAGGTATCATCCAGAGAAATATGGGCGAACCTGGTGTTCCTATAATCGAAGAATATATCCTCGGCAAGGTTTGCGAAGGCGAAGTTCTCGCCTTTGACGGCAGAGTTATCTCCTATAACTCCGGCAAGTTCTATGCAGAAGAACTTGGCAAAAAAGGTGCCCGTATCCATACAGAAGAAGATATTCCTGGTATGCTCTGGAAGGACAGACCTGCTATGTCTGCAGAAAAAGCATTTGTTCTGCCTGTTGAATTTTCCGGCAAAACAGTGCAGGACAAGCTGGCAGATGTTCGTGCTGTAATGACAGAAAAGGGCACAGATGTGCATGTTATCACATCCCTTGACGATATAGCATGGCTTTACAACATCCGCGGTAACGATGTCCTCTGCACACCTGTTGTGCTGTCCTATGCAGTTGTTACAATGGACAAAGCATATATTTTTGCAAACCCAAGTGTGTTTGATGAAGAAGTTATGGCTCATCTTACAGCTTCAGGTGTTGAAGTTAAACCTTACGAAGAAGTTTACAGCTTTGTAAAAGGTTTTGACAAAGAAACAAAAGTGCTTATCGATACAGCACATTCCAACTATGCTATCGTAAGCAGTATCAGTGCAGAAGTTGTATCTGCACCAAACCCTGAAATGGAAATGAAAGCGGTTAAAAACCCTGTTGAAGTGGAAAACTACCGTATCAGCCATATTCAGGACGGCGTAGCAGTTACAAAATTTATGTACTGGCTCAAGAAAAACGCAGGCAAAATTCCTATGACTGAATACACAGCACAGGAATACCTGTCCCAGCTCAGATACGAAAGACCTAACAACCTTGGCCTCAGCTTTACACCTATTTCAGGCTACAAGGAAAATGCAGCTATGATGCACTATTCCGCAAACCCTGAAACAGCAAAAGAAATTACAAACGAAGGTATGCTTCTGGTTGACAGCGGCGGACATTACTGGGAAGGCAGCACAGATATCACAAGAACATTTGTTCTCGGACCAATCAGTGATGAAATCAAAGAACACTACACAGCGGTTGTTCGCGGTGTTATCGGCGTAAGCAAGGCAAAATTCCTTTACGGCTGTGTGGGCATGGCTCTTGATGTACTTTCACGCGGCCCTATCTGGGATCTTGACCTTGACTACAAATGCGGTTCAGGTCACGGTATCGGCTATCTCCTCAATGTTCACGAAGGTCCTCAGGGCTTCCGCTGGAGACAGCTTCCGGGCAGAAATGAATCTGCTGTATTTACAGAAGGTATGATTACAACAATCGAACCTGGCATCTACATTGAAGGCAGCCACGGTATCCGTGTTGAAAATGAAATTCTCTGTAAAAAAGGTGCTTTCAACGAATATGGTCAGTTTATGGAATTTGAAACAATCACTTTCGCTCCTATTGACCTTGACGGTGTTGATGCCAAATATATGACAAAAGCAGAAAGAGAATGGCTGAACAACTACCACGCACAGGTATATGAAAAAATCAGCCCATATCTTACAGCAGAAGAAGCAGAATGGCTCAAGGAATACACAAGAGCAATTTAGTATATGTACAGCTCATATGTTGTATCTGTCATATAAAACAGCAATAAAAATAACAGTGCAGTTGCGGAAATGACCGCAATTGCGCTGTTTTTCTTTTGGCAATATTGAATTTAAAGGGAAAAGATGTTAATATTTTTATATTGATATATGATGCTGCAGGGTATACTGCTGCAATATAAAAGGAAGTGACAGCATGAATAGCACGGGAAAAGGAAAAGTAAAATTATCTTTGTTTTACGAGCACTTTTTCAGCCAGACTTATGACTATGACAAATTGCAGGCAGGAGACTGGCTGCAGATAGTTGGCTGGGATGAAGATAACAGGGATTGTCAGCGATATATGACAGATAAATCTGTGATTGTAAAGGTCATTTCCTGTAAGGTGAAAAGTGAATTCTGGTCAGGAACACCAGGTGAAATGACGGTGGAATTTCCAAACGGAGAAAGAGAAAAACTGACACATAATGCAAACTGCGGAAACTGCAAGGTGCTGTGGAAGTATTTTGACAAAAAGAGATTTTACGATGATTACTATCTTTTTGCAAAGCTTTATGCATTCAAATATACTGACCGTATAGTTTTAAAACAGGATCTGGAAAAATATCATTCCCGCATTGAACAGGATAAAGCTGATGCAGCTAAGCGTGAAAGAGAAAAGCGGATTGCAGAGCAAAAAGCACAGCAGGAACAGCTTCGCAGGGAAGAAGAACAGCGCCGCAGAAATGCATCTGTTTCAGATGCCGAACTTGATGCGGCATTTCACGGTAAAAGCACTGTAAAAAAACATAATAAAAAAACAGAAACCAGCGGCTGTACAGGTGGTGGACACAGTACAGACTCTGCAGAAAATAAATATGTAAAAGTGTGCAAAAACTGCGGTAAGGTTTATGGACATACAGGCGGTGCCTATGATATCAACAGCTGTTCGTGGTGCAGCGAAAGAGGCGAACCAAGCCAGCTTGCGGCCGTTAATTTTACAATAGCAGAAAGAAAACAAATATACAGGGAACTGTGCAGCAAAAATGGCGGCATGACCAGCGCATATATAGTTTTTCAGGCAGATAAAGCTGTCTATGACCGCTGCGGTGTTGACAGCTGGCCGTCCATCAATAAAAAATCCATAAACTATAAAAGGAATATAGCAAGATTTAATTGCCCGGCAGATAAAACTGTTGTCCTTTGTCCTAATTGTAACAATCAGATTTTGCGGCTTCCATTGGGAAAAGGCAAAATTATTGTATACTGTCCCAACTGTGAAACGGATTTTGAAACATCAACATAAAGATAAATTACAGCATAGCAAATTTAAAAGCTATGCTGTTTTTGTATATAAACAGTGAAAGTTGAGCTGTCAACATTGAAAATAATGCTGTTTAATGGTAGAATACTACAGGTATAGCTATTAGAATAAATCCTTTAACTGTATAGGTGGAATTATAATGGACAACAGACTTGATAAAAAAATGAAAGTACAGCTCAGTATGTGCGACAACACCTCTAAAATGGGCATTTTAGGCCTGTTTTATTTGGTTATGGACCTTGCTACCGAACATGGAGATGCCATTGATTTGGGCATGGATAAGCTGGCTGAGAAAGGCCTGTTCTGGGTTGCAAGCAAAACAAAAATTAAAATCCGCAGAATGCCGTATATGCTTGAAAATATTGTTGCATCAACCTGGCCGGAGGAACCGGGCAGAATCCGCTGCAACAGATTTTACTCTGTAAAAAACGACACGGAAATGTTTGCAGAAGGAAAGACAGAATGGGCGATAGTTGAAAAGCAGACAGGCAGACCTCACCGCCTTGCGGATGTATATCCGGAAGGAATGGAATACTGTCCGGAAGTTGTATGCGAAGAACCTTTTGCAAAAATCAGTACCGATTTTGACGGCTGTGAGCCGGCAGGGGGATATAAAGTGCGCTCTGCAGATATAGATGTAAGCCAGCATATGAACAATGTTGCGTATATCCGTGCAGCACTTTCTGCCTTTACAGTAAAGGAAATAGAGGATATGAATATCACAGATATAGAAGCGGTGTACCGTATCCAGTGTTTTGAAGGAGAAAATCTCGGTCTTTATATACGCAGGGAAGAAAATACAACAGATATCGGTATAGTAAAGGAAGACGGAAAAACTGCCGCTGTTGTGCGTTTTGTGTATGAAAAGGCATAATATATTGTATGAAAACTTCTGTTGCGCTGCTGTAAAGCTGATGTGGTGAGATTATAGATAATAATGGTGTGATTTTTTCATAAACAGTAAATCATTTGTCAAAAATGATTGCTTATGTTTGGCAAAACTATGGTAGTATGCAATCAGTTAGCCAAATTTGAATTTGTTGAGGAGGTTATGTATGAAAAAATATATAGAAGGACTAAAATTTGGCTTATTATTACAATTTGCTGTTGGACCAATGTGTTTAATGGTTTTTAACACTGCTCAAAATACTGGATTTTTTGTTGCAATGTCATTAGTTATAGCGATA
>JAFSCM010000012.1 GCA_017436765.1 Oscillospiraceae bacterium
TACACTGACACTTACAGGCGGTCAGGTTCATTCTGGTAACAGTGTAAATGCAATGCCTGTTTCGGTTGATACTGATAGTAATGGCACAGCAGATAAATTGTACTTTGTTGCAGCTTCTTCAAAAGGCCTTGTAAATACAGGCAACAGCGCAAGAACAGTTCCTGTTTCTTACAGATTTGAAGATAATAATAATGGTACACCTCTTACATTCAGTCATACCTGGTCTGTTGCCGAAAATAAAGATGCCCAGTATAAATATTCAGATTTCTGCAATGGTACAAAGACAAAACTTGAAGCAAGCAGTGGCGGCGGTTGCGTAACCCCTGAAACACTTATCACTCTCGCAGATGGCACAGTAAAACCTGTATACCGTCTCACAGGTGATGAAGAACTGCTTGTATGGAATATGCAGACAGGCAAATTGGACAGCGCACCAATCCTCTTTGTTGACAGCGAAGAAGAAGCAGAATTTGAAGTTATCAATCTCAAATTCTCCGACGGCACAACTGTTGGCGTAATCTACGAACACGGCTTCTGGGACTATGACCTTAACAAGTATGTATATCTCGACAGAAATGCAGCAGAATACATTGGTCATACCTTTGCAAAACAGCAGGGCAACAAACTGGCAAAAGTTCAGCTTGTTGATGTTGTTACTGAAACAAGAGTTACAACAGCCTGGAGCCCTGTAACAGCAGAACATCTCTGTTACTTTGTTGACGGCATGCTCTCTATGCCTGGCGGCGTAGGCGGCCTGTTCAATATCTTTGATGTTGAACCTGAAACAATGACATACGACCTTGATGCTATGGAAAAAGACATCGAAACTTATGGCTTGTTCACATACGAAGAAATGTGTGAAATTGCTCCGCTTTCTGAAGATATGTTCTACGCAGCAGGCGGTCCGTATCTCAAAGTTTCTATAGGCAAAGGCAATCTCACAGTTGAAGAACTTGCTGCTATGATTAACCGTTACGGCAAATTCTTCTAAATAAAGCTTTATTCCACCCCGAACACCGTTCGGGGTGGTTTTTTCATCCCTACTCCTTCAGCACCCTGTCAATTTCCACCTGTGCCGTTCCTTCATCGCTCAGCACCAGGCGGTCAAACTCCGTGCTGTCGTTCAGCAGAAATCCCGTTATCCTTTTCAGCCTGTCCATCTCCTGTGTGCCTATGTTGGTGCTTATGCCCGAAAAATTCTCCTTTATATCCCCTATGGCGTAATCGCAGATGTTCTGCATATTGCCCCTTATCATCTCCAGCCCCGCAAGGTTCAGAAATTCTATGCCCACAGGGCTGTCCAGCACCGCCGCGGCCATATCCACCGCGCTTATAAGGGCGGATGTGTCGGCGTATTCGCTGCCCTTCAGCAGATACCCCTTCACCGACTGCGGCAGCTCCATTCCTGCCGTATCCAGCCCCGAGAAACTGTCGGTCAGCTCTATCAGGCTGTTTCTGTCGCACAGCAGGTGATAGTCCACATTTATGCCGAACTGCCCCGATATATCCTGCACGCACTGCATTATCCCCGCATACTCCATACTTTCAGCCAGTGTGCGCTGTGCAGAAGAAAGATAAAATGCGGAGGGCACGCTCACAAGGCTCACGCGGTTCTGCAGGGCGTTCAGCTTCAGCAGAAAAAAGAAATCGGCCTTTTCGCAGTCCATCACAAGCAGCGTTGTCTTGCTGTCGTTATAGTCGGGCGTCAGCACAGGCACGCCCTGCTGGTTTTCCCCCGCCGCACGGGGCGAAGTGTACTGCACCACCCAGTACATCGCCATAAATCCGCACAGCATAACCGAAAAACTTATAATAAATGTGGCGGCAAACGCCCTGAACTGTCGCATAATCCGTCCCCCTTGAGAATATGCTTTATTATTGGCGCAGACTGCCCGCCGCAAACAGCAGCTTTTTTGCACTTCTTATTGAAAAATTTCCCCGACAGGTGTATTATTGTTATTGCGGATGTCAAAACTCTGCACAAATATTCTGCTGATGTGGCTCAAGGGTAGAGCAGCGGTATCGTAAACCGCCGGTTGTCGGTTCAAATCCGGTCATCAGCTCCAAAAATCGCAGCTTGTGGATTGTGCCTGTCGCAGTCTTATGGCTGCGATTTTTTCATAGGGGGATTATCCCCCTCTTGACATTAAATTTTCCCGCCAAAGCGGTGAAAATTTAACTGTCACCCCCTTAGAGGAAAGCGCGTGATGCCATTCGGCCACGCAGCTGTATAAACTGTAAGATGCCATACGGCATTCCGCGGTAAAAGCTGACAGATGCCATTCGGCCACGCGGCTGTATAAACTGTCAGATGCCATACGGCATTCCGCGGTAAAAGCTGACAGATGCCATTCGGCCACGCAGCTGTATAAACTGTAAGATGCCATACGGCATTCCGCGGTAAAAGCTGATATATGCCATACGGCGCGGCGGGAGGATAAGGGGCGTTTGTTGTCTTTGCAGGGCATTTAGCTGTGGTTTGGGGATGAAAAATCCGTTTTCGGTGCAGTTTCGGGAGTACGGGAAAAATGCCACGAAATCTGTTCCTTAAGGGCTGCTTATGCGGTATATTTGCCGCTGTGGTGTCCGCTGTTGTGAAAATTTAGTAAAGTTGCCTAAACTTATGGGCAAAAAGTGCAAAATGTTTAAAATTTTTATAACTACTTACTATTGCAAAAGGTGCAGAGTATATAGTAAAATATTACTGTAAAGGCCGTTTAAGTGCGGCTAGGCACGAAAAATAAATAAAAATCAATATAAATCGGGGGATATGGCCCCGACGTCTCTACCGGATAACCGTAAATATTCCGACTATTGATTGACGAGAATACCCTGCGTTACCTGTTTTGCTTTGCAGATAAGCGGAACGGGTGTGTTGGGTTTGGTTTGTTAACAACGCAGGGACGCTTTTTCCAAGGTGTTTCTGCGTTTTTTGATTTATAAAACAATAAAATATATTGACTATTTTTTAAAAAGAGAGGTACCCGATTATGAAAAAAGTAGCTATTGTTATGGGCAGCGATTCCGACCTTGGCGTTATGGAAAAAGCAGCCAAAAAACTGGAAAGTTTCGGCGTTGAATACGAAATGAGAATTATGTCCGCCCACAGAACACCTGCAGCAGCAAGCGAATTCTCCGCAAAGGCAAAGGAAAACGGCTTTGGCGTTATCATCGCAGCAGCAGGCAAGGCAGCACATCTTGGCGGCGTGCTTGCAGCACACACAACACTTCCTGTTATCGGTGTGCCTATCAAATCCTCCACACTGGACGGCCTTGATGCACTGCTCTCCACAGTTCAGATGCCAAGCGGTATCCCTGTTGCAACAGTTGCAATCGACGGCGCGGAAAATGCAGCAATCCTTGCTGTTCAGATGCTGGCACTCAGCGATGAAGGCCTTGCAGCAAAAGTGGCACAGATGAAAATCGATATGGAAAATGCGGTTCTCGAAAAAGACAGAAAACTCAACAGCAAATAATCAGTAAATTATTTAATTTTATTATAAACTTGTATCTTTACAGGAGATGATTTTATGTCGATGTGCAGTTGTAAAATTGACAAAGAAGTAAACGAAGAGTGCGGTATTTTCGCCATAACAAAAACCGATGATTCGGACATTGATGTTGTGGGCGAAAACTACTATGCACTGTATGCCCTCCAGCACCGCGGTCAGGAAAGCTGCGGTATCACCGTAAACGATGACGGTGTGTTCACCACAATCAAAGGTGTAGGCCTTGTTCCGGAGGTTCTCACACCTGAAAAGATGGCCAAGATGCCAAAAGGCAAAATGGCTATCGGCCATGTAAGATATGCACCTAAAAGCCAGATTGACGCGGTAAATGCGCAGCCTATGGTTGTACGCCATGCAAAAGGTACTCTTGCCCTTGCAGCAAACTGCGCTCTGGTAAATGCCCTTGAAATCCGTCAGGAAATGCAGAAACAGGGCACATTCTTCCAGACAACAAACGATGCGGAAACAATGGCATATCTTATTGCAAGAATGCGTCTTGAAACAAGCAGCATCGAAGAAGCTCTCGAAAAAGCTCTCGAGAAATTTGAAGGAGCATACAGCCTTGTGATTATGTCACCTAAAAAGGTTATTGCAGCCAGAGACCCTCAGGGCTTCAAGCCGCTGTGTATCGGCAGGCTTAAAGGCGGCTACATCTTTGCAAGCGAAACCTGTGCCCTCAATGCAGTTGGTGCGGAATTTATCCGCGATGTAAAAGCAGGGGAAATTGTTGAGATTGTAGACAACGAGCTTATTGTATACCGCGAAGGCGTTGAGCCTAAAGGCCTGTGCGTATTTGAATATGTTTACACAGCCCGTCCGGACAGCGTTATCGAAGGCTGCAGCGTTCACCGCGCAAGAAAAAGAGCAGGCGAACTGCTGGCAAAGGCTCATCCTGTGGATGCCGATGTTGTTATCGGCGCACCGGATTCCGGCCTTGACGCAGCCCAGGGTTATGCAATGGAAAGCGGCATCCCTTACGGCGTAGGTCTTCTCAAAAACCGTTATATCGGCAGAACATTTATCCAGCCTGTGCAGAGCCAGCGCGAAAACAGCGTTAAAATAAAACTTAACCCTATCAGCGAAACAATCAAGGGCAAACGCGTTGTTCTCATTGACGACAGTGTTGTAAGAGGTACAACAAGCGAACGCGTGGTAAGACTGCTCAAGGAAGCAGGTGCTGCAGAGGTTCATCTGCGCATCACATCACCTCCTTTCAAATATCTTTGTTACTTCGGTACAGATATCGGCAAACCTGAAGACCTTATGGCAAACAGAATGCCTGTTGAAGATATGGCAGCGGCTATGGGCGCAGACAGCATAGGATTCCTCAGCCTTGAAGACACAAAGAAGATGGCAAGCGGTATCTGCAAGGACTACTGTGTGGGCTGCTTCAGCGGCGAATATCCGGTTGATGTTTCCAAAGCACACCAGGTTGACAAGTTTGAAGAAAAAATCAAAGAAATCAAATAACAGTTTATAAACCCTTTATATATAATCAGCGAGGTAAAAATTTATGTCTAACTTTACAGAAAGCTATGCAGCAGCAGGTGTTGATGTAACAGCAGGTTACAAAGCTGTTGAGCTTATGAAAGACAGCGTTAAGAAAACACTTACAGATGCAGTTCTCAACGGTCTTGGCGGTTTCGGCGGTTTGTACGAACTTCCGCAGGGCTACGAAAAACCTGTTCTTGTAAGCGGCACAGACGGCTGCGGCACAAAGGTTAAACTTGCTTTCCTTATGGACAAGCACGACACAATAGGCATCGATGCGGTAGCCATGTGTGTAAACGACATCGTATGCTGCGGTGCAAAACCTTTGTTCTTCCTTGACTACATAGCAATCGGCAAAAACTATCCTGAAAAGGTTGCAACAATTGTAAGCGGCGTTGCAAAAGGCTGTCTTGATTCCGGCTGCAGCCTTATCGGCGGCGAAACAGCAGAACATCCTGGTCTTATGCCTGTTGATGAATACGATATCGGCGGTTTTGCAGTTGGTATTGTTGAAAAGGACAAAATCCTCAGCAATGACAATGTAAAAACAGGCGATGTACTTGTTGCAATTCCGTCCAGCGGTGTTCACTCCAACGGTTTCTCCCTTGTAAGAAAAGTTTTCGATGTTGAAAGAGCAGACCTTAACCAGTACATCGAAAGCCTTGGTGCAACACTTGGCGAAACATTGCTTACACCTACAAAACTCTATGTAAAACCTGCTCTTGCAGTTCTGGATGAAGTTAATGTAAAGAGCATTGCACATATCACAGGTGGCGGCTTCTTTGAAAATATTCCAAGAGCACTGCCGGAAGGCAAAACAGCAAAAATCAGATACGAAGATGTAAGGGTTCTGCCTATCTTTGACCTTATCAGAGAAACAGGCAACATCCCTGTTGACCATATGTTCTCCACATTCAATATGGGTGTTGGCATGGTTATGATTGTTTCCCCTGAAGAAGCAGACAGAACAATTGAAATTCTTAAGGAACAGGGCGAAGAAGCATACATTCTCGGCAGCGTAGTGGACGGCGAGGAAGGTGTTATCTTATGTTAAGAGTGGCAGCTTTTGTTTCAGGCGGCGGCACAAACCTGCAGGCTATTATCGACGCACAGAATTCCGGCATCATCACAGATGCAAAGGTGGAGCTGGTTATCTCCAATGTTGCAGGTGCCTATGCCCTTGAAAGAGCAGAAAATGCAGGCATAAAGACCGCAACAATACGTAAAAAGGATTTTGAAAGTGCCGCACAGTGGGAAGATGCCCTTGTAAAAGAACTTAAAAAGAACTCCATCGACCTTATTGTTCTTGCAGGCTTCCTCTCAATACTCAGCGAAAACTTCATAAAACAGTTCCCGAATAAAATCATCAATGTTCACCCGTCCCTTATCCCGTCCTTCTGCGGCGAGGGTATGTACGGCCTCAAGGTGCACGAAGCTGCCCTTGCAAAAGGTGTAAAGGTTACAGGTGCAACAGTGCACTATGTAAACGAAGTTGTGGACGGCGGCGAAATTATTGCACAGAAAGCTGTTGAAGTTCTCCGCGGAGACACACCGGAAGTGCTGCAGAAGCGCGTTATGGAAAAGGCAGAATGGGTTATCCTGCCAAGGGCAATCCAGACAATTGCAGAAGATATCGCTCTGGGCAATATCATTGCAAACACACGCTGTATCAGCGAAGGTGAACTTAAAAACAAGGCAAGAGAAGTTGCGGGTGTAAAGATTATCACACACGCATAGAATAAAAAGTTTAAACCATTCAATATACAAAAAGGATTTGATTATTATGAAATTAGCAGAATATCTTGCATCAAAAGAATATCCGGGCAGAGGCATTGTAGTAGGCAAAACAGCAACAGACATCGTTATGGCTTACTTCATTATGGGCCGCAGCGTAAACAGCCAGAACAGAATTTTTGAAGAAACAGAAGACGGCATCCGCACAAAAGCTTTTGACGAAAGCAAAATGGTGGACCCAAGCCTTATCATCTACCATCCGGTAAGAAAGGTTGGCGATGTTACAGTTGTTACAAACGGCGACCAGACAGATACAATCCGTGACTTTATGGTAAAAGGCGACAGCTTTGAAGCAGCACTCAGAACAAGAGAATTTGAACCGGACGGTCCTAACTGGACACCAAGAATTTCCGCAGCAGTAAATGCAGACGGTTCCTTCAAAATGTCCATCCTCAAATCTGACAAAGGCAACGAAGCACAGTGTCTCAGATATTTCTACGAATATGCTGCACCAATCGAAGGCGAAGCAAGAATCATCCATACATACAACGACAACGGCAACCCGATTCCTTCCTTTGAAGGCGAGCCAAAAACAGTTGTTGGCATCGAAGGCGATATCGACACAGTTACAGATATGATCTGGAACAGCCTTAACGAAGGCAACAAAGTCAGCCTCTTTGTACGCTTTGTAAACAGAGCAACAGGCGAGACAGCAACAAGAATCGTAAACAAAAATGTTTAATATGCATCACTGCAAGGAGAAAATAAAATGACAGAACTTGAACTTAAATACGGTTGTAACCCTAACCAGAAACCTTCCCGTATCTTTATGAAAGAAGGTCAGCTTCCAATCGAAGTGCTCAACGGCCGTCCGGGTTACATTAACTTTATGGACGCTCTCAACGGCTGGCAGCTTGTAAAAGAACTCAAGGCTGCAACAGGCCTGCCTGCAGCAACAAGCTTCAAACATGTTAGCCCTGCAGGTGCTGCAGTAGCACAGCCGCTTACAGATACACTCAAGAAAATCTATTTTGTTGAAGGTATGGAACTTACACCGCTTGCATCTGCATACGCAAGAGCACGCGGCGCAGACAGAATGTCTTCCTTCGGCGACTTTATCGCTCTCAGCGACATCTGCGATGCTGCAACAGCAAAAATCATCGCAAAAGAAGTTTCCGACGGCGTTATTGCTCCCGGTTACACAGACGAAGCACTTGAAATTCTCAAGGGCAAACGCAAAGGCGGCTACAATGTAATCAAAATCGACGAAAATTACGTTCCTGCACCGGTGGAAACAAAGGATATCTTCGGCATCACATTTGAACAGGGCAGAAACGAACTCAAAATCGACAAAGAATATTTCAACAACATCGTAACAGCAAACAAGGATCTTACAGACGCTGCAAAACGCGACCTTGCAATTGCAATGATTACACTCAAATACACACAGTCCAACTCTGTATGCTATGTAAAGGACGGCCAGGCAATCGGTATCGGTGCAGGTCAGCAGTCCCGCGTACATTGCACACGCCTTGCAGGTCAGAAAGCAGACAACTGGTGGATGCGTCAGCACGAAAAAGTGCTGGGTCTCCAGTTTGTTGAAGGCATCAGCCGTGCAAACCGTGACAACGCAATCGATGTTTACATCGGCGATGAATGTGACGATGTTCTCCGTGACGGCACATGGGAAACAATCTTTGCAGTAAAACCTGAAAAACTTACAGCAGAAGAAAAACGCGCATGGCTTGACCAGATGAGCGGTGTTGCTCTCGGTTCCGACGCATTCTTCCCATTCGGCGACAACATCGAAAGAGCTAAAAAATCCGGCGTTCAGTACATTGCTGAACCGGGCGGCTCCATCCGTGATGACCAGGTTATCGAAACCTGCGACAAATACAATATGGTTATGAGCTTTACAGGCATCAGACTGTTCCACCATTAATATAAATGTCCTTTTGGCGCCAAAAGGACCAAAAGCGCCGCTGATTGCGACGCAGCGGACCCACGCCAAAAGGAACCCGGCACGCTAACCTGCGCACATACGCTTCGCTTCGCGCAGGCCCGGACAGTTGCAGGCAACTGTCTTCAGACGCCAGCCGGATATCAATATAAGGGGGCACGGCCCCCTGAACAACCCCCTTAAAACCCTCAGGTACTATCCTTAAATTATATCAAGGAGAAAATTTATGAAAATTTTAGTTGTTGGCGGCGGCGGCAGAGAACACGCAACCGTTAAAAGCCTTGCAAAAGAAGGCCGTGAACTCTTCTGCGCACCGGGCAACGCAGGTATCGCAAACCTTGCAACCTGTGTTGACATCAAAACAAACGATGTTGAAGGCATTGTAAAATTTGCTGTTGAAAACAAAATTGACCTTGCAGTAGTAAGCCAGGACGAACCTCTGGTTCTCGGTATGGTTGATGCTCTTCAGGCAGCAGGCATCCGTGCATTTGGTCCTAACAAGGCAGCTGCTATCATTGAAGGCAGCAAGGCTTTCTCCAAAGACCTTATGAAAAAATACAATATCCCTACTGCTGCATACGAAAAATTCACAGAAGTTGAACCTGCAATCGCATATCTCCAGGCACAGAACAGCTATCCTGCAGTTATCAAGGCAAGCGGTCTTGCACTGGGCAAAGGCGTTATCATTGCAGAAAACTTTGAGGACGCAAAAGAAGCTGTTATCGAAATGCTGGAAGGCGGTAAGTTCGGCGAAAGCGGCAGCGAAATTGTTATCGAAGAATTCCTCACAGGTACAGAAGTTTCCGTTCTTGCATTCACAGACGGCAAATGCGTTAAACCTATGATTTCTTCCAAAGACCACAAACGCGCATTTGACGGTGACAAAGGTCTCAACACAGGCGGTATGGGCGTTATCGCACCAAACCCTGTTTACACAAAGGAAGTTGAAGCAATCGCTTTTGAAAAAATCTTCATCCCTACAATGAATGCCATGAACGCTGAAGGCAGAACATTCAAAGGTGTTCTCTACTTCGGTCTCATCATCACAGAACAGGGCCCTAAAGTTATCGAATACAACTGCCGTCTGGGCGACCCTGAAGCACAGGTTTGTCTCTCCCTTCTCGAAACAGACCTGCTTGAAATTATGAATGCTGTTATCGACGGCAATCTGAGTGAAGTTGAATTCTCCAACAAGGAAGGCGGCGCAATCGTTGTTATGATGTGCTCCGGCGGCTATCCTGAAGCTTATGCAAAAGGCAAGGAAATCACAGGTCTTAAAGCAGACGGCCAGAATGACAGCTTCCACTACATCTTCCACAGCGGCACAGCTATGAAGGACGGCAAATATCTTTCCAACGGCGGCCGTGTACTGGGCTTTGTATGCCTTGGCGATGATGTAAAGGACGCACAGGACAAGGTTTATGCAAACATCGATAAAGTTGGTTTTGAAAACAGCTTCTACCGTCACGATATAGGAGGTAAGAGATAATGGTATATCGTGTTTATGTTTCCAAAAAAGAAGGCTATAACAACGAAGACAAGGGTGTGCTGGCTGATCTGCGCAACAACCTTGGTATCACAAGCGTTAAAAAGGTAAAAATCTTCAACCGCTACGATGTTGAAAATATCGAAAAGGATGTTTTTGACAGTGCAGTAAAAAGCATCTTCTCCGAAATGCAGGTTGACGATACATTCGATAAAATCAAACTTACAGACAGAACATTTGCAGTGGAACTTCTCCCAGGTCAGTTTGACCAGCGCGCAGACAGCGCCCAGCAGTGTGTACAGTTTGTAACAGCAGGTATCCGCCCGACAGTTAAATATGCAAAAGTGTACAAGCTTACAGGTGATATCTCTGCAGAAGAATTCGAAAAAATCAAGAAATATCTTATCAATCCGGTGGAAAGCCGTGAAGCTTCCATGGAAAAACCAAAAACATTGGTTGAAGTATATCCTGTTCCTGAAAAAACACCTGTTTTTGAAGGTTTCATCGATATGACAGAAGCTGATTTTGAAGGTTTCGTAAAGGAAAACGGTCTTGCTATGGACGCAGATGACCTTGCATACTGCCACGACTACTTCAAAAACACAGAAAAGAGAAACCCTACTCTCACAGAAATCAAGATGATCGATACATACTGGTCCGACCACTGCCGTCATACAACATTTATGACACAGCTGAATGATATCGTTATCGAAGATGAAAATATCAAGGCAAGCTGGGAAAAATATCTGGATATCAAAAACCAGCTTTACCCTGCAGGCAACCGCCCTGTAACACTGATGGACCTTGCAACAATCGGTGCAAAATATCTCAAACGCACAGGCAGACTGAAAAACCTTGACGAAAGCGAAGAAATCAATGCCTGCAGCGTAAAAATTGATGTGGACATCGACGGCAAAAAAGAAAAATGGCTGCTGATGTTCAAAAACGAAACACACAACCACCCTACAGAAATCGAACCGTTCGGCGGTGCTGCAACCTGTCTCGGCGGTGCAATCCGTGACCCGCTCTCCGGCAGAAGCTATGTTTATCAGGCTATGAGATTTACAGGTGCAGCTGACCCTACAGTTCCTGTAAGCGAAACAATCGAAGGCAAACTGCCACAGATTAAAATCTGTCAGACAGCTGCAAGCGGCTATGCTTCCTACGGCAACCAGATTGGTCTTGCTGCAGGTCATATCGAAGAATGCTACCACCCTGGCTTTATGGCAAAAAGAATGGAAGTTGGCGCTGTTGTAGGTGCTGCTCCTGCTAAAAATGTTGTGAGAAAAACACCTGAAAACACAGATGTTATCATCCTTCTGGGCGGTGCAACAGGCCGTGACGGCTGCGGCGGTGCAACAGGCTCCTCCAAAGCACACGATGTATCCTCCCTTACAGAATGCGGTGCTGAAGTTCAGAAAGGCAACGCACCTGAAGAAAGAAAAATCCAGCGTCTGTTCCGTGACGGTTCCGTTACAAGAATGATCAAACGCTGCAACGACTTCGGTGCAGGCGGTGTTTCCGTTGCTATCGGCGAACTTGCAGACAGCCTCCTTATCAACCTTGATATGGTGCCTAAAAAATACGAAGGCCTTACAGCAACAGAACTGGCAATCAGCGAAAGCCAGGAACGTATGGCCTGCGTAGTGGCAGCAAAAGATGCAAACAAATTTATCAAGGCAGCTTCCAAAGAAAACCTCTCTGCAGTTATCGTTGCAGAAGTTACAGATACAAACCGTCTCCAGATGCTCAGCGAAGGCGAAATGATTGTTGACCTTGACCGCAACTTCCTCAACAGCGCAGGCGCAACAAAATATGCACAGGCAACAATCACAAAACAGGGCCTCAGCGAAGAACCAATCACAGAAGATGTATACACAAAATGGGAAAAAATGGTTTCTGACCTTAATGTTTGTTCCCAGCGCGGTCTTGTTGAACGCTTTGACGCAACAGTTGGCGGCGGTACAGTGCTTATGCCTTTCGGCGGTGCAAGACAGCTTACACCTGCACAGGCTATGGCTGCTCTCATCAACAGCCCTAAAGGCGAAGTTAACACAGCTTCCATCCTGGCACACGGCTTTGACCCATACCTTGCAACACAGAGCCCATACTACTCTGCATACTATGCAGTAATCCACTCTGCAGCAAAACTTGTTGCAGCAGGCGGCGATATCGGCAAAGCATGGATGAGCTTCCAGGAATACTTTGAAAGACTCCGCAAGGAACCAACACGCTGGGGCAAACCACTTGCAGCACTTCTCGGCGGTCTTGAAGCACAGCTTGCTCTTGGCATCGGTGCAATCGGCGGTAAAGACAGTATGTCCGGCTCCTTCGAATCCATCGACGTACCACCATCACTTATCTCCTTTGCCTGCGGCGTTGCAGATGCAGACAACGTAATCTCTCCTGAATTCAAGGCTGTTGGCACATCCGTATACCTTGTAGAACCTAAAAAAGCAGAAAACGGCCTCTACGATGAAGAAAGCCTTGTAAAAACATATAAAGCTCTCCAGAAAGCAATCAAAGAAAAACGCGTTATCTCTGCATGGGCAATCGGCTTTGGCGGTATTGCAGAAGCTGTTACAAAGATGGCATTCGGTAATGCAATCGGCGTAAAACTTGATTCCAGACTTACAGCAGAAGAACTGTTCAGCAAAAAATACGGTGCATTTGTGGTTGAAACAGACGGTCTTCTCCGCTTCGGCAAGAAAATCGGTACAACAATCGACAAATACGCAATCATCTACAACCGCAGAAACATCAAGCTCGACAAGCTGGAAAAAGCATGGGAAGCAAAACTTGAACCTGTATACCCAAGCAATACAGTACTTCAGCCTGCAAAACCGGTGGAAAATATCTGCTACGACTTCAAGGGCACAAGACCTTCTCCGCTTATCAAAACAGCATCTCCAAAGGTTATCATCCCTGTATTCCCTGGCACAAACTGCGAATACGATGTAGCAAGAGCATTTGACCGTGCAGGTGCAGACACAGAAATCTTTGTTGTGCGCAACAGAAAACCTGAAGAAGTTATGCAGTCTGCAAAAGACCTTGCAAAACTTATCAAGACAGCAAATATTCTTGCAATCCCTGGCGGCTTCTCCGGCGGTGACGAACCGGACGGTTCTGCTAAATTCATCATCTCCCTTATGAGAAACCCACTTGTTGCCCAGCAGATTCACGAACTGCTTAACAACCGTGACGGTCTTATGACAGGTATCTGCAACGGCTTCCAGGCTCTTGTAAAACTTGGTCTTGTACCATACGGCGAAATCGTTGCTCCAAGTGCTGATATCCCGACACTTACATTCAACTCCATCGCCCGTCACCAGTCCCGTCTTACACATACACGCGTGGCATCCAACAAGTCTCCTTGGCTTATGTACCACGAAGTTGGCGACTGTGTAACAGCAGCAACAAGCCACGGCGAAGGCAGATTTATCGCTCCGCAGGAAGTTATCGACCAGCTTATCGCAAACGGTCAGGTTGCAACACAGTATGTTGATCTCAGCGGCAACGCAACAAGCGACATTATGTTCAACCCTAACAACTCCATGATGGCTATTGAAGGTATCACAAGCCCGGACGGCCGTGTGTTCGGTAAAATGCTCCACGACGAAAGATGGTGCAGCCGCAACTACAAGAACGTTCCTAACTCCCGTGGTCTTGAAATGTTCCGTGGTGCTGTTGATTACTTTAAAAAGTAATGTCTGACTGAATATACTTTAAAAATCTCTCTCTGTTTCCAGGGAGAGATTTTTTGTGTGTATAAAAGGGAATATGTGTTAAATGTATTGTTCAAACCTGTCTTTGTTGATTTTTAAACAGCGATATGTTACAATAAATTGAATAATTATGTACGCGATATCTGCATACGGCAGATGTCAAAAGGTGAAGCTATGGGCGAAAACAGAAACGTACAACTGAATAACAGCGAACCTGTCAGAATTCTGCACTGTGTTGCAGGCATCAGCCGCGGCGGTTATGAAACATATATTATGAATCTCTACCGCAACATAGACAGAACAAAGGTACAGTTTGACTTTCTGTACAGCTTCGGCGGCGTATACAGAAAAGAAATTCTGGAGATGGGCGGCAGAATCTACAAGATACCGTTCATTACAGAAAAAGGTCCTTTTGCATACACAGCAGCGGTGAGAAAGTTCTTTAAGGAACATCCTGAATACAAGATTGTCCACTCCCACATGGACAAGTTTTCGGGTCTCATAATGCGCGAGGCAAAACGGGCAGGTGTTCCTGTCAGAATTTCCCACAGCCACAGCGTTGCAAATGCAGGGCTGTTTATCTACCGTGTGGTTAAAAACTTCTACGGCACAATGATAAAACCAAACTGCAACTACCGCTTTGCCTGCAGCAAGGAAGCGGGCGAATGGCTGTTCGGCAAGGGCAGGGATGATGTTATGGTGGTTAAAAACGGCATCAATCTGGCAAAATTTACCCCGGAAGATACAAGGAACAGAGAAAAATTTGTCATCAGCTGTGTGGGCCGTCTTGCACCTGAAAAGAACCACACCTTCCTGCTGGATGTCTTCAGCGAAGTTTATAAAAAGAAACCGGAAGCCCGTCTTGTTCTTGCCGGCACAGGCACAGAACAGCAGGCGCTGGAAAAGAAAGCCGAAACTCTCGGCATAAAGGATGCAGTTGAATTTATGGGCGACTGCGACAGCGTTTACGAACTGCTGCACAGAAGTGATGTAATGTGTCTGCCAAGTCTCTTTGAAGGTCTTGGTATCGTGTTTATCGAGGCACAGGCCTGCGGCGTAAAATGTGTTGCCAGCGACAGGGTGCCTACAGAAGCAAAGGTAAGCGATGATATCATCTTCCTGCCTCTTGAAAAAGGCGCAGAATACTGGGCACAGCAGATTCTTGCACTGGATACAGAAACAAAAAGCGACAACCACCTGGGTATCCGTCAGCGCGGATACGACATAGGTGAAGTAAGCGCAAAACTGCAACAATTTTATATTGAAAAATATTCAGCTTGTGGAGATAAGTAATGATTACTGTTTTTACACCAACTTACAACAGGGCTAATCTGCTGCCTGATTTATACGACAGTCTGAAAAGACAGACCTGCAAAGATTTTGAGTGGGTTATCGTTGATGACGGCAGTACAGATGATACCGGAAAATTGGTGAACGGTTGGCTCTCACAGGCTGATTTTTCTATTTGTTATACAAAAAAGGAAAACGGCGGCAAACAGCGTGCAGTAAACCTTGGCCTTCAGCTGGCAAAGGGAGAATACTTTTTTATTGTGGACAGCGATGATGTTCTCACCGACAATGCCATAGAAACCGCAGTTAAATGGATTGACACCATAAAGGCGAAGGAAAACTTCGGCGGCGTTGCAGGGCTCAAAGGCTATAAGGACGGCAGCGCTATAGGCTCCAGCTTTGAGGGTGAATATATCGATGCCACAACGCTGGAAAGACCAAAATACAATATTACGGGGGACAAGGCGGAAATTTTTTCCACAGAAGTGCTGCGGAAATTCCCTTTCCCTGAATTTGACGGAGAAAAGTTTGTGCCTGAAGCTCTGGTTTATAACCGCATCGCAAGGGCAGGCTATAAGCTGCGCTGGTTCAACGGGGTTATATACATTGCGGACTATCTGCCCGACGGTTACAGCGCCAATACAGACAGACTGCTTATGGCTAACTGGAAAGGCTACAGCCTTTATGTAAAGGAAGTTATGTCATCATCTATGGCATTTAAAAACAAGGTTCTCATCGGCGGTGCCTGGTGTCTGAGAGGAGTCAAGAGAATATGCAGAAAGCATTAAATCCTGTCCTCACCGTTGCGGTGGGGGTATACAATGCGGAAAAGTATATCCATCAGTGTATGGAATCGCTTCTGTCCCAGACATTTACCGACTATGAAATTTTACTGGTGGAAAGCGAAAGTCCCGACAACTGTGCCGCAATCTGTGCAGAATATGCCCGAAAATATCCCTTTGTCCGCTTTGTTCAGTGTGCAAATTCGGGGGATACGGCAAATCCCCGCAACACTGCCATAGCACAGGCAAAAGGTGAATATATAACCTTTATAGATGCAGATGACCTTGTGGATAAAGAAATGTATTCCACAATGATGGGCTGTATGCAGAAGGACAATCTCGATGTGGTGTACTGCACCTGTTACAGATTTTTCAACGATGACCTTGAGACAAAAAGCACAAGGAACATAAAGGAAGTGTTCTGTCAGAACAGAGAAGAAATTATAAAGGATATGATACTTCCCCTTATGTCAAACCTTGAAGCAGGGTATGAGGTTACGGGCAGTATGTGCATGGCGGTCTACCGCACGGATATTATAAGAGAGGGTTCTCTTGCCGTTATACAGCCTAAAATTGTATTCAACGAGGACAACTTCTTCAATATCCGCTACCTTGCCCTGTCACAGCGGGCAAGGGCAATCAACAGGCCTTTCTATTTCTACCGCAGGAATATGGCCTCCATAACAAACACCATATACGAACACACAATACCTGCAATGAAGCGCTTTGCGGACGAAGCAGGCAAAGTGGCAAGGGAGCTTGGAATATCCGAAGAAGAAATTTCCCTGCGCAACAAAACCAGGTTTATGGTGTCCTTTTCGGCAGTGGTAAGAAAGATTTTTGACCAGAAACCGAGAAAAGAAGCAATAAAATATGTAAAAGACAAGGTGAAAGAGAACAGCATAGACCTTACCTATACAAAAAAGGAACTTTCCTGCGTGGAATTTCAGGTTAAACTGTTCTGGATACTTATGCGGTACGGCCTTTACACACCGCTTTATATGCTGGTAAAGGTATATTCAAAACTTATTTCAAGATAAAAAGGAAAGGAGAGGGCAGAGTGAAGATTTTATTTTCAGTTGGCGAGCTGGAAAAAGATGTAAACGCCACCACAAAAATTGTGATACAGCTTGCAGAAAAACTGTGCCTTCTCGGTCACAGCTGCGCAGTTGCGGGGGTGTGCAACGCATTCCCTGGAAACGAAGTTGTAAACGGCGTACAGCTTGTGCGGCTGCCGTCAGTATCCCCCATAGTAAAAGCCAGCGAAAGCTTTGAAAAATTCTTTACAGCAGAGGGCAGAAACCGCAACTCCGCCCGTATGGATTTTGTAAAAAAACACCCTGTTCACGGGCTGTCACTTTTCTTTAAGTACAGGCCTGAATACTATAAAAAGGTGGAACAGCCGCGGTATCTCAAACAGATAAAGGCATTTGCGGCAGAGTTTGGGCCCGATGCACTTGTCTGCGTCTGCAAACCGATTCTCCCCGTGGAAACTGTGGCACTCAGCGACATCAGCTGTCCGGTTTACTTCTATCAGGTTGACCCCTGGGGGTTTCACCGCATAGACAATGCAGAAAACAGGGAAGATATTATAAACCGCGAACTTGCGGTTTTTGAAAAAACGGCACATATCTTTACCACACCTGTGCTTATGGGTCAGTATGCACAGCACCCGGGATACAGCAGATATCTTTACAAGGCAGAGGGGGTGGAGTTTCCCAACATAAGGGAATACATCCCTCAGCAGAATGTAAAATCCGCCATCAGCTTTGACGGGGAATATATCAATATCCTTTTCTGCGGTATCCTTACAGACCAGTTCCGCAGCCCTGAATATGCGCTCAAAGCGGTTACACAGCTTATAGACCGGGGCGAAAAAATCCGCCTTTACTTTATGGGGGTAAACAACAGCAGGGTGCTGGACAGATATATGGAAAAATATCCCGAAAACATCTTCTTCGGGGACAGGGTACCTGCAGAGACAGCATTTGCCACAATGGAAAAGGCTGATGTGCTGTTCAACATCTCCAACACACTGGACAATCAGGTACCAAGCAAAATTTTTGACTATTTCTCGATGGGCAAGGCTGTGCTCAACCTGCAGAAGATAGAAAACTGTCCTGCAAGGGAGTATTTTGACAGATACCCGCTCAGCTTTACTATAGAAGAAAACAGGGAAACGGATATACACAGGCTTTCACAGTTTCTGAAAAACAGCAGAACCAGACAGCTTGAATTTTCTGAAGTGGAAGAAATTTTCAGGGATGCAACTGTGGACTATGTTGCAGAACGGATGGAAAAAGTCTTTGCGGAAAATGCACCGCAGATTCCGCCTGTAGAATTATAATCTGATATTTTGTAAAACATAAGGACGCAAAATCACAGCAGATACAGGAAAACATTAAATACCAGACAAAAAACAAACCACCGGGGCAGTGATGCCACGGTGGTTTTTAAATGTGTTGTTTATTTGTCTTCTCCGCCCGGATTTTCGTCGTTTTTCTCCTTTGCGGTGATTGCAAGGGTCTGTACCAGTTCTTTCTGTTTGATTGTCAATCGGCTGATTTTAAGCGTCATAAGGAACTGGTTGATTATAAGAACAAAGATTATAACCAGATACACAAGGTTTATAGGTGACTGGAAGCCCAGCGCAACGGAAAGTGTGTATACAGAGCGCGGGAATATGCTAAGCACAATCAGCACCACGCAGAATACAATCCAGAACAGTGTGTCTTCAATGCGCACTGTGGATTTGCGGATAAGCTTCATAGCAAAGAGAAAGGTTACAATACTGCCTATAATAAGCAAAACTGAAAGTATAGAATCCATATTAAATCTCCTTTCTCTTTCTGAACCACTGTATAAGTACAATGGAAACACCCATCTTGAACATATATTTAATGGCGTTCACAGGGTTAAGATAGCTTTCGCCTGCTGTTCTCTCTGCCATTTCAACCTGCACTTCGCTTATGGTAGCACCGTTTTTCAGAAGAAAACTGATTGTGTCAGGTTCCGGGGCAAAGTTTGCGTCCAGAGCAAATTCCTTTATCATCTTGCGGTTGAACAGACGCATACCGCTTGTAGGGTCGCAGATTTTTTTGCCTGTTGTCAGGCGCATTGCCCAGCTGATAAGATAGCTGCCGAACATACGCATGCTCTTTGGCTTTTTCACATTTACAAAACGGCTGCCGATAACAATATCGCTGTTGGTTTCTGACATACAGTCAATCATCGGCTGGATATATTCTGGCAGGTGCTGGCCGTCTGCGTCAAACTGCAGCACAGCATCATAACCCATCTTTTTGGCATAGCGCAAACCTGTCTGGAAACCGCCTGCAAGACCAAGGTTGACAGGCAGGTCAATAAGGTTGTAGCCTCTTTCTCTGCAGATGTCGGCAGTTTCGTCACGGCTGCCGTCATTTACCACCACATAGTCAAACTGGGGATAGTTTTCTATAAGGTTGTCCACAACCCTTTCAATATTGTCCTTTTCGTTATATGCAGGGATAACAACTAAAACTTTCATACAATGTCCTTTATCTGTGTCTGTTGTAAATATTCAGAAATTCTTCCGCAACCTGATCCCAGGTGAAATGGGCCACAAGGTTTTCCTGTGCATTGTCAGCACAGCGGCGGCACCATTCAATGTCCTTCAGTGCCTTGTCCAGTGCGTCAACAATGTCTCCGCATTCCATGGAATCAATTAGTATACCGTGGTTTTCGTCCTTTATAAGCTGTGGCGAACCGCCTGTCTTTGTGGTAATAATCATTGCTTTAAGAGCAGCTGCCTCCAGTACCGAGGTGGAAAAACCTTCGGAAAATGTGGGCAGACAGAATATTTCGCTGTTTTTAAGCAGTGCAAGGCTGTGTTCGTAGCTGAGATTGCCGGGGAGGATAAGGTTTTCCACATTCATATCCTTCACAGTCTGCCACAGCTCGCCGTCCCCCGCCATAACCAGCTGCACATCAGGAAATCTGCGGTTTATCTCCTTAAAAGCGTTTGCAAGGTTTACAACGCCTTTTTCCTTTATAAATCTGCCTGCAAAGGCTATGGTGGTTTTGCCCTCAAAGCTGATCTTTTCCTTAAGGGTTGCATCCCCTTTTTCTGCTGTGCTTTTTACAAGCTCAGGGTCAACCGCGTTGTAAAGACAGCCTTTGCCTTTAAGGCCAAAATGCTCCAGCCACTGACAGCAGGCAAGGGAAACACCATAAAAGTTTTTGCAGTTGTGGTATACATATTTTGCTGCAATATGTTCGTATGCACAGCCTATAAAGCCGACAATGCCGTCACGGATAAGGTGTGCGGTGCCGTGTTCCACCACTATGGCAGGCACTTTGTGCTTTTTGCAGAAATATGATGCCCACACGCTGTTCAGGTAAAATCTTGTCTGTATAATTGCAAAATCAAAATGTCTTTCAGCCAGCTGTTCTGCAATACGGCGGAAATCTCTGTTCGGAACAGGGATTGAAAAACGGCGGTTCATAATCCATTTTACGGGAATACGGAAAATCTCAATGCCGTCACCGTCCGTTTCATAGTCGGGCACATTTTTGAGAGAGGATGTAACAACGGTTATTCTGTGCCCCTTTTCAATCAGTTTTTTTGCAAGTGAGTTTGTATAGCGCTCAATACCGCCTACTGTTGGCAGATACTGTGCAGAGAATATAACAAAATTCAAACAGACAACCTCCTTTGCGAAAAATATACAGACATACTTAATCAATTTATTTTACCATACATAAAAATAAAAATCAATTAAAGCAACAGTGCGGCTGCGAAGATACTGTGAGCGGCGGTTTGCTGCTGTTTATGGAAAGACACGGATTTTCTGATTTATTCAAGGTCAGCCTTTGATACGCCGAAGTAGGCAAATATGTAATTTTCCAGTGCCTTCTGGGCCTTGCGGTAAAGCCAGGTGCGGTCGGTATAGGTTTTGCGGGCATATTTTGACACCGACAGGCGCTGGCGGTTTATGTAAAAACCTGTCAGCAGTTCCCTTTCGCTGCTGCTCAGCAGGGTAAGGGCGTTTTCAATGTTGGACAGATAAAGGCGGCTGTAATGCAGCTTGTGTTCCATAGCTTCCAGCTGGGAAAGATGCCGCACAACCTGCCTGCCCTCCTCAGAGTCTTCTCTGATTGCTGTCTGCGCAGCTTTATCTGCGTAAAGGTTGCCATTTTTCAGAAATTCAATGCGTTTTGCCAGAACATCGGTGCTGCGCTTCAGTTCATTATAGTTTTTCAAATCCTGCACGGCCTGCTCTTTAAATTCAGAATAAGTCATAAAAATCCTCCTCCTTGCATATAATAAAAGTTGCGTTTATGCAATTATAATACCACCCTGTTTAACAACTGTCAACAACTAATAGTTGTAATATAGTGACAATATAAGTTAAGAAATTGCGTTTAAGATACTTTTTTGTCATATTGCAGGTTGAGTTTTTGGTTTTTATAGGGTAAAATAACTGTATAAAACAAGGGAGGGATGTCTGTGAACGAGCTGATAAAAAAGCGCAGAAAAGAACTGAATATCACTCTTGAGGAGATAGGGGACTATGTGGGCGTTTCCAAGGCCACAGTGCAGCGCTGGGAGACCGGGGGCATATCCAATATGCGTCAGGACAGAATCAGAAAGCTCAGCGAAATTCTCCGTCTGGAGCCTACAGCTTTTATCGGCGGCAACAGCGGGGAAACTTCTGCCTTTGTTAAAATTCCCGTGCTGGGCAGGGTTGCGGCAGGTGTGCCCATAACCGCACAGGAAGATGTGATCGGGTATGAAAAGGTGCCTGCGGAATGGGTGCAGAACAGCACGCTTTTTGCCCTTAAGCTGAAGGGGGACAGTATGGAACCCCGTATGGCAAACGGAGATGTTGTCATTGTCAGAAAGCAGGATAATATAGAAAGCGGAGAGGTTGCCATAGTTATGGTGGACAACCAGGAGGCAACCTGCAAAAAGGTTGTAAAACATTCCGACGGGCTGGTGCTTATCTCCAATAACCCCAAATATGCTCCCGTGTTTTTCACAATAGACGAAATTGAACACCGTCCTGTGAAGATACTTGGCAGGGTGATAGAGCTGAGGGCAAGATTTTAATACTGATATATACCAAAACAGACAGTTGATGCATTTGCTTAATACTGTCTGTTTTTTTGTGTATAAACTTCCTGCAGCTGTGAATACTATCATTACAAAGCAGGAAGGAGTGTAAAATATGGAGATAAACCGAGGAGAAGTTTTTTATGCAGATTTAAGCCCGGTTATAGGCTGTGAACAGGGCGGCACAAGACCGGTGGTGATTGTGCAGAACAATGTAGGCAACCGCCATTCCCCCACGGTAATAGCCGCTGCAATTACCTCGAAACAGGACAAGACAAGCCTGCCCACACATATTTCCGTAAAGGGCGAAAGCTGCGGGCTTGCCAAGGACAGCGTGGTGCTGCTGGAGCAGATACGCACAATAGACAAACAGCGGCTGAGAGAAAAAACAGGCAGACTGACACCGGAAGATATAAAAAAGCTGAACAATGCTCTCAATATAAGTTTCGGTCTCAATGAATAGTGTTTACTTAACATAGATTTAAAATCACACAGAATATGCAGCAGATAAAAACGGCAGGGTTAACCTTCCAATAAGGTCAACCCTGCCGTGGTTTTAACTGTATTTTTATATCTTGATTTCAGTATGCAGGTGCTATTTTAAAGGGTTTGACAGCGGCATATCACAGCAGCTGTGAAACCACATACTGTGCCACCATCAGGCCTGCAACATTTGGTGCAAAAGAACAGCTGCCGGGGGCGTTGCGTCCGTTTGCGCTGTTTACCGCCCTGCTTTCAGGCGGACGGGTGTTGAAAAGGGAAGTGTGGCCTGTTATGCCCCTTTTTTTCAGTTCCTGACGCATAACCTTGGACAGTCCGCAGCCGTTGCCTGCGGTTTTTTCCACCTTGTCTATCACAAAGCCTGTACAGTTCAGACGGTTGCCTGTTCCCATGCTGGAAATTACAGGGATATTTTCCCTGTGACAGAATTCAATAAGGTCCAGCTTTGCCTTTACACTGTCGATAGCGTCTATTACATAATCGGGTTTTTCTTCCTTTATAAGATACAGATTGTCTTTTTCTATAAAGATATCAACAGCCTTAATATTTATATCGGGGTTTATGCTTTTTGCGCGGTCTGCAGCGACCTTTGTCTTTTTTTCACCCACCACATCACGGGTAGAGATTATCTGACGGTTAAGATTGGTGATATCCACCGTGTCAAAATCGAATATGGTGATGTTTTTAAAGCCAAAGCGCACCAGTCCCTCAAGGGCGGCACCGCCAACACCGCCAACACCGACGATGCAGATTTTCTTTGCGGTCACCCTGTCAAAAGGGTCTTCACCTATGACCATTTTTGTTCTCTGGGAAAAATCCATAGTTACCTCTTGATATAAAAGGCAGGTTGCTGCCCTGAATTTTGCATAAAGTCAAGGCACCGTTATCCGGTTAAAGGTGCCGTTAAAAATAAAAAACTCCCGCCAAGCCGTACGTGGTCATATTAGAACCCGCTTTTCAGCAAGGTTGGATACGTTCTGCCGACGCTTCACGCTCCCTTCTTCCCCGGTGGGGGAGGTCTGCAATTCCCGTCAGGACAAGAACTTCCGATTAATATAAGTGTAGGATTAAAAACAACCACATATTTTTCGCACAAGGCAGGAGATTTTCAGTTTTTTAAAAGTCTGCAGAAGCTTCTGCAGGTTTAGTCTATGCAGAAAAACAGGAATTATTCCAGTTCTTCAAGCATTTTGTTGTATCTTTCTTCAAAGATACCGCTGATTGCGTAATATTCTTCATCATCTTCCACGATATCAAAGGTTTCAAGGCCTTCTTCATCTTCAGGACCAACACGGAAGAAGATAACAGTAGGGTCTTCCTTGAGAGCCTGTTCAGGGTCCTCAAAGTAAGGAACCAGAGCTACATAGGCGTTGTCTTTATACTCAAAGTGGTCCAGAATTTCAAAAGCGTGTTCAACATTTTCTTCGTCAACAAGAGTGATGATATCAGCCATCATATCTTCGCTGATGTTTTTATTGTCCGGCATAATATTCTCCTGATAATAAGTTCTTTTTTGTTTTTTAATACAATAATATATTACAACATAAGACCTTTGCAGTCAATAAAGGGGATTTAATTTTTACGAATTGACCATATTTTAACAGTATAATATATGAAAAATTATGATTTGAAAAAAATACATATATTTTTAACATAATATGTGGTATACTTAAAAAGTATTCAGAAAGAATGAAAGAAAAAAGGGTATATATCCGAGGTGGAAATGAAAAGAAAATTCGTATCACTTTTAGCTGCAGTTATGGCACTTTGCCTGATTTTTACAGGCTGCGGTGAAAAGACGGTAAAACTTTCCAAGGTGGAAAGTGACGAAATGCAGTTTGCTGCACCTGCAAAGGGTGACACGGTTGCAACCATAAAAACAAGTGAAGGGGACATAAAGGTTGTCCTCTACCCAAGGTATGCCCCTCTTTCGGTGGAAAATTTTGTAACACACGCACAGAACGGATACTATGACGGCATGACAGTTCACCGCGTGGTGGAAGATTTTATAATACAGACAGGTGACCCCCGCGGCGACGGCGGCAACAGTATATGGGAGCTTCCCTTCAGCGATGAATTCAGCGATAAACTGCACCACTACACAGGTGCGCTTTCAATGGCAAACAGCGGCAGCGACACAAACCGCAGTCAGTTCTTTATAGTTACAAGCCAGCCTAAGGGCATAACAGATGAGGTTGTTGCACTGATGGAAGAAGCAGGCTGGAGAGAGGGAATAATAGAAACCTACAAGCAGTCGGGCGGTGCACCCAACCTTGACTACCGCTACACCGTTTTCGGTCAGGTGTATGAAGGCCTGGAGGTTGCCTTTGCAATAAACGGCGTAAAAACCGACGAAGATGACAGACCGAAAGAGGATATTGTTATCGAGACAATAGAAATAGAAGTTATAGAATAACATTACGGAATGCGGCAGGAAACTGTCGCATTTTCCAATAAACTCACTTTACAATTTACCACAATCACAGAGGCGTTTATATGAGAAAGATACTTAAATTTGTATTTTCCAAAAAATTTATGGCAGTAGTGCTGGCATTGTTCCAGATGATACTGTTTGCTGTTCTTGTGACAAAACTGTATACTTTCGGTTCGGCAATCTACCTGTTTATGACGGTGTTCAGCATTGCGGTAATGCTCTATCTTTTTGAAAAAGACAACCTCAACCCGTCCTATAAGCTGCTGTGGGTTGTTGTTATGGTTCTGCTGCCTGTAACAGGCGCGCTGTTCTACTTTCTGTGGGGCGATACAAAGCTCACAAAAAAGCAGCAGCTGAATATAAACAAAATCCGTGACAACGCCTGGAAATATCACGACGAAAGACCGGATGTTCTGGAGGAACTGGCACAGAAGGACTTAGGTCTGGCAAAACAGGCAAGATTTCTGGATGAATACGCCAAGGCAACACCCTATAAAAACACTTCTGCAAAGTATTATCCCATGGGGGAAGATTTCTTTGTGGATTATGTTGAAGACCTGAAAAAAGCCGAAAAGAATATATTTATGCACTACTTTATTGTGGACGAAGGCTATATGTGGGACACAATACTGGAGATACTTAAAGAAAAGGCGGCTAAAGGTGTTGATGTAAGGATAATTTATGACGATTTCGGCACACTGATTACACTGCCGTCAGGATATGACAGAACACTTCGCAGCTTTGGCATAAAGGTCGGGGTGTTCAACCCTGTAAAGTTCAGTATGCATATAGGCGACTATCTTATGCTCAACCACCGTGACCACCGCAAAATCACCGTTATCGACAACAACATCGGTTACGGCGGCGGTCTCAATATAGCGGATGAATATATCAATGCAATCACCCGCTTCGGCGTGTGGAAGGACACAGCATTCCGCATAGAAGGCGAAGCGGTTTACGGCCTTACAAGCACATTTATCCGTGCGTGGCACCTTGTTGCGGGGGAAGCGCTGAACTATGCCAACTACAAGCCTTCCGTGAAAAAAGAGACGGACGGCATAATCCAGCCCTATTTTGACACTCCGCTGGATAAGCTGAATATATGCGAAAGTGCATATCTTGGCGTTATCAACAATGCCAAAAAATATGTTTACATCACAACACCGTATCTTGTTATCGACAACGAGATGATAACAAGTCTCTGTCTTGCGGCACAGAGCGGCATAGATATAAAGATTATGGTGCCGGGCATACCTGACAAATGGTATGTATACTACATCACACAGAGCTACTACAAGGTGCTGCTGGAGGCAGGTGTGGAAATATATGAATACACACCGGGATTCCTTCACGCAAAGATGTATGTTTCCGATGATGTGCAGGCAATTGTAGGCAGTGCCAATATGGACTTCCGAAGTATGTACCTGCATTACGAAAACTGCTGCAGTTTCTACGGCGGCAGCATGGTGCAGTCGGTAAGGGACGACTTCAATGAAACCCTGAAGGATTGTCACGAGGTAACACTTGAGGAGGTTAAAAAGACGCCTCTCTGGAAAAGGATATTCCAGATTATATTCCGTATCTGGAGTCCGATGATGTAATATGCACATTGGAGGCTGACAGATAAATAAAGCATAATGAACAGTTTTTTTATTAGAATTATGTACTATTTGTAAAACTGCGCTTTCAAATATTGAATTGTTAAAAAAATAATGTTATTATATAAGTAACGTTAAAGTTGTCATTTCAAATGACAATAGAATGCGACTATAAATTACGAAAGAGGTATACACCAATGAACAAAGTTATTCACACAGACAAAGCTCCAGCAGCAGTAGGTCCATACAGCCAGGCAATTCTCGCAGGCAACACACTCTATGTTTCCGGCCAGATTCCACTTAACCCAGAAACAGGTGCTATCGAAGCTACAGATATCACAGGTCAGGCACACCAGTCTTTGACAAACATCAAAAACATCCTTGAAGCAGCTGGCTTCTCTCTCAACGATGTTGTTAAAACAACATGCCTCCTTGCTGACGTTAACGACTTCGCAGCATTCAACGCTGTATACGCAGAATACTTCTCCGAAAACAAACCAGCTCGTGCTTGCTTCGGCGGCAACGACATCCCAAAAGGTGCTCTTGTAGAAGTTGAAGTTATTGCTGTAAAATAATTATAGCTTTAATTAAAGATAAAAGGCTGTCCCGCGGGACAGCCTTTTTGTTTTGTGTGCAGGAGGGTGCCGTAAGCGAAAAGCTTTGTGCAAAAAAAATATCCGCAGGCTTTTACTGCCTGCGGATATGCAATGGTATGATTTTTATAATTTTTCAAACACTTCACAGCTTACAGCTTTACCCTCTTCAAAGGAAATTTTTACGATAAAAGGCATAACCTTCTTTATGCGCTGAAAATCATCGAAGTTCCATTTGCCGTTTGTGTAGTAGTGGATAATTGTGGAAAGTGCAGTGCCGTGGCTGCCTATGGCTATGTTTCTGCCCTCATATTCTGCAACAATGCGGTTTATTGCAGCAATATTTCTCTGCTGAACTTCGCCCAGGCATTCGCCGCCATCCAGTTTGTATGTAAAATCGCTCCACTGGTTTCTGGCATATTCATCAAAACAGTACAGCCATTCATCGCATACGGTGCGCTCACGCAGGTCATAGTATGTTCTGATTTCCTGCTGACCTATAGCATCTGCAATTGGGCGCACTGTGTCCACACTGCGTTTGTAAGGACTGGACAGAACAAGGTCAATGTTTTTGTCAGCCAGAAAATCTCTTGCTT
Source organism: Oscillospiraceae bacterium (assembly GCA_017436765.1). GTDB lineage: Bacteria > Bacillota > Clostridia > Oscillospirales > Ruminococcaceae > RGIG3102. The sequence continues at coordinate 27,794 of JAFSCM010000012.1, forward strand.
TCATACGGTCACGCAGGCCGTTTTCGGTCAGCTCACGGCTCATATCATCGTGGTTGTTATAGTTTGGTTCGGCGTGGCGAACAAAATATAGATTAGTCATATTATATACCTGTATAAAAAGTAGGGGACGATGCCCACATCGTCCCGTTTTTTCTCATAAATTGCAGGCGGATGTGGGCATCCGCCCCTGCAAAATACTGTGAAATAATATTAATCCAGTTTGAGAACAGCTGTAAATGCTTCGCTCGGAACCTCAACAGTACCCAGCTGACGCATCTTCTTCTTGCCCTCTTTCTGTTTTTCAAGCAGTTTCTTTTTACGGGTAATATCGCCGCCGTAACATTTTGCAAGAACATCCTTGCGCATAGCTTTAACAGTTTCTCTTGCGATAACCTTGCCACCAATTGCTGCCTGGATAGGAATTTCAATCAGCTGGCGCGGAATATTCTCCTTCAGCTTTTCGGCAATCTTTCTGCCGCGTTCATAAGCCTTGTCGGCGTGAACAATAAGGCTCAGTGCGTCAACAACCTCACCGTTGAGCATGATATCAAGACGCACCAGTTTGCTTGGGGCAAATGCCTTGAATTCGTATTCATAACTTGCATAGCCTTTGCTGCGGCTCTTGATAGAGTCAAAGAAGTCGTAAACAATTTCACCAAGCGGCAGTTCGTAGTGCAGGTCAACACGGTTTGCGTCCATATATTTCATATCGATGAACACACCGCGGCGTTCCTGACAAAGTTCCATAAGGCTGCCCACATAATCCTTCGGAGAATAGATATGTGCGTTTACCACAGGTTCTTCGCTGCTTGCAATTTTAACAGGGTCAGGATAGTTTGTCGGGTTGTCAATCATCATCTCGCTGCCGTCTGTCATTGTCAGCTTGTACTCAACGCTCGGCGCAGTTGTTACGAGGTCAAGGTCAAACTCTCTTTCAAGGCGTTCAATGATGATTTCAAGGTGCAGCAGACCAAGGAAACCGCAGCGGAAACCAAAGCCCAGCGCAACAGAGGTTTCAGGTTCAAAAACAAGGGAAGCATCGTTGAGCTGAAGTTTGTCAAGGGCATCTCTCAGGTCGCCGTATTTTGCGCCGTCTGCAGGATAGATACCGCAGTAAACCATCGGTGTAACCTTTTTATAGCCCGGCAGAGCTTCAGGGGCAGGCTGGGACACCTTTGTTACAGTGTCGCCAACACGGGTGTCACGCACGGATTTGATGGAAGCTGTGATATAGCCAACTTCGCCTGCACGGAGGCTTTCTGTAGGTACAAGGCTTGTTGCACCCATCTTGCCAACTTCAACAACATCAAATTCTGCGCCGGTCTGCATCATTCTGATGCGTTCACCTGCTTTGAGGGTGCCTTCCATAAGGCGAACATAAACGATAACGCCTTTGTAGCTGTCGTAATAGCTGTCAAAGATAAGAGCCTGCAGAGGAGCGTCGTAGCTGCCCTTTGGCGCAGGAATATCTGTAACAACGCGCTCCAGAACTTCCTCGATATTGATGCCCATCTTTGCGCTTATCTGTGGTGCGTCAAGACATGGGATGCCGATAACATCCTCTACTTCGTGGGCAACGCGCATAGGGTCAGCGCTTGGCAGGTCAATTTTGTTCAGAACAGGCAGCAGCTCAAGGCCGTGTTCAACCGCCATATAAGTGTTTGCCAGTGTCTGTGCCTCGATACCCTGGGAAGCATCCACAACCAGAATTGCGCCTTCGCAGGCAGCAAGGCTGCGGCTTACTTCGTAGCCAAAGTCAACATGGCCCGGGGTGTCGATAAGGTTGTATTCGTAGGTTTCGCCGTCACTTGCCTTGTAGTTGAGTGTAACTGCGCGGGCCTTGATGGTGATACCTCTTTCTCTTTCGATATCCATATTGTCCAGCAGCTGTTCTTCCATCAGACGCTTTTCAACAGTACCTGTTTTTTCAAGCAGACGGTCAGCCAGTGTGGATTTGCCGTGGTCGATATGAGCAATTATAGAAAAATTGCGGATATTTTCCTGTTTCAAAGGATTTCCTCCCGTATATAAATGTATATAAAATTAAATATATTACTAACTATATATATTAGCATAAAATGTGTGAAAAATAAAGATATTTTGAAAAAAGAAGTATCGGCGCTTGTTTCGGGGGGGGAAGCTGCGGTTTCGGTTTTCTGTTTTGTGCGTAAAAGTGAGGCGTAAAATTTTTAGCACTCACTGCATAAAATTGATTGCAGAGTGCTAATAATATATGTGTAAGTGTGTGAAAAGATGTGAAAAAGCAACAGTGCAAAACAGACTGCTGACAGCAGTAAATAAAGAATATCGGTGCAAAATGTGTAAAAAACAGCTTTAAAACCCTTGAAAATGGCGGATTTTGTGTAAAAATATTAAGAAATTGTGAAAGTTGGCACAAACTATTGACATTTTTGCAAAGTGGTGTAAAATGTAATTAGCAATCATGGATTGAGACTGCTAATCAAAAAAGAAAAGGGGTGACACAATGGATATCTCAAAAAGACACGAGGCCATAATAAAGGCAATCGTTTCAATGTACATCAATGACAGAGAGCCTGTTGCGTCATCAGCTTTGCAGGATTATCTGGATATGGCGCTTTCCAGTGCCACACTCCGCAACGAGATGGCATACCTTACAAAACAGGGCTTTCTCAACCAGCCCCATGTTTCGGCAGGCAGGGTGCCTACCAACAAGGCTTACAGATACTACATCGAAAATCTGGACCACACAGCAGCCCTTACCGAAAAGGACAAAAGATATATCAAGGAAAAGTTTGATATGCTGGACCACGACAGCCAGCGATTCCTTCAGGGTGCTGCGGAACTGTTCAGCGAGATGTTCGGGGTGACAACAATCATCGCACCGCCGCTGGATAAGGAACTGAAGTTTGTAAACTTCAATATCCTTAAAACAGGCAAATACGATGTGGTGCTTATCGGGGTTACAACCCTCGGTCAGGTGCACACCCGTGTTATCCGCCTTTCTGCAGAGCCGGCCAACGAAGATATAAATCAGCTTATTATGCTGCTCAATACAAGACTGGCTTTCCTTTCCTGGCAGGATGTGGACAAAAGATATTTTGAATATCTCACAAAAGAGCTTGCAAAGGAAAATGCAGTTTACAGCCAGATAATCAAAGGTGCACTGGCACTTATCAATCTGGCAAGCACACAGCAGATACATGTCCGCGGTGAACAGTACCTGCTCAAGACAGATGACTTTGACCACAATATTGCAGATGTGCTCAAGGTGCTGGCAAACAAGGAAATTTTAAAGAAAATCGTTACCCCTAAACTGGACGGCATCAGCGTGGTTTTCGGCGACGAGCTTCCTATAAAAAATATCGACAATGTATGTTTTATCTCTAAAAAATACTATGTCGGCAGCGCGGTAAGCGGCGCTTTCTGTGTGGTATGCCCCCGGACAGTGGATTACTCAAAGCTTTTTGCAAGCATGCAGTACTTCACACAGCTTATATCCCAGACAATAACAGGCGCTGAAAGGAAAAAATAGCTATGAACGATATGGAAAATATGCCACAGGAAGAGATGGAGATTGACACTCCGGGAACAGAGGCAGAACCTGTTGCAGAAGAAACGACAGACAAAAAGAAAAAGGACAAAAAAGTTGACATAAAGAAAACTCTGGAAAATCTTCTCAGCACAGAGAAAAAGCTGGAAGAAACACAGAAGGAGCTTGATTCCACAAAGGATTCATTCCAGAGAACACTTGCAGAATATGACAACTACCGCAAGAGAACAGCAAAGGAAAAGACAGAAAACTTTACCCTTGGCAAAATTCAGGCGGTTACAGCACTGCTTCCTGTTCTTGATACTCTGGAATTTGCCCTCAATGCCCCATGTCAGGACGAAAGCTACAAAAAAGGCATTGAAATGGTAATGAGCCAGGCAATGAATGCTTTCAGCACAATGGGCGTTGAAAGAATCGAAGCAGCAGGCACAGAATTCAACCCTAACTTCCACGCAGCTGTAATGCAGGAAGCAAGCGAAGAGTTCGAAAGCGGTTTTGTTACAAAGGAACTGCAGAAGGGCTACAAAATGGGTGACAAGATTATCCGCCCGTCCACAGTAGTGGTTGCAGAGTAACAACCCCGCCGAATGTGCTTTGCACATTTAAAGCATACGCTTTCCTGCGGTTTGCACCGCAGCGGCGTGAACGTTGAAACGCAAGGGCAGTACGCAAAAGGACATAAATTCTACCGTTGCGTTATAACAAATAAGTTTATAAATGCAGATTGCATTTATCATAAATCAGTTTAAAAATATCACTTATATACATTTTTTAAAGGAGATTACTATTATGAGTAAAATTATCGGTATTGACCTTGGTACAACTAACTCCTGCGTTGCTGTTATGGAAGGCGGCGAAGCAGTTGTTATCGCTAACGCAGAAGGCATGAGAACAACACCATCCGTTGTTGGTTTCTCCAAAACAGGCGAAAGACTTGTAGGCCAGGTTGCAAAACGCCAGGCTATCACAAACCCTGAAGGCACAGTTTCCTCCATCAAGAGAGAAATGGGTACAAACTACAAAGCAAACATCAACGGCAAAGCATACACACCACAGGAAATTTCTGCAATGATTCTTGCAAAACTCAAAGCAGACGCAGAAGCATATCTTGGTGAAAAGGTAACAGAAGCTGTTATCACAGTTCCTGCATACTTCAACGACAGCCAGCGTCAGGCAACAAAAGACGCAGGTGCTATCGCAGGTCTCAATGTAAGACGAATCATCAACGAACCAACAGCAGCTGCTCTTGCTTACGGCGTTGACAAGGAACAGGATCAGAAAATTATGGTTTACGACCTTGGCGGCGGTACATTCGACGTGTCCATCATCGAAATGGGCGACGGTGTTCAGGAAGTTCTTGCAACAGCAGGTAACAACCGTCTTGGCGGCGATGACTTTGACGACAGAATCATCAAATACCTTGCTGCAGAATTCAAAAAAGACAACGGCATCGACCTTCTCAACGACAAAATGGCTGCACAGCGTCTTAAAGAAGCTGCAGAAAAAGCAAAAATCGAACTTTCCGGTGTTATGCAGACAGCTATCAACCTGCCATTTATCACAGTTGATGCAACA
>JAFSCM010000094.1 GCA_017436765.1 Oscillospiraceae bacterium
CTGTTCGGCCACTTTTCTTTCTTTTTTGTCAGTTCTGTAGTTGGAAGTTGTAACATAAATATGCCCTATAAAGAACATAACTGCACAGAATAAAAGAATAAAATGCCTGAGTGTTACACTGCACACAAGGAATATTACCGCAGGAACGACCGCCATAATCATCGCTTTTATATATGTCTGCTTTTTCATAAAGGACAGCCATACAAAAATGTAAATTACAAGAAGAATTATATTGGCAATCAGATAGATAAGAAATTCATTTATATGGCTGAATCCAAATTCTCCCACACCGAAAGGAATCACCATAAACAGTATTGCGCCAAACCTGCCCAGCCACTGGCATACATTCATCGCTGTGTTTGTGCACCTGTTGCGGAATTTTTTAAATTTAAACGCCATAACAACAGATGGAATCAGAAGTACAGCCACAATTATTCCGTTAAAAAGGTTTATCATATTATATTCCATTGTAAGTCCTCCTTTTTATCTGTTCCTGTATTTTAACAGTTCTTTCTCAGCTTGCGGTGATACATCGCAGGACCGCGGCTTGTCTTTGGCACAACCTGCAGAATTTCACTTTCGATAATCTTTTCCATACGCAGCGCCACAAAAGCGTCGCCTATGCCAAGCTGATATTTTCCCAATACATTTCCTATGACTGCCGCCTGTATAAATTCATCCTCTTCAAGGTCAATTTCATCCCATATGTATTTGTCATATATATCCTCGGACACACTGCGTACCCTGCCGTTGAGCACCGCACGAAGCGTGGAATTTTCCCGTTTAAGGTTCCACCACTGCTGCGCATAGCCCCAGTATTCCTTTGTCTTGTCCTGTGTAAAACCGATAAATTTATGCCATTCTGACGGTGCAACCTCTCCGCTGCCGTTATATTCGGTTATTGTATTTGTAATTTCACTGAACATATATTTTGGTATTTTAACTGTATATACCCTGCCTTTATAGTCAGCAATATTGCGCATTTCCGCCATAAACCACAGCATACCGCAGCGTTCTCCCGGCTGGTCGCTGTACCATATACGCACATCTTCGCCGTTTTTTATTCGCTCTGTGACCTGTGCAAAATCAGCCTTTGCACGGTCAAACTGCATCTTTGCGGCTTTTTGAGTATCATCATCATAGATACTGTAAAGTGCCTGCAGAACAGCAAGGCGTTTTTCACCGATACCGTCCTCTGTTATATCCCCCATATCCCAGGCTAGTGCAAAGCAGTAAACATCATCAGGATTTCCGCCCAGCGGTACAGCCTTTTCCCATTCTGTGCGCTCCTTTTCCAATGCCTTCGCTGCCGCTGTTTCAATCTCCTGTGCTGTAGGCTTACTGCCGTCATCATGTGAAACAATCACGCTGACACTCATACCCCTGAAACTGCCGTCTCCGTAATGCTGTGCAGATTTAAAACTGCCCGCTGCACTTTCGCTGAATAAGATTTCTACCATAATTTTTTCTCCTTCTTTTACAAGAGAATATTCTTTGACATTATTATACTATATACCCCCTTATACTGCAAAGGAAAAGAGATAATCCGTAAAACAGATTATCTCTTATATTTATGTAATATTAAACTCTGTAATAAAGTTCTGCCACATAGGCCATATAACGGCAGGTTTCATCGTCAAACTGTTCAGGTTTAAGACGCCACTGCCAGTTATCAACCGCTGTGCCCGGAGTATTTATGCGAGCTTCATCGCCAAGTTCAAGATAGTCCTGCAAAGAAACCATAACAAGGTTTGCAGGGGATGAAAAGGTGTGACGGATAAAACGGTTTTTCTCCCATTTTTCTGTGTAGAACATCATATACTGACCGGAATAGTTCTGTTCTTCCCAGGTAAGTGATTCGTACCAGCCTTTTGCTGTCTGGTTGTCATGTGTGCCTGTGTAAACCACGCAGTTTTTGATGTGATTATGAAGCAGATAGTCGCTTTCCACACCTTTTGTAAAGGCAAACTGCATAATCTTCATGCCGGGATATCCTGTTTCGTCAAGAAGCTTGCGCACGCCAGGTGTAATATAGCCAAGGTCTTCTGCGATAATTTTAACATCGCCAAGTTCTGCCTTGATGGCATCAAACAGTTCAATACCAGGACCTTTTTTCCATTTGCCGTTTTCTGCAGTTTTGTCCTTTGCAGGAATTGAATAGAATTTTTCAAAACCGCGGAAATGGTCAATACGCACTACATCGTACATATTGAACAGTGCCTTTACACGGCTTATCCACCAGCTGAAGCCTTCTTCTTTATGAGCTTTCCACAGATAGAGCGGATTGCCCCAGAGCTGGCCTGTTTTGGAAAATGCATCAGGAGGACATCCTGCAACTTCCTTTGGCTGACCGTCCTTCTTAAGGTCAAAGAGATGTTTGTTTGCCCATACATCTGCACTGTCAAGACCGAGATAAATAGGGATATCTCCTATAAGCTGAACACCGTTTTTATTTGCATATTTTTTAAGGGCAGCCCACTGTTTAAAGAACATGAACTGAACAAAACAGTAGTAACCGATTTCTTCTTTCAGGCGTTCCTTTGCTGCTTCCATCGCAGCTTCTTCCCTGAGCTTTTCTTCTGTCTTCCACTGTGTCCACGGACCGTTGTTTTCATCGCGGAGTGCCATATATAGAGCATAATCTCCCAGCCAGTGTGCGTTATTTTCCTCAAAGGTTTTGTAAGCCTTTGTTTTAAATATGTTTTTGCCGTTTGTGTACGCAAGTTTCAGCAGCTTTTTTCTGCCTTTTGATACAGCATCATAGTCAACACGGCTTGGATTATCTCCCCAGGAAAGGGATGTGCAGTCTTCTTCTGTAAGATATCCTTCCTCCACAAGCATATCAAGGTCAATAAAATATGCGTTGCCTGCAAAGGTGGAGTATGCCATATACGGGCTGTCGCCAAAGCCTGTAGGGCCGTGTGGCAGCACCTGCCAGTAGCTGTGCTTGCCCGCTTTCAGTTTATCAATAAAGTTATATGCTTCTTTGCCGAATGTACCTATGCCGTATTTTGACGGCAGACTGAATACAGGCAAAAGAACACCTGCTTTTCTTTTTTCAAAAACCATAGTAAATCTCCTCTGGGTTATTTTACAGACATATCTGTCCGTTATTTTCAGGAATTGCTTCCTTATTTTCCTTATTTTTTGTTTTTTTCTTCACAGCTTTATTGGCAGTATTTCCGCTCTGTGACGCAAAATTTTCTGCTGTTTCAAACACAAAACGCGGACCGTATTCGCTTTTCTGACTGTCGTCCAGTTTAAGATAAAATATCTTTTCTTCAGCTGCAGACACCTGCACTACCTTGCCGGACAGCAAATTTTTTGCAGTTTCAGTGTCTATTGAAACACCGTAATTTTTAAGCTGCAACGGTTCTTTCCAGATTGTGAATTTGCAGTTGTGAGGCTGCGGCCAGTTTACACAGCCAAAGTTTTTATCCCTTTCCACAATCTCTCCTCCGCAGCGGGGACATCTGCCCACAACAGCGTCGGCATAAGGCAGCGGATTGTCAAATCTGCCTTTCCCTATTGCAAAGGAATACCGCTGGCTGATAATTTTATTTACCGTTTCCAGCACATCATTGTACAGATCCTGAGGCGTTGCTTCGTTTTCCTTTATCTTTTCCTGAATCGCCCACCACTTAGCCGTCATATCAGGCTTTTTGATTTCATCAGGCAGGCAGTTGTACAGCTCTCTGCCCTTTTGGGTAGAGATAAGATTTTTGCCTTTTTTCTCAATATATCCGCGGTTTATAAGGTTGGTGATAATAGCTGTACGGGTACTTTCTGTGCCGATTGAACCCTTGTCCTTGTCGCTGTCCTTGTCCTTTCGCAGCAGCAATTCCCGTATTTCGGGGTCTTTTACATACTTGGCAACAGATGTCATATCCTTGTTCAAAGTGATTTCTGTGTACCGTTTTGGCGGCTTGGTTTCTATTTCCTTTATCTCACCGTCGGTCACATTAACAGTATATTCCCCTGCAGGCACTTTATCAAGGGCGGTTTCCTCGGTATTTTTTTCCTTGAAATACTTTCGGAAGCCCTGACTTTCGCACAGAAGACTCTGGGCTTTTACAGTGTTGTTGTTTTTAAGCTGTGCTGTCAGTGTGGTTTTATTGTCCACCGCTTCAGGCAGAAACTGCGCAAGATAGTACTGACAGACTGCAAGATATACATTTCTCTGCACCTCGGTCAGTTTATTCAGATCAACCTTTGTTCCTGTAGGAATAATTGCATGGTGCGGCTCTTTAACCTTGCGGAAACAGCTTGATTTTATGCTTAAATCAAGTTCGGGCAGGTCAAAGCCTGTAATACCCAGCACAGCACTTACAACGCGTGGAGCATCTTCATAATGTTCTTCGTTCAGATAACGGCTGCTGGAACGGTTATAGGTAATTGCCTTGTAAATTTCTCGCAGGTCCTGAGCCGCCTTTGATGTCTCCTCAAGGGAATAGCCAAATTTGTTGCCGCAGTAGGTCTGCAGTTCCACCTGATTGAAAGGCAGCGGCGGTTTTTCCTTTGCTTTGGATTTTTCCACCTTTACTTCCAATGGTGTTTTCTTCAGATAATTAAAGGTTCTTTCCAGCATTGTGCGGTCCAGAACCTTTCCGTTTTCATCAAGTATGGGACTGTCCGGGTTTGGATAGAATTTTGCACGCACGCCATGCAAATCTCCATCCAGGTCCACAAAAAGCTCGTAGTAGCACACTTTTGTGTGATTTTCGATAAGCATATCCCTTGCAACCACAAGTCCCAGTGTAGGTGTTTGTACGCGCCCTACATTCATAAGGTCACGGGTACGGTTTGAAAGGGTGAAAAAACGGGAATAGTTTATACCCACTATAAAATCCGCCACACTTCTTGCTCTTGCGGAATAGCCGTTCGGCAGATGCTTTTCGTTGCTTTCCATTTTTCCGAACTGCTTGCGGATATATTCCGGGTTGTTGTCGTTGGTGGAAAGACGCAGCACCTGTCCCCTATAATCAAAATATTCAAGAATTTCGTCTATAAGCAGCTGTCCTTCATCGTCAGGGTCCCCTGCATGCACCACAAGTTCTGACTGCTTCAGAAGATTTCCGATTACATTTACACGGCCGATTTTTGAATGGTCGGGCACCGTCTGCCAGTTTTCAAAGAATATGGGCAATGTGTCCTTTGACCACTTTTTGTACTTTATATCATAGTCCTCGGGCTGTTTAAGTCTGAACAGATGACCGAATGCGGAGATAACGGTATATTCACCGCAGTATATGCTGCCGTCCTTGTTGAAGACAGGTTTGTCACATATAGCCGCTGCTATGGCTTTGCCAAGTTCAGGCTTTTCTGCAAGGATAAGCTTCATTCTCCGCACCCCTTTCAATATACTTTAAATTTATAATATTGTACCATAAAAATCCGTTGTTTTGGAATTTAATATTGGTGCATTTTGTTATTTATATAAATTATCGTTATTAAAATTTATCACTTTTTAACATATAACTTGACAGTTAAATGTGATACAATGTATCTGTGCGAAATGTACTAAAAATAAATTTATATATACAGGAGAAAACTTATGATCAGATTTGAATGCGACTACGCAGAAGGCGCACATCCAAGAATTCTTGAAAGAATGATGGAAACAAATATGGAGCAGACACCGGGTTACGGTCTTGACCCGCACTGCGACAGAGCAAGAGAGCTTATCAGAAAAGAATGCGGCAAGGATGTTAATGTACACTTTATCGTTGGCGGTACACAGACAAACCTTATTGTTCTTGCTTCCCTGCTGAAACCTTATCAGGGCGTTCTCTGTGCAAACACAGGTCATGTTGAAGCACACGAAACAGGTGCTATCGAAGCAACAGGCCACAAGGTTATGACACTTCCAAGTCCTGACGGCAAAATCAAGGCAGAACAGATTGCAAAAGCTGTTGACTGGCACTATGCACAGGGCAACCGTGAACATATCACACAGCCTGGCGCAGTATATATCAGCCACCCGACAGAAAACGGCACAACATACACAAAAGATGAACTTGCAGAAATCAGTGCAACATGTAAAAAATATAATATTCCACTGTTCCTTGACGGCGCACGTCTTGGTTACGGTATGGCAGCACCTGACAGCACAATCACAATGAAAGACCTTGCAGAATACTGTGATGTATTCTACATCGGCGGCACAAAGGTTGGCGCACTGTTCGGTGAAGCAGTTGTATTTACAAACGGCGGCGGTGATTTTGAATTCCGTTACCACATCAAACAGCGCGGTGCTATGCTGGCAAAAGGCAGACTGCTGGGTATTCAGTTTGAAACACTGTTTGAAGACGGCCTTTACTATGAAATTTCCAAAGGTGCAATCGACAAGGCAATGCAGATAAGAGATGCATTTGCTGCAAAAGGCATTAAATTCCTTTACGATTCTCCAACAAACCAGCAGTTCCCTATCCTTCCAAATGAAATGCTGGCAAAACTTAATGAAAAATATGCTTCCAGCTACTGGGAAGATGTTGGCCCTGACCATACAGCAGTTCGCTTCTGTACAAGCTGGGCAACAACACAGGAAAATGTTGACGAACTTGTAAAAGATATTGCAGCACTGTAACTGAATAAAAAATTATGCAGCATCGGAAGATGCTGCATTTTTTTGCCTTAAAAATATGTAACAGTCACTAAATAATTTTAGATGAAACAGGAATCTGTTTTTTATCCCAGCCATCCGTTGTAAAATGCTGTTGCTCCCGCTGCTGCACCTATAACCATAGCTGCTAATGTAATAACCAATAACATAGGACGGTCTTTATACATATTTATAAATTCTTTCAAATCTCTCATTTGTTATCTCCTACTGTTCAACTTATTGAAATTTATCTGTCTGACCAGAATCTTGCCTGCAATATGTTCATTTTATCGTTGTCTGATTTTATAAGGGCATCTTTTGCGTCATACGCTCCCGTATTTGCCGAATTCATCGCTGTCAGACAGTAAATGTAATAAATAATCAGTGGAACACAGATGTATTCCAATGGAAAATATCGGTCATATCCGTTAATGCTATGGTATATAACATCACAGGCTATACTAAGCACCCCAAAAGCTATCCCGAGATAAGCTCCAAGTTTTCTGCCTTTGCACATCATTATTCCTGTTATAACCATAAACAGTATGATAAGCCATAATGTCAGATCAAAGATATTTTCTGCATCACCATATCTGACAAAATCAATTCCAAAAAACAAAATAAGCAGAATTGCAGGTAAAAAATATAAAAGTTTGAATTTTTTCAATATACTACACCTCACAATCATTGTGCTTTAATATAAACTATTAACGATATTGTATGTAAATTATTGAAAACAAAAATATTCATTACAATATTATTGTATCCTGTCCGGTATATTCCAATTTATCTTTCTGACTATAATATACCATAAGTACAATCTATATACAAGAAAAGACACAGCTGATAAACCGCTGTGTCTTTATGCTTTTGCTGTAAATCGTTTACTGGCTTCCGGTTAATCTTCGCCTTTTTCAGCACCTGTTCTGCCGCAGCATTTTTTGTATTTTTTGCCGCTGCCGCAAGGACATGGGTCGTTTCTGCCAACTTTATCTGCAGAGCGTCTGATTGGCTGTTTTTTAACTGTGTTGTCACCGCCGCCGCTTGTGCCTGTGATTTTTGCAACAGCCTGACGCTGTACAGGTTTTGCAAGGTTAGCTGTGATAAGCAGTTTTGTTACATCCTGACGGATATTTTCGATCATTTCATCGAACATATTAAAACCTTCAAAACGGTATTCGGAAACAGGGTCGTGCTGACCGTAGCTTCTGAGACCGATACCTTTTTTCAGTTCATCCATAGCGTCGATGTGTTCCATCCACTTGGAGTCAACAGTTCTCAGAAGAACAACGCGTTCCAGTTCGCGCATTGTTTCGCTGCCGATAATCTGTTCTTTTTCGTGGAGAATTGCAAGGGCCTTGTTTTTGATATAGTCCTTGATATCATCACTCTTGATTGTGCTGAGCTGCTGGTCTGTGTAACGGAGTTCATCTTCTGTAAGCAGCCAGCCGAGATAGATGCTGCGCAGTGATGCAAGGTTCCAGTGTTCGGCTTCGTTGCCTGAGCAGAATGTGTCAACATTAACTTCGATAGAACCTGTAACCATATCACGGAGACTTTCGGAAATATCTTCGCCTGCAAGAACACTCTGTCTCTGGCTGTAGATAATTTCACGCTGTTTGTTCATAACATCGTCGTAGTTGAGAACGCGTTTACGGATATCAAAGTTTCTGCCTTCAATCTTCTTCTGTGCAGATTCTATGGAGTTTGTTATAACCTTGTTTTCGATTGGCATAGTTTCGTCATAGCCAAGCTTTTCCATAATGGCAGTTGTTCTTTCACCGCCGAAAAGACGCATAAGGTCATCTTCCATACTTACATAGAAGCGTGTTTTACCAGGGTCACCCTGACGGCCTGCACGGCCACGGAGCTGGTTGTCGATACGGCGGGATTCGTGACGCTCTGTACCGATGATAAACAGACCGCCTGCCTTTCTTACAGCCTCTGCTTCAGGTGCAAGTTCTGCCTTGTGCTTTGCAACAAGGTCTGCATAAACCTTTCTTGCTGCTATAATTTCTTCATTTTCTGTATCGAAGAAGCTGTTTGCATTTTCAATCATTTCCTCGGTGTAACCCTGTTTACGCATATCGTTTTTAGCCATAAACTCTGCGTTACCGCCAAGGATAATGTCGGTACCACGGCCTGCCATATTTGTTGCGATTGTAACAGCACCTTTTTTACCTGCCTGTGCAACAATTTCGGCTTCCTTGTCGTGATATTTGGCATTGAGAACTTCGTGTTTTACGCCGCGGTTTTTAAGCAGACGGGAAAGTTCTTCGGATTTTTCAATAGAGATTGTACCAACCAGAACTGGCTGACCTGCCTTGTGTGCTTCCACAACATCATCAGCAACCGCATTGAATTTTGCGCGTTCTGTCTTGTACACAACATCGTTCATATCGTTACGGGCGATAGGTCTGTTTGTAGGGATTTCCAGTACAGAAAGACCGTAAATTTCCAGAAACTCGTTTGCTTCGCTTAAAGCTGTACCTGTCATACCTGCCAGTTTTTTGTACATACGGAAGTAGTTCTGGAATGTGATTGTAGCAAGTGTTTTGCTTTCTCTTTCAACCTTTACGCCTTCTTTTGCTTCGATAGCCTGGTGGAGACCGTCAGAGTAGCGGCGGCCTTCCATAAGACGGCCTGTAAATTCGTCAACGATAACAACCTGACCGTCTTTAACAACGTAGTCAACATCGCGTTTCATATTGCCCTGTGCCTTGATAGCCTGATTGATATGGTGCTGAAGTGACATGTTTTCAGGGTCAGAGTAGTTTTCGATATTGAAGTATCTTTCTGCTTTTTCTATACCGTTCTTTGTCAGTGTTGTGGATTTTGCCTTTTCGTCGATGATAACATCTTCTGTGATGTTATCCATCTCTTCCTTGGAGTCGTGTTCGGCAATTTTGAAGTATTTAAGTGTGCGTGCAAAGCTGCAGGCAACCTTGTACATATCTGTGGATTTGTCACCCTGACCGGAAATGATAAGCGGTGTTCTTGCTTCGTCAATGAGAATGGAGTCAACTTCGTCCACGATAGCAAAGTTAAAACCGCGCTGTACCATGTTTTCCTTGTAGATAACCATGTTATCACGGAGGTAGTCAAAACCGAACTCGTTGTTTGTACCGTATGTGATATCACAGTTGTAGGCTGCGCGTTTTTCTTCTGTTTTCATACCGTGAACACAGAGACCTACTGTAAGGCCAAGATATGTGTAAAGCTTGCCCATCCACTGACTGTCTCGGCGTGCAAGATAGTCGTTGACTGTGATAACATGAACGCCCTTGCCTGTGAGAGCATTGAGGTATACAGGCAGTGTGGCAACAAGAGTTTTACCTTCACCTGTTTTCATCTCTGCAATATTGGAGCGATGCAGTGCGATACCGCCGATAATCTGTACAGGATAGTGTGTCATGCCAAGCACTCGTGTTGCACCTTCACGGCAAACAGCAAATGCATCCGGAAGGATATCATCCAGTGTTTCACCGTTTGCAAGGCGTTCCTTAAGTACCTTTGTCTGATTTTTCAGTTCAGCTTCGGACATAGCCTTGTATTTGCTTTCCAATGCAAGAACCTGATTTTTGATTGGCTCGATTTTTTTAAGCTCTTTGGACTGATAGCTGCCAAAAATTTTTTCGATAAAAGCCATTATATCTCCTTATCCCGCGGCTTTATGCTGCCGCAAGCGTATTTTTGATATGATTAAGAATAAAAAATATAATATTCATATATATTTTTATACTCATCCAATATTATATTTTAATATATATAATTCTATATGTCAAACATATACGCTATAAAAAGCCTTTATTTCTTATAAAATACACAATTATGTCTGATATTTTAAAAAGCAAAATGTCCCTGCTATTCCGCATAACAAGGACATTTTTATCTGATTAAAATTTACCGAAAACTATTCTGCTGCAGCTTCGCCGCCATCGCCGGATGGTTCTTCACTGCTGTCGCCGGATGGTTCTTCGTCTTCATCAGATGTCTCTGATGTTGGTTCAGGTGTCGGTTCCGGTTCTGGTGCAACATAATTGTCGCAGGCAGATGATGATGCATCGGAATGACCTACCTTACCGCAGGAAGAACAGTGATCTGCAGAAGTGTGGCCTGCATGTGATGCGCAGGTTGAGCAGTATGCTGCGTTGCAGCTGTCAGTTTTTGTCTGACCGCAGTCGGAGCATTTTGGTGCTTCTGTAGGTGCTGCTGTAGGCTCAACTGTAGGAACAGGTGTAGGTTCAACAGTAGGAGCCGGTGTAGGTGTAACAACAGGTGTAGGTGAAGGTGTTACAACAGGTGTTGGAGATGGTGAAGGTGTAGCTGCTGCAGGTTTTACTGTGATAGTAACCTTATTAGACTTAACATCGCCAACCTTTGCAACGATTTCAACTACTTCATCTTTAGAAACAGCCTTTGCTGTAACCTTGCCTTTTTTATCTACCTCAACAACACCTTCTTTGGAGAGTTCCCATTTGATGTCTGCTGTTGCACCTTCTGGCTTGATTTCAAGACCAAGTGTAAAGGATTCACCAGCAATAAGTGTTGTTTTGCTTGCTTCAAGGTCAATGCTTGTAACCTTGTCGTTTGTACATTTAAGTTTGTATTCTGCTGTCTTTGTGCCGTCAGCAACAGATGCTTTGATTGTAACTTCGCCTGCTGCTTTTGCTGTAACAAGACCTGTGGAGCTTACTGTTGCAATTTTTTCATCAGAACTGGACCATTTTACTGTTCCAAGGTCAGAACCTTCAGGGTTTGCAACAGCTTTAAGCTGCAATGTTTCGCCTACTGCAACAGATGTTGCCTTGTCTTTAGCTTCAATGGAGATGCTCTTAAGGATAGAGCTTACTGTTACTTTGCAGCTTGCAGAGATTTTGCCGTCAAGAATAGATGCTGTGATTGTAGCTGTACCGTCAGCAACACCTGTCACTTTACCGTTTTCATCAACTGTCACAACATCTTTGTTGGATGTTGACCAGGTGATTTCATCATCGCCTTTATACTTGCTGGAGCTGAAACCTGCAGAAAGTGTATATGTTCCGCCATTTTCAAGAGTTATGGAAGATTTGGAAATTTCCAGTTCTACCTTTTTGAATTTTGCTGTAACTTTGATTGCTGTTATTTCTTCAGATGCCGGAGCAGTAAATGTAATTGTTGTTGCACCTGCATCGGAAATTGTACCGTTTTCACATTCCCAGCCTGCAAAATAGCCGCCTTCATCTTCATCGGCAACTGCTGTAACTGCGTCTGTTGTATATGTCGGACGGATAATCTGTTCAACCTCACCGTCAACATGGCCAAGTTCGCTGTCGTTGGAAACAAATGTTACTGTTACTCTGCCGCGAACCGCAATAGGGTCTTCACCGATAATCATTGGTTCTGTTTCGAGTCTTGGCGGTACATAAGCTGTTCTGTCAGCTTCAGGGCGTCTGTCCTCTGTTTCAAAGGCATGTGTTCTGATGTATCTGAACAGTTCCTCAAAACCTGCTTTGCTCAGATGGATACCGTCGCTGATTGTATAGTCTTTCTTTGCAAAACCTGTAGTTTCATCCTTCATTGCTTCTGCACTGTTAAGGAATTTATATCCTTCAGTAGCACACATTTCAGCAAGAGCTGCGTTAAATGTGTCAATCTGCTGCATTGTAATGTTAGGATAATCCCTCACCCTGTCAACTGGAGGAATTGCGTTGATGATTATATCAGCATACGGATAAGCATCGCTGATTGCTTTTGCAGCTTTTTTGTATTCCGCAATAAAACTGTCAGATGTCCAGTTTGCGTTATTGGTGCCGTAAGTAATAATGATTCTCTTTGGTTTGATAATTCCCACAGATGTGCATACATCAACCTTGCCCACACCTGAACCGAATTCACTGATAGCAATAGGGTCGCTTACAACATGCTGGATACCCATTGATACTGCGCCCACAACATTGGCCCATTTTGTTCCTGTTACTTCATAGAACATTGAGCGGACGGTATTGGAGTCGCCGATAAACAGTGTTTCATCAATATAGGTCTGACCTGCATCTGCTGTCTCCGGCAGAATTGTACCTGTAAACTTTGATGCATCGATAACTGCTTCATCCTTGTTATAGTTATTGTCTGCTTCAGGGTCTATTTCAATTTCATTGAATTCAACACCTGGTTCGCTGCCGCCTATGGAAGCTATACCAAAACCGATGCCAACAACAACAGCAACAATAATCAGTGCGCTGCATGCAAGGATAGCAATATGCTGTTTGCTGCCCGCTTTTGCCTGTTCAATAACAGTCATGATTATTTTGATGATATCTTCAAAAGGATTTTTTTTGTGTTTTCGGGATACAGATTTGTTCTTGCTGTACACCTTTGTTTTCTTTTCGTTATCCAAAATATATTCCTCTCTTTACTGAAAAATAAATATTTTAAATCTTTAAAATTTGTTCATACAAACCCATTTTATATTTTACTACATTTATTATTAAAAAGCTATGGAAATATTGTTAAATTTCTAAATATATATATGGATTTTTATATTAATACTGCTGAGTTTCTCTGAAAGAAAAGTATAACTGTATCAACAAACAAAAAGTCCTGCAAACCATAAGATTTACAGGACTCTGACTTTATTAATATTACACTAATTATACAAGTTCGATAATAGCCATTTCTGCTGCGTCACCGCGACGTGGGCCAATTTTGATGATTCTTGTGTAACCACCGTTACGACCTTCGTAGCTTGGTGCGATTTCGTCAAAAACTTTTTTAGCAACAGCTTCTTTTGTTACATAGCTGTATACCTGTCTTTTTGCGTGCAAAGTGTCAACTTTACCGAGTGTAATCATTTTTTCAGCCATCGCACGAACTTCTTTAGCTCTTGTTACTGTAGTTTCAATTTTGCCGTTTTCAAGCAAATATGTTACCATAGCACGCATCATAGCTCTGCGGTGGTCTGTTGATCTGCCTAACTTTCTTGTACCTGGCATTTGAGTCACTCCTTTTCTATGTTGTACGACTAATAAAGATTAGTCTTCGTCTTTTGGAAACTTGTAGCCCAAAGAAGCCAATTTCTGCATAACTTCTTCGAAGCTCTTTCTACCGAGGTTTCTAACTTTCATCATTTCACCTTCGGTTTTGTTTACGAGGTCTTCAACTGTATGAATACCTGCTCTCTTTAAGCAGTTGAAGGAACGAACGGACAAATCGAGATCTTCGATTGTCATTTCCAGTTTGCTTTCGTTGGACATTTCGTCTTTTTCAACCATCTTAGGCAAAGCCACATCATCAGACAAGCCTACAAACAGATTGAGATGTTCTGTAAGGATTCTTGCACCAATGCTCATAGCTTCGTTAGCATTGATAACGCCATTTGTCCAAACTTCAATTGTGAGTTTGTCATAGTCTGTTATCTGGCCAACACGAGTATTTTCAACTGAGTAATTCACCTTAAGAACAGGTGTATAGATGCTGTCAACAGGCAGCACACCCAGTGTAACGAATTCCTGTGTTTTCTTACTTTTGTCAACCGGTACATATCCGCGGCCTCTGTCAAAAGTAAGTTCCATAACAAGTTTAGCACCTTCGCTCAATGTTGCAATATGCCAATCCGGATTAAGAATCTGGATATCTGCATCTGTTTCAATAGAGCCGGCAGTAACCTCGCAAGGACCTACTGCGTGAATGCGAACAGTTTTAGCTTCGTCGCAGAAAAGTTTAGCTGTAATGCCTTTAACGTTAAGAACAATTTCTGTAACATCTTCTTTAACGCCGTTTACAAATGTGAATTCGTGAACAACGCCATCGATTTTGATGCTTGTTACAGCTACGCCCGGCAAAGAGGAGAGAAGAATTCTTCTCAGGGAGTTGCCGAGTGTTGTACCAAAACCTCTTTCGAGAGGTTCAACAACAAACTTTCCATACTGGCCGTCTTCGGAGAGAACGGCTGTTTCTATTCTTGGTTTTTCGATTTCTATCATTTATAAACCCTCCTATGATACAACTAAGGCTGCTTCTTAA
>JAFSCM010000095.1 GCA_017436765.1 Oscillospiraceae bacterium
CGTGCTCTATATATTGAGGGCATTTTTAAAAACTCTCCCTCTACAAACTGAATATGCGTCCTGATTGCTATGACACTGTGCATAAGGCACGGACAGCAAAGCTGTGCAAACAATACGTCGGGGTCACAAGATTATGGTGCATTGGGCAACCACTTCCCGGACAGGAGGACTCAGGATAAGAACGCAACAAACATATTTTTTGAAAGGAGTTGAACCAACTGAAAAAAGGTCACTGATATTTTGTTATTATGGCACTTTTCAGGCGTCACTTTTATATTGATATAATTTATGTGGCGCCAAGAGTGGCGTCAATTTTGACACCATTTTTTGCAACGGCATAGCTGTGTGGTGTCATTTTTAACCCCACAGTTTAATGACCGATTGAAATACCTGTTGTGCCAAAATGGCACACAAAATGCAGAAAAGTGCCAAAGTGGCACAATTTTGTCAAATGTACAAAAAGATTTTTTGCACCTTCGCTAAATATTTCTGTTTATATTACACTTAAATCAAATAACAGAAAGGAATGAGGATTTAATGAGGTTACTTAAGAAGATTATAATTTTACTGATTATCTCCTGGCTGCTTGGAAATAAGGCAACCAAGGATATACAGCAGAAACAGTATGAGTACGATAACAGAAATATATCAATCACAGAAACAGCAGAGGCAAATTATGAAAGACAAATTACAGTATAGAAAAATCAGTGATTACTATGTACCAAACATCGAACTGCCGCCTGCACCCAAAATCGGTAAATACGGAGAACTGCGACACAGCTATTTACGCAATCACAAAGAGCCTTTGTTCACATCTATGCTTATGCAGGACAAACTGAAAGAACATCTTGAAGAAATTGACAAATCTGCTCAGGAGATGTATGAACATCTTATGAAACAGTTTAAAGAACAGCTTGGCATTACAGAAAAATTAAAGGCAGAAAATCAGATGTTATGGGTACATATGATGAATGAAATACATCAGATGACCGAAGAAATAATACTTGAAGAATTGATTTACAACTAAATATCTTACTTTTAAGCACCCTTTCGAGGGTGCTTTTCTTTTTAACAAAACAACAAATATTGTGCGGTGTTGTCGCAGCAAGCAACGCCTGTGAGCACTCACAAGGGCAAATTCGCTTGTTGGTGGCTGCCGCCCCTAAAACCCCGCACGACAAAAATAATATACGGAGGATGAATATGGCTAAATTTGAAAAGATAGATTTAGGTTTAAAAGAAGCCTATGAAGAACTGTTTATGACCGATAAAGGCCGAGAAGAATTCCGAGCACCAAAGGTTATGGATATTGAAATAAGCAAAATTGATGATTTTGAAAACCACCCATTCAATGTGAAAGACGATGAGGAGATGACAAAACTTATGGAAAGTATTGCACAGCACGGGGTATTATCACCTGTAGTTGTAAGACCAAAAATATATGGCGATGACGGCTTCCCCGAAAGATACGAAATGATTTCCGGACACAGAAGAATGTTCGCCTGTAAAAAGTTAGGGTTAGAAAAAATCCCTGCCATCAGCAGAGAACTTTCGAGAGAAGAAGCTATAATCACAATGGCAGACAGCAATATGTACAGAAAAAATATTCTGCCAAGTGAAAAGGCAAGGGCGTATAAGATGAAAATGGATGCTATAAAAAGAACCGCAGGTAGACCTAAAAATAATTCTCGACCAGTGGTCGCAAATTATGAAAGCGCAGATATTGTAGGAAATGAAACAAATGAAAGTGGCAGACAAATCCAGCGTTACATCCGTCTCAACTACTTAATCCCTGAACTGCTACAAATGGTGGATAAAAACAAAATCGCTTTTCGCCCCGCAGTTGAACTGTCTTATCTCACTGATAAAGAACAGTACAGTTTGCTTGAAATTATGGAGGTTGAAGACTGCACCCCGTCACTTACACAGTCTCAAAAGTTCAAAGAGTTAAGCAAAACCGGAGAACTTACCGCAGAAAAGCTGTCAGAAATTATGTCCCAGCCAAAGGCAAACCAAAAAGAGAAAATCTCTTTTTCAGCTGATGAACTGCGACAGTATTTCCCTAAAAGCTACACAGATAACGATATCAAAGAAAAGATTATCGACCTTGCCGCACAGTATAAGGCAAGATTAGACCGCAACCGTGATGCAAGATAAAGGAGGGAGTTGCCTATGGGTAGACCGAGAAAATTCGTTAATACTTCCATATATCCCGACAATGTTATAGAAACAGTTGCAAGAGTGTTTTATGACGATTTGATGGCTAAAGCCACTGTATTTGAAGATGAAGAAATTCAGCTACCACACCCTGATATTTTGGAAACCACTGACGAAATCTCACAACAAACACTTAACTGATTTACATACAAAAGTGCCGTCTGTAAAACAGGCGGCACGATATTAAAACTATGTCAAATATACAAATCAAAAATCAGCACATTTCTTATTTTTTAAGATATGTATTAAAATTCACACAGGAGGTAAAAAGTTATGAAAGCAGTAATTTATGCAAGATATTCTTCCGATAATCAGCGTGAAGAATCTATAGAAGGTCAGCTGCGAGAATGTACTGAATTTGCAGAAAAATCAGGCTTTACAATTCTTCAGCATTACATAGACAGGGCATATTCAGCAACTACAGATAATCGTCCGGAATTTCAGCGTATGATTAAAGACAGTGATAAAAGGCTGTTTGATGTGATTATAGTATGGAAACTGGACAGATTTTCCCGTAACCGCTATGACAGTGCCAAATACAAAAATCAGCTAAACAAAAACGGAGTAAAAGTTTTATCCGCTACAGAGTCTATTACAGACAGTCCAGAAGGCATATTAATGGAATCTTTACTTGAAGGCTGGGCAGAATATTATTCCAAAGATTTATCGGTAAAAGTTTCTCGCGGGCTGACAGAAAATGTAATCAACGGCAAATTTAATGGTGGTGTTATTCCACCAGGTTATATGGTAGATGATAATCAACACATTCAAATAGACCCTGTAAAAGCGCCGTTTGTTCTGGAAGTATTTAAGCGATATGACCAAGGTGACACAAAAGGCAATATCATCAAATGGCTGAATGAAAACTATTTTACAAACAGTAAAGGCACTCCAATGTCGTTTAATACAATCGGTATTATGCTGAAAAACAGAAAATATATCGGTGAATATAAATTTCATGACCATATTAATAATGAAGCAATTCCACCGATAGTTCCAAAAGATTTATTTGAGAAGGTACAAATGAGACTTGAAAAGAATAAAAAAGCCCCTGCCCATTTTAAGGCAGAGGAAGAATACATATTATCATCAAAATTGGTTTGCGGGTACTGTGAAACATATATGTGCGGCGAAAGCGGCACAAGTCATACAGGTGCTACATATCACTATTACAAATGTATGGCTGTTAAAAAGAAGAAAAATAACTGCAAAAAGAAAACTGTACGCAAGGACTGGATTGAAAATATCGTTATCAATGAAATCACAAAAATCATATTTGATGACGATACTATTGAATCTATTGTCAGTATGGTTATGAAAATCCAAAGTGAAGATAATAAAGAAATACCACTGTATGAAAAACAGCTTTCTTCTGTGCAAAAATCAATTGACAACACACTTAACGCCATCAAGATGGGTATATTTACAGAATCAACCAAGCAGATGCTTGAAGAGTTGGAACAGCAGAAGAAATATCTGACAGAACGTATAGCTGTTGAAAGACTGAAAAAGCCAATGATATCCCATGAAAAAGTTCGTAATTGGCTGTACAAACTCAGGACATTAAACCCAGAAAAAACAGAACATCGCAGAGTTTTGATTGACACGTTCGTAAACAAAATTTTCTTATACGATGACAAAATGATATTTACGTTCAACTACAAGAGTGACACTAAAGAGGTCACTTTTAAAGAACTAAACGGTTCGGATTTTAAATTTTCTACTGCACCACAAAGCAGATAGCTACGGTTATCTGCTTTTTGTTTTATATACATAAAAAGCGGCATCACCGTAAAGCGGCATACCGATAAGAAAACATAAATATCCGCCATATCACATTACTGTGATATGGCGGATACATTTTTGCCTGTTTTTACAGAAAAAGTGCTGCTGCAAGGCAGAGGCACGCAGCACTACTTTGTGTAATGCAAGTGCCGATAACACAGCAGCAGCCTTTTTGTGTCTGAAATCAGGTTTATGTTTTCTTGTTGGGAGGTCGCTAAGATGCCGTTTTTCTTTTTATCAGATAAAAGTTTTACATTACCACTGTACCGTTGATGTCAACCTCGAACTGAAGGCCAAAATATTCTGCTGCACGGCGGCAGAGCATCATACGGCCGAGGAATATTTCGAAATATTCGGAAATGCGGCTGATTTTTTCGTCCACCAGAAGATAAAGTGTAATTTTTTTGTTCTGTGCATCAACGCCCAGTCTGGATTTTTCCACAGCATAGTTTACACGGTCGTGAATATCCTCGCTGATAGTTGCGCGTTCTTCCTCTCTTACACGGCTGCGGCGTACATCGCTTTTATCCGCAATAATAAGTGCCGCTGCAATTTCGTTTACAGGATATGCTGTTTTTTCGTCGTGGTTGCCGATTGCGGTTACTATGCGGGCTATTTCTTCCGCCTTCATTCCCATTTTGTCAAGGAGACGGAAAGCCATAACCGCCCCCGACTGCGCGTGGTCGATGCGGTTTACTACATTGCCGATATCGTGCATATATGCGGCTATCTTTGCAAGCTCCACCGTGCGTTCATCATATCCCATTTTTTCCAGAATACCGCCTGCAACATCGGCACAGCGCACAACATGTGCAAAGCTGTGTTCTGTATACTTCATACTTTCCAGGGTTTCGTCCGCCATTCTGATGTAAGTTTTAATATCTTCGTTTTCCCGTACTTCTTTATATGTA
The DNA here is from genome assembly GCA_017436765.1 of Oscillospiraceae bacterium. GTDB lineage: Bacteria > Bacillota > Clostridia > Oscillospirales > Ruminococcaceae > RGIG3102. The sequence continues at coordinate 4,914 of JAFSCM010000095.1, forward strand.
ACCACAAAATCACCTCTTTGTCCTTATTGATTATATCTTGTTTTTATATTATCACATACAAAAGTGTATATCAAATGAAAAAGCGGCCCGACGGACCGCTTTTGGCATTTATTCTGTTATTTCGTCATTTTCTTCTGCTGAATCTGCTGTTCCGCCATTGTCATACAGGGAATTGTGCTGTGCAAAGCCTGTGTTTTCAAAGGCAACAAGTCTTTTTACAGGTGAATTGCTGTCTCTGTATGTTACCTTTACACTGTCGCCTGTTTCGGTAAGTGCAAGCATTTCGCTTACGGAAGCCTGTGCTTCAAAAACAACGGAAGTGTCTTCACTGAGGATAAAACGGTATACAGTTTCCCCTGCAAGAATCTCCTGATTTATGCGGTAAACCGTACCTTCTGCCTGAACTGTTGTACTGGTATCTGTTATTTCAGAGGAAGCAGGGTTCTGGCGCAGAGCTTTTTCGTAGTCAAGTTTTGCATCCTGCATACTTTCGCCTACACCTACAACAAGGAAATCCTTTACCGAAACATATGCATACTGTTTGATAAGGCCGTCAATATCCTTGAGTGTCATAAAGTAGCTTGGTGTGCCGTTGAAGTTTATGATAAGCGGGAAGGAAGCATAGTAGCCGTACTGCTGAACCTTGCCTTCTGCGGAGCGCTGTGCCGCATATTCCGTAGCGCCTGCCATCTGATACATAATCGGCTCTTTTGTAACCATATCCACCATTACAAAGCCGATGGCACTTTCGTCGCTGCCCACAGATGTGATGCCTGTAAACAGGAAACATCTGCCGTTGTTGTAAACGATGATATCCCCTTCACTGGTCTGATATTTATCCTTGTCCGCCCAGTTGAAAACGCCGTGAACATATCTGCCCTTGTTGTTTATCTGTGTAAGTATAAACTCTTCAGGCTGAACGCGGTCCACCCAGCTTGGAACATCTTCCAGTGCATATTTTGTGCTTTTGCCTGTTGCCGCATCCATAACAATTGCACCTGTTGCTTCCGGCAGCGCAAAACCGCGGGTATATTTATAGGTTGTGATAACCCAGTGAGGCTTGCCGCTGTCGTCAAGCTCAAAACTGTAGTCGGTAACCCCTGTGAACAGAGCCGCTGTGTAGCGTGTGTGGAATGACAGGTCGCTGAGGAGATAAGCATTTGGCTGATATTTTACTTTATAGCTGTCAATGTATTCCACATCCTGGCTGTTGGTTGCAGAAACCACAATGTAGCCGGGTGTACCGTCAAGGTTTGTAATCCATTTGAAAAAGCCTGAATGCTGCAACGGAACAACCCACACAAGCTTGCCGTTCACAGTCTGGATTGTAGGCTCGCCCAGAACAACCTGGCTGCCGAGAGAAGGTTTTTCGCCAAGTTTCTTTTCGGCAATTTTGGTTGCAAGCTCTTTATCCACTATAGGAATCTGGCTTGCGTCCAGCACCTGAATTTCGCTGCTGAAATTGCCGATGCGGTAATCCGGCATCTGGTCACGGTATGCAGGAACATTGAAGAACACAGTTGAGCCAAGTGTCACAATGCCGTATGCCGCCCACACAGCTATAACCAGAATTATCGGTGCTTTAGGGAATGGAGCCTTGCGCTCGAAGTCCACCGCAACCTGACCTGTTTCGTGACGGGTGAATATAATTTTGCCCGCTTTGTTTACAATCCATATAACCGCGTAGGTTGTTATCATAACACAGTAGAAAAATGCAGTTGACGGATAGAGCGGATTAAGATTGAGACGCGCGGATACTGCATTGACAACAAAGAATACTGTTGCCGCAATATATGCAACTGTCGAAACTTTTTTCATATAAAATGACCTCTTGTTCGTTTTTCAGGCTGTCTGCCTGTTATGTGAAGAAACTCCAGGATGCAAGGCGGCATTGCAACACACTCCTTGGTGGAATGTCAGCGATGCCAACGCAGCAGATGCGCTGCCTGTTCCCGCTTGGTTTCGCAAAAACAGTGCCGATGCAAGACGGGATTGCGACACACTCCCTGGCGGAATGTCAGCGATGCCAACGCAGCAGATGTGCTGCCTGTTCCCGATTGGTTTCGCAAAAACAGTGCAGATGTAAGACGGCATTGCGACACACTCCTTTGTGGAATGTCAGCAATACCAACGCAGCAGATGTGCTGCCTGTTCCCGATTGGTTTCGCAAAAACAGTGCAGATGCAAGGCGGCATTGCGACACACTCCTTGGTGGAATGTTAGCGATGTCAACGCAGCAGATGCGCTGTTTTTGTAGAAACCTTTAGTTTCTTTTCTCTTTGATTATACCCAATTGATATGCCTGTATCAACAGTTTAAGGTCACCTATCACAGTTTTTACATATTTTCCTTCGTCAGTGTCTTCCACAAGCATACGCTTTTTCATTGTTTCAAAGACATCGACTTTATTTCTGATATCGCTGTTTTCCTTGATAACCTTTTCAACGCTTTCAAAAGGTTCGTGAACACGGAGAGAAAGGCCGCGGGAAGAATATACCATTGTGTAGCCTGCAATACCTGTACGGCTGTGATATGCGTGGCAGAAACCGCCGTCGATAACTATGATTTTGCCGTTGGCTTTGAGGGGGCTTTCGCCTTTTTTGCTTTTTACCGGAACATGACCGTTGATGATGCGGCACATAGGGCCGTAAAGGCCGAATTCCGCAAGGATTTTTTCTGCAACATCAGGGTCTTCCCAGTATGTATAGTATGGGTCCTTGTGCTCGATTGAAAGCAGAGGATTTTCCAGAAATGCGTGTTCAAAGGTTGTCATATTGCTGCGGCCGAACATAGGGCTGTTTTTGCCGCACCAGAGATACCACAGCAGGTCCTGACCCAGCTGTTTTTCGTATGTGCCGTCTTCGCCGAAGTAAGCAACACGGGCCATCTTGTCGCAGTAGTCCAGAAGTGCCTTGCCCTTGTAGCCTTTGCCGCCGAAGAAAATTTCGCGGAAGGAGCCGTCCTCATTGAGCGGAATTGCACCATGGAACATAAGCATTCCGTTTTCCACTTTATATGCCGCACCTTTCGCATAAAGGAAGCGGATGTGCTGCTGCAGTTTTTCACATTCGATAAAGCTGCGGCAGAGTTTGTTTACAACCGTTTCTTCTTCAGAAGTGAGTTTTGATGGGTCGGCAGGGTCTATTGTAGGAAAATCACAGTCCAGCAGCGGATGGGTTTCGCCGCCCAGTTCCAGGGTTCCGTTTTTGTAGTCAATATGAAGCAGATGACAGCGGTCTTCCATATAGAAACACGGATTGCGGGCGATAACCTGACACTGAAGTTTGTACATTATAATTGAGATTGCCTTGTGCATTTTTGCAACCAGCTTTGAATCTTCATCTTCAGGGTTTGCACCGCGTGGCATAAACACAGGACAGTCACTGTAGTGTTTTTCCGCAAATATTGCAAGGGGTCGAAGGTTGATGCCGTAACCTGTTTCCAGTACATCAAGGTTGTTGTATGTTGCACAGATGCGCACAACGCTGACAACGCCCAGCGGGTTGCCTGTGCCGCCGCACATCCACAGTACATCGTGGTTGCCCCACTGTATATCAACTGCGTGATGCTCCATAAGCTTTTCAATAATTATGTCAGGGCGTTCGCCGCGGTCAAAGATATCCCCCACTATATGCAGGCGGTGCACCGCAAGACGCTTGATAACGGTGGATATTGCCACGATAAAATCATCCGCTGTTTTGTTTTCGATGATTGCTGTAACAAACTGGTTGTAGTAGAACTCTTTGTTGTGGTCTTCAAAGTGGGCATGGAGCAGCTCGTCAATGATAAATGCGTATTCTTCGGGAATAGCCTGACGCACCCACTGGCGTGTATTTTTACTTGCAACATGGCGGCACACATCTATAAGGCGGTAAAGGGTGGTTTTGTACCAGCTGTTCATATCCTCCTGTTCCTGCTTTATCTCCTCCAGCTTCTGGACAGGATAGTAGATAAGTGTAGCAAGAACAGCATTCTCTTCCGGTGTGGTGCGGCCTTCAAGGGCCACATCAATTTTTTCCCTGATAACACCTGATGCGTTATTGAGGATATGGGAAAAAGCCTCGTGCTCGCCGTGAATATCGCTCATATACATCTCTGTGCTCTTAGGCAGTTTCAGCCTTGCTTCCAGACTGATAATCTCGGAAGCTGCACGCTGTACATTGGGATAGTCTCTGGAAAGCAGAGTGAAATATTTTATATTATTCATTATGATATCGCTGTACATAATTTTCTCCGTTTCTCTTTCTTTGAAGAAATCAAATCACTTTATTCTATAAATGTAACATATTTTCATATTCAATGCAATAAATGTACATAAATTGTAATTTTTACAGGTGTTATTTTTATCTTATATATGGTATATTAATATTGAAAATGTATATCACCGGAGGTGCATTATGAGAAAAGTATTGGTTGTTGTTGACTATCAGAACGATTTTGTTGACGGTTCCCTGGGTTTTAACCAGAGCGAAAACATTGCCGGAAACATCTATTCCCTTGTTGTAAATGCCCTGAAAAAGGGAGACCTTGTTGTATTCACCAAGGACACCCACGACACGGACTATCTCTCCACCCGGGAAGGCAGATTTCTGCCTGTTGAACACTGTATAAAAGGCACAAAGGGCCATCAGCTTTTCGGAGAACTCAAGGTGTTCGAAGAAACTGTAAACCCCAATGTTATCATCCTTGAAAAAGGTGATTTCGGCTGTGACAAGCTGTGTGATGCAATAGAAGATGCATTTGGCGGCGACCCTGATGAAATTGAATTCTGCGGTGTTGTTACAAACATCTGCGTTATCTCCAATATTGTGCTGTGTCAGACACATTTCAAAAAAGCAAAACTCAGCCTGCACCTTGATGCCTGTGCGGCAGTGGGTGATATGCAGACACACGCTGTTGAAGTTATAAAAGGTCTCGGCGTAGAGATTATTGAATAGAACCGGAAGGATTTATTATGAATAAACAACCTTTTTTCACAATAGGTATTCCCGTATACAATGTGGAAAAATATCTGTCAAAATGTCTGGACAGTGTGCTCTGCCAGAGCTTTGATGATTTTGAGATTATAGCTGTGGATGACGGCTCTCCCGACGGCAGCATTGATATCCTTGACAGCTATGCAGAAAAAGACAGCCGCATAAAGATTATACGCAGGGCAAACTGCGGTGTTTCCGCTGCAAGAAACACCGTTATCACCTTTGCAGAGGGCAGATATCTGTTTTTTCTGGACAGCGATGACTTTATGCTGGAAGATGTGCTGCAGCAGGCCTTTGAGGCCATAGCAAAAAATGATTATCCTGATGTACTCAACACAGGTTATCTGAAAACCATCGGGGATAAAAGAATAGAGTACCACTGTGAATATCCGGGAAGCGAATATCACAACCCTGATGTAAGCCGTGAAGACAACTGGATTCGGCTGTGGTCCAGCAGAAAGACAGTTGACCTTATTATGACAAAATTTTTCCGTACAGAATTTCTGCAGAAAAGCGGCATAATGTTCTCCAACCGTCTGGTTGCAAACGAGGACAGTGAATTTATCTTCAATGTGAATTTCAAGGCAGAAAAGGTGGCCTATGCAGACTTTTTCTCCTTCCATTACTACAAAAGCAGAGAAGGTTCTGTATCTACTGTGTGGAGCTACAAAGCCATAACCAGTGTATTCTCAAGGTGGCATAACTTTTTCTACTGCGATTCAAAGTTTTTCAACCTTACCGCCGAAGGCAGAAAGGCACTGGAACTTGAAAAGGAACGGTTTCTTACGAGTGTGCGATACAGCATTATAGGCCTGCCGCTGTACCGCAGCGATGATGAGATTGAAAAGCTGGTATGCCTGCTGGAAGACTTTTTTGAAAAAGATATCCGCAGACTGCCTGTCGGCAGAAGCAGCCACGCACCTGTTTATCTTTTGTACAGACTGATTGGCATAAGAAAAACCGTCAGCCTGCTGAAGATTGCAGTAAAAATATTAAAGAAAAAATAACAGCAAAAAACTCTCACCATTTTCGGGGTGAGAGTTTTTTTGTCTTTATTTTACCGCAAAGCCCTGATTGTCAATATCCTTTGCTCCGGGATGTGCTGATGAAAGCCAGTTTCTGAACAGTTCGGTATAAAACTGTGCAAGCTCTGCGTCGTTATGTTTATCTGCAATATCAGCACAGGCTTTCAGGATATTGCCTGTATTGTAGAACACCGCAGGCTGTTTTGTTCCGTTTTTATCGGTGTAGTTCATCTGCCCTGCAAGATATCTGCCCGAAACAGCGGAATAGGCAACCTGTGATGAACCTCCGCCTGTGATGTCTGCATCTCCGTCTGTGATTATAAACGGAATCTCCGCACTGTCACTGAGCCCGTTGTAAACGGAGGACGGCTGGCCAGCAAAGGATATATCCATACCCAGATATTCAAAGTTCTCGGTGGATACACCGCCGTTTA
>JAFSCM010000096.1 GCA_017436765.1 Oscillospiraceae bacterium
GCTCACGGTTTCAATCTCCTTACAGATTATTTTAATCTGTCGTGATGAACCCCGTTTCCCGAGTGTTGATTTCCATACGCCGCACCAATTCCGCACCAATTTGCCATGAAAGTATATGTAGGTACATGGATTTATGTAACGAAAAAGTACGCAAATATGGGTTTTATTGAGCTTTATAAAGGTATATTGAGATATGAAACAGGCATTTAACCTACGATACCAAGTTTCATATATATAATTCCTCCGGTTAAATGGACATAATTCAACATATATATCATACTATATTTTAAAGGGGTTGTCCACAGAATTTGGGGATAATAAAACAATAAAAGATGCTTTCTGCAGCAAGACAGCTGCAAAAAACATCTTTATATATCTTTACATATCATTTATATATTGTTATATATCTAATATCATTTTTTAAACAGTCTCTGCCACAGGCTTTTCCCTGCAGCACTGTCGTCGGCCTTTGGGGCACCGGCAGTCTGCAGGCCGCAGGGACATTCCTCCGGTTTGCCGTCCGTGTTTGCTGTCACATCTTTTCCGTCAGGCTGTACAGCGGCAATAAAATCCAGCACAGGTGTGTTGTAAAGACTGAAATCCTTTTCTGTATGGAAATCGTCGTAATATTTTCTCGCCGCCCTGCACATGCGCAGACAGAACTGTTCAATGTCAATTCTTATGTCCAGGCTGTCTCCGTTCTGCTGTGCACTGTCAAAGCCGCACACCGAACTTCCGCAGTTTACACCCAGGTGAAAGCGCACATTCTCCTCGCTTTCGTCATTGATAAAGCCCTTGTTCTGATGCAGGTACTCGCATCTCAGCTGCCAGCATCTTTCACCGCAGATATAGGATTTTTCATCTTCCTCATTAAGCTTGAAGAAAGGTGCGGCAAAGCTGTCAAACCAGCGGATATACTGGCCGCCCACATCCCTTGTGGGCTTTTTCTGCCTGTCCAGCATAACCCGTCCGTCACGGTAGCGCTTTACAATTTCGGGAAAAGCAATACCGCCGCAGATATCGGGCAGAGTAAGGCTCAGCGCAAGGGCAGACTGCCAGCGCTTGTCGGCAATATTAAGTTCAATTTCTTCAATACGGTGCAGAAATGTAAAGCTGGCATCTGTAAGAGTCATATACCTGCCCTCCCTGTAATTTGTAATTTCATTATAAAATAGAAGATTTTACCTGTCAATAAAGGGAATGGGGCATAAAATGTGACTGCGTTACATAAAAAAGCATAAGGATATGGTAAATTATAGTCAAAGAATAAAGACGGGGAGGCAGATTTATGAGACTTAAAGACAAAATTGCCATAATCACAGGCGGCAGCCGCGGCATCGGTTTTGCCACAGCGGAAAAGTTCCTTGCCGAAGGGGCAAAGGTTATCATCACAGCTTCAAGCCAGCAGTCAGCTGACAGGGCAGCGGCAAAGCTGCGGGAAAAATATCCCGGCAGCGTGGTGGACGGCATCAGCCCGGACCTTTCCAGTCTTGAAGCCGTAAAGGAAGCCTTTATGCTGGTAAGCATAAAATACGGCTGTGTGGATATACTTGTAAACAATGCAGGTGTCAGCGAAAGCACTCCGTTTACAGAATATACCGAAGAAACCTTTGACAAGGTTATGGACCTTAATGTGAAAGGTGTTTTCAACGCCACAAGGGCAGCCATAGACTGTATGGTTGCAAAGGGTGGCGGTGTAATACTTTCCACATCCTCAATGGTAAGCATCTCAGGACAGCCCAGCGGGTTTGCTTATCCTGCCAGCAAGTTTGCGGTCAACGGCCTCACTGTTTCCCTCGCAAGGGAACTTGGTCCAAAAGGTATCCGGGTAAATGCAGTTGCCCCGGGAATTATCGAAACAGATATGATGAAATCGGTGCCGAAAGAGGTTATCGAGCCGCTTACAAAGCAGATTCCCCTGCGTCGCATCGGAAAACCTGAAGATATTGCAAACGCCTTTGTGTTCCTTGCTTCCGACGAGGCAAGCTACATTACAGGTGTTGTGCTCAGCGTAGACGGTATGGCAAGAACATAGGTGACACAGTCACTTTAAAAAATATTTTTTTCAGGTTATAATATAATCACAGAAAACATAAACAGAAAGGAGCTTTCATTATGGCAGCTTTGAATACAGACAGAAAACAGTTGGAACAGCTTATAAACGGGGATAAACCTGTACTTGTGGACTTCTGGGCACCCTGGTGCGGATACTGCCGCAGAATTGCTCCGGTATTTGACAAAATCGCAGAGCAGTACAAAGATGTGCTGGAAGCGGTGAAGATAAATGTTGACCAGGACGAAGGTATGTCCGACCAGCTTGGAATAGAAATTATCCCGACACTTGTGCTTTTCAGAAAAGGCAAGGTTGTTGCATCGGTTACAAACCCGCCGTCCAAAGCGGCAATAGACAGCTTTATTGCAGAAAATATGGCATAGGAGGCAGAAACTATGACTAAAGTTTACGATATGCTTATAATCGGCGGCGGTCCGGGCGGTTACACAGCGGCTCTGTATGCCGCAAGGGCAGGGCTCACAGTTGCCGTGCTGGAAAAACTTTCTGCAGGCGGACAGATGGCCCTTACCACACAGATAGACAACTATCCGGGTTTTGAGGACGGCGTTGACGGCTTTGAACTGGCTGCAAAGATGCAGGCTCAGGCAGAACGCTTCGGCGCGGTGACAGAATATGCCGAAGTTTATGAAGCTGACCTTGCCGCAGAGCCAAAGGCTGTGAAAACCAGCGAAGGCGATTTTTACGGCAGAACTGTGGTTATCGCCACAGGTGCAAGCCCAAGGGAACTTGGCCTTGCGGAAGAACAGAGCCTTATCGGCCGTGGCGTTGCCTACTGCGCAGCCTGCGACGGCATGTTCTACAAAGGAAAAACGGTTGTTGTGGTAGGCGGCGGCAACTCGGCGGCAGCAGATGCTCTGCTGTTGAGCCGTGTGGCTGAAAAGGTTATTGTGGTGCATCGCCGCGATACCCTGCGCGCAACAAAAATTTATCACCAGCCGCTTATGAATGCGGAAAATGTGGAGTTCTGCTGGAACAGTACAGTGGAAAAGATACTTCACGGCGACAAGGTAAGCGGTGTTGTGGTAAAGAATGTTAACAGCGGTGAAGAAAAACAGATAGACTGTGACGGCGTGTTTGTAAGCATCGGCCGCAAGCCTGCAACAGAGCTGGTGAAATCGCAGCTTCAGCTGGACGGCAGCGGATACATCGTGGCAGACGAAAGCACAAGAACAAACATCGGCGGCGTATTTGCCGTAGGCGATGTGCGCACAAAAATGCTGCGTCAGGTTGTGACTGCGGTTTCCGACGGCGCAGCCGCAGCCCATATGGCAGAAGAATATCTGGCAGAAAACCGATAAATAATTAATGCCCAACAATACATTAAAACAGACTGTGAGACATTGTTGTCCCGCAGTCTGTTTTTTGTTAACTGCATTTATTAATAATATATGTCATATATGTATAATATATATACCGCCAAAGGGATGAGCATCAGATGTGCATCAGAAAAGTGAATACAGAGCGGCATAACATCTGATGGCATATTCACGGATGAGAAAATATAAAAACACACCGTATACAGCGGTTTGCAACAGAAGAAATCTTGATGTCTGGTTTGTTTTATTAAGTATTTTATATATTTTGTATATTTTTGTTAGAAATGCCCGGATTCCGATGGGATAAAACTGATTTTAATTAATATCAGGGTGCATCGCACATACCGCAGAGGAAAAGTATGGAAAACGGTTATAACAAGTTGACAGGATTGTATAAATTTTTGTTGTTTTTTTGAACAAAAGCAGAATTTTTATTTATGTGAAAGGTAAAACTTGACCAAATTCCGTTGACAAAAGGGGAGGGAATATCTATTATATACTCATAAACTTGTTATAACAACATTATAGCAAGACAATCGGTTTTTTAAACATACAAGGAGGAATTATCTATGTCAAAAGAAACTCTTAGAATCCATTGCTCGAACGGACATTTAGGATTCGCTCCAACAAAAGAAGAAAGCTTCTGGATTGGTGCAAAAA
>JAFSCM010000097.1 GCA_017436765.1 Oscillospiraceae bacterium
CATGCTGACTATATTAAAAACATGATCACAGGTGCTGCTCAGATGGACGGTGCTATCCTCGTTGTTTCTGCAGCTGACGGCCCAATGCCACAGACAAGAGAACACATCCTTCTCTCCCGTCAGGTTGGTGTTCCTTACATCGTTGTATTTATGAACAAAGTTGACCAGGTTGACGACCCAGAACTTCTCGAACTCGTAGAAATGGAAATCCGTGACCTTCTCAACGAATACGAATTCCCAGGCGACGACACACCAATCGTTATGGGTTCCGGTCTTGTTGCTCTTGAATGTACTTCCAACGACGTAAACGCTCCAGAATACAAATGTATCCTTGACCTTATGGACGCTGTTGACAGCTACATCCCAACACCAGAAAGAAAATCTGACCTTCCATTCCTTATGCCAGTTGAAGACGTATTTACAATCACAGGTCGTGGTACAGTTGCTACAGGCCGTGTAGAACGTGGTACAATCAAAGTTGGCGAAGAAGTTGAAATCGTTGGTCTTTCTGAAGAAATCAGAAAAACAACATGTACAGGTCTTGAAATGTTCCGTAAACTTCTTGACTTCGCAGAAGCTGGCGACAACGTAGGTGCTCTCCTCCGTGGTGTTCAGAGAAGCGAAATCGAACGTGGTCAGGTTCTCTGCAAACCAGGCTCCATCAAACCACACACACACTTCGTAGGTCAGGTTTACGTTCTTAAAAAAGACGAAGGCGGCCGTCACACACCATTCTTTAACAACTACCGTCCACAGTTCTATTTCAGAACAACAGACGTTACAGGTGTTATCACACTTCCAGAAGGCACAGAAATGTGTATGCCTGGTGACAACGTTGAAATGGAAGTTAAACTTATCACAACAATCGCTATCGAAGAAGGTCTCCGTTTTGCTATCCGTGAAGGCGGCAGAACAGTAGGTTCCGGCGTTGTTGTTAAAGTTATCGAATAATTTTAACGAATCGTCAGTACGATAATTAAACACAGTATACAAGCCCCTCTGCTATGGCAGAGGGGCTTAACTGTTTAATAAAACATATCCTGTATCATATTATAATTAACCACTGTATCAGGCAGTATGTCCGATACAGGAAAAATCATTTTCACATTACAGCTTTTGCAGCTGAATTGCTCATAAAAGGCATTGATATACACAAAGTGTAACGATACTATTTGTATATAAAAGAAAGGCAGATACACGAAAACAATCGTGTATCTGCCTTATCTTGTTTATGAAGAAAGAATGGTTTAAACCTGAATTTTCAATATAATTAAGCTATGCAGAAATCAGATCCTAACATACAGAAGAGTGCATTTTGCCGAGAATACGCATAAATTCCTTTGCTTCATCATCGGTAAGGGAGGATACAAGCAGCTGGTCCATATCATTTATAGTCTTTACTATGTTTTCGCTCAACTGTCTGCCGTACTCTGTAAGTACAACATATTTGTTCTTTTTGTCGCCTGCCATATATACAGTACATATATATCCCTTCTTTTCCATACGGGATATTGTGCCCTGCATTGTTGCCTGAGTAACATTGAATAATTTTTCCAGATTTTTTAAAGAAATATGTTCGGTTTCTTTAAGCATCATAAGAATTTTTGCCTGACCGATAGTGATGTTATAGGCGGACAGCTTATGGTTGGCTGTTTTTTCAATAATATCACTCAGACACTTTATGCTTTGTGAGATGTTTTCCATTTTTATTACCTGATTGAGTTTGAAAATATTGTGAAGTTATAATGCTGCAACTGTTTCACCGTATGTTTCTGACGGTTCACTGTTTTTTTCAGCAATTCTTTTTGCGTTGGCAAGCATAAGCTTAAGACGGTTTTCCTGGTTTACACGGCTTGCACCTGCGTCATAGTCGATGGCAACGATGTTGATATCAGGAAGAATTTCCTTAAGCGGTTTCATCATACCTTTGCCGCAGATGTGGTTTGGCAGACAGCCGAATGGCTGCGTACAAACAATATTTGAACATCCGCTTTCGGCAAGTTCCACCATTTCGCTGGTCAGCAGCCAGCCTTCGCCCATCTTAACGGCAAGGCTGATAACACCTGCTGCGATATCAATAATTTTGTCAAACTCTGTCCAGCCGTCAAAGGTGCCTTCTTCAACAATGAGTTTTGAAATATCGTTCTTCTTCTTGTTGAACAGCCAGAATGCAAACTTCCAGATAAGATATGTCTTTCTGTTTTTGCCGTACAGCCTGTAGTCCATAATGCTGTTGTAGATTGCATAAAGACAGAAGTCGATAAGCCCCGGAACAACAACTTCAGCACCCTCTTTTATAAGGAAACGTTCAAGGTCGTTGTTGGCAAGAGGGGAATATTTTACAAAAATTTCGCCTACAATGCCAACCTTTGGTCTGTTTGTTTTTACCATAGGGATTTTTGCAAAATCAGCTATGATTGCTTTATAGTTTTTCTTTATTATGCGGTAACGGATTTTTTCGGTTGCCAGTTCAGTACCCAGCTTTTCTGTCCATCTGTCAGCCAGGGCCTCTGCTTCGCCTTTGTTTGTTTCATAAGGGCGAACCTGGTTTACAAGGCTCATAATAAGGTCACCGTAGCATACAGCATAAATCATACTGTGCAGAATTTTTGGTGTAAGTTTAAAGCCCGGATGGTTTTCCATACCGTAAAAGTTAAGGCTTATAACAGGCACCTGTTCCATATTTGCCTTTTTCAGAGCTTTTCTGATAAGGGAAATATAGTTGGAGGCACGGCAGCCGCCGCCTGTCTGGAACATAATCAGAGCAGTCTTGTCAAGGTCGTATCTGCCGGATAAAAGCGCATCCATCATCTGTCCAACAACAAGGATGGCAGGGTAGCAGGTGTCATTATGGGTGTATTTAAGCCCTGTTTCCGCAATCTGCGGACCTGTTGTTTCAAGCAGTTCAACATTGTACCCGTTTGCTTTGAAAAGGCTGATCAACAGCTTGAAATGTATAGGAAGCATATTAGGTACAAGAATGGTATAGTCTTTTTTCATTTCCTCGGTGAAAGGAACAAAACTTCTGTCCTGCATACTATTTCTTTTCCTCCAGAGCACCAAGCAGGCTGCGCAGACGTATTTTTACAGCCCCAAGGTTTGTAATTTCGTCAATTTTAATCTGTGTATAATATTTGCCGTTTTCTTCCAGCATACTGCGTACTTCGTCTGTTGTGATGGCATCAACACCGCAGCCGAAACTTACCAGCTGAACAAGTTCCACATCATCGTGTTCTACAGCATATCTTGCACTGCGGTAAAGTCTTGCGTGGAATGTCCACTGGTCAAGAACCTTTACATACTGCACAGGAGCAAGGTGTGCCACACTGTCTTCGCTTACAACAACAAATCCCAGACTTGTTGCCAGTTTGTCTATACCGTGACCTATTTCGGGGTCAATGTGGTACGGTCTGCCTGCAAGAATCATAATGCGGTTGCCGTTTTCCCTTGCAAAGCTCAGTGCCTTTTCACCCTCGGAGCGAAGAAGCATCTTGTAGTTTTCATAGGCCACAAATGCTATGCGGACAGC
>JAFSCM010000098.1 GCA_017436765.1 Oscillospiraceae bacterium
ATTGGAAGGAAAATGTGTGCAGGATGCAGACAGACTAGATGCAATAGGGGCTATCGGAATAGCCAGAGCTTTTGCTTATGGTGGAAATCATAATAGAGAAATGTATAATCCCGATATTAGTCCAAATTTAGATATGGATGCCGAAGAATACCGCAATCATATTTCTACAACAATCAATCATTTTTATGAAAAACTTTTTAAATTAAAAGATTTAATGAATACGGATGTGGCGAAGCTTATTGCTCAGGACAGAGAAAGATATATGAGAAATTATATTTCTGAGTTTATGGATGAATGGGAAGGAATCAGATAAATTTCAATTTTGCAAACAGATAAAAGATTCTTATAAAAGAAAATTTTTTATACAAAAAATGGACTGCCCATCGGGCAGTCCATAATTTTATTACAGGATAATTATTATTCTACGGAAATAAAGTAGTAGTAAACAGGCTGGTCGCCTTTGATTGCGCTTACTTCAATGTTTTTGCCTACTTTAGCGCGGATACCTTCGCAAACTGCGTTTGCATCATCTTCGCTGATGCCTTCACCATAGATAACTGTGATGAAGTTTGTATCCTTTTTAACCATATTTCTTGTCAGCTTGATTGCTGCTTTTTCAATGCTCTTTTCTGTAAAGGAGAGCTTGCCGTTTTCAAGGGCAAGAATTTCGCCTTCTTTGATTTTGTGGCCGTCAAAGTCACTGTTTCTTGCAGCAAATGTAACAGAACCTGTCTGAACATTCTGTGCAGCGATGTTCATATTGATTGTGTTCTGTTTTGCATCCATATCAGGGTCAAAGTTGAGCATGGATGTGATACCCTGCGGAATTGTTCTTGTAGGAAGAACAACTACCTCTCTGTCTGCAATGCTTGCAGCCTGTTCAGCAGCCATAATGATGTTCTTGTTGTTTGGAAGAACGAAAACTGTCTTTGCAGGTACGCTCTGTACAGCCTGAAGAATGTCATCTGTGGATGGGTTCATTGTCTGGCCGCCTGTAACAACTGCGTTTACACCAAGGTCGGAGAAGATGCTTTCAAGGCCTTCGCCTGCAGCAACTGCAACAAAACCAAATGGCATATCAGCATCAACTGCTGCATATTTGAACTTGGAGTCGCTTTCTGCGTCTGCCTGTTCCTTTTCAAGACCTTTGCCTTTTTCTTCGATAGCTTCAACCTGCATATCCATATTTTCGATTTTCAGGTTTGTCATAGCACCGTGGCGCACAGCTTCGCTCAGTGCACGGCCAGGGTCTTCTGTGTGAACATGACATTGATGATTTCATCATCTTCAACAACTACAACGCTGTTGCCGATTGCTTCAAGGTAAGCACGGAGTCTTTCTGCAGAAGCAGCCTTATTTTTGTAAACGATAAATTCTGTGCAGTAGCCGTGTTCGTCTTCACCGTCATTTTCGGAAAGGTCTTTGGAGTAGATACCTTTTGGTGCGTATGTCTGACCGGAAGTTTTGCCTTCCACAGCTTCGCCTTCAACCATAACGCCGTCGCGGAGATACTGGAGCATACCGCGGAAGATGTAAACAACGCCCTGACCGCCTGCATCAACAACACCTGCTTTTTTGAGAACAGGGAGCTGTTCTGGTGTATAGTCAAGAGCAGCCTGTGCAGCGTCAACAACTGCGCTCCACAGTGCAACTTCGTCATTTTCTTCAGGCATTGTTTCTGCTTTTTCGCAGGCAACGCGTGCAACTGTAAGCATTGTGCCTTCTGTCGGTTTCATAACAGCTTTGTATGCTGCGTCAACGCCGCTTCTGAGAGCAGCTGCAAGGTCCTGTGCTGTTGCTTCTGTCTTGCCGCTGAGAGCTTTGGAGAAGCCGCGGAAAAGCAGAGAGGAGATAACGCCGCTGTTGCCTCTTGCACCGCGAAGCATGCTGGAAGCTGTTACAGCTGCAACTTTTTCTACAGTGCAGTCGTCAGGAAGACCTGCAAGGTCTCTTTTTGCAGCACCGATTGTCATAGACATATTTGTACCTGTATCGCCGTCCGGAACAGGAAATACGTTGAGTTCGTCAACGCTTGCTTTTTTGCTGATGAGTAAATTTGCGCCGGAGATAATACTGTCTCTGAGAATTTTACCTGTTATCATTTGTTATTTTCCACCTTATAAATATTCAAGTCAGTTATTCTGCCACGATGTCGTCAACAGAAACGTTAATTTTATGCACTTTAAGATTTGTAGCTTCTTCCACAACATAGCGCACCTTGTTTGTAATGCTCTGTACGATAGCAGCAATGTTGAGACCGAAGAGAACTTTGATATGCAAATCAATAACAAGCTCGCCGTTATGTTCGCTTACAACAACGCCTTTTTCAGGAATGTTGCTGCCAAAGATAAGTGTCTTTACGCTGTCAGCAGCACCTGCGCAGTGCATACCTGCAACACCATAGCAGCTTGTAACTGCGTTGCCGACAAGACCTGCAAAATAATCGTTTGTAAGGCTTACTTTGCCCAATGGAGTGTAAAATTTAATCATAACGTGCTCCTTTGATTTTCATAGATTGATTTATTATAAGTAATTTCTACCGATATTAACCCATAATACAGATATATTATACAACTTTTCACAAATTCTGTATATAGTAAAAAATGTTTTTTTAACAAAACCACAAATAAATTTGTAACCATTTTGTAATTATGTGCAAAATGTCCATATAAAATGTGGATAAATTGTTAAAACAATGTACTGATAAAGCAAAACCGCCCGGATGCGGGCGGTCTGGATTTATAGTTTAGCATAAAGATTTTCAGCAGATTTTAAGATTTTAACAATATTGCTGTTTTCCATAAAATTACACGGAACAGCAACTTTGTCAAAAGCGGCATCAGCGGCTGATATATATTTTGATGCAAGAAGCTTTTTGATATCATTTGTTGCCTGAATAACAGGTTTTTTAGGATTGTCAAGGGGAGCGTATGCAACACTGTTGAGTTTGAGACTGACAATATATACAGGATTTTCAGCTTTTGCATGAATGTTTTTAGTTTTGTTCATGGCTTTGCACAAGTCATTATACTGGTTGCTGTCACAGAGGTGCTTTTGCACACCGACAATTTTTCCGAACAATTCAAGATCAGCACATATATTGTCAATGCAGTTTTCCGCGTCGCAAGGGAGAACAATGCGGATAGGCTGATTGTGTT
Organism: Oscillospiraceae bacterium; assembly: GCA_017436765.1. Lineage (GTDB taxonomy): Bacteria > Bacillota > Clostridia > Oscillospirales > Ruminococcaceae > RGIG3102. The sequence goes on from JAFSCM010000098.1 coordinate 3,159, forward strand.
TGTCAAGCAGCTGGGAAAGTTTGTTGTATATACACTGCTTTTCTTCATCTGTGAACCCGGCCTTATCGAAAAGGTCATTTTTGTAATCTGTAGGAAGAGCATTGTTTGTGCGGTTTACAGGAATGGCAGGAAGGTCAAAATACAGAGCAAAAGCAGTGCGGTGGGAGCCGTCGCGGATAAGCAGATTTTTATCTACCGAAACAGCAGAAGAACTGTCATAGCCTATTTTTTCATAGGATTCTATCAGACGGTAAAATTTTTCTGTCATAAATTGAGCTGTATTGTTTTTCTGGCGTGGTTTCTGCATCTTTTCATAAATGCTGACTGCATCCAGAGAAAAATCAGCTTTTCCGTAATGCTGTTCAAGAAACATATATCTTACAATCATATCAGGTCGGATAAAAACGCCGTTTTTATGCTGTAAAAACAGAAAATCAGAAGTGGATATGTAAAATGTGTTTGCCTTCTGCATTATCGGCTGTATTACAGGATATACGTAATTGAGCAATTTTTTGCAAACAGGGGATCTGGCAATAACATTGCTTGTTTTTACATATATTTTATAAATAGGATTGGCCATATTTGTCTCCTTTTTGAAACATTGTTATTTGTTTAAAAGTTTCAGTATGGTATTGAATCTGCTGTTTTGATAAAAATTGAGTGGAATGAAAAGCTGAGAGTCTTTCACAAAGGTTTTATCTGTCAGAGAGGTACGCATCTCCTGAGATTGTTTTATAACAGGTATTCTATAACTTATAATACGTTTAAGCAGCTTTATTTCATCGTTTTCAGCAGTGGTCATATGCGGAAAGGAAAGTTTAAGCTGTATAACCGCTATGCGGGAGTTTTTTACATTGACCGTTGCATCGTGCTTTTTGCCATAAAGATCGGATGCGTCAATCAGCTCCCTGCAGATGTTGTAGCACATTATTTCATCGGGAGTATATTGTGTACAGCTGATAACCTCGCCATATTCCTTCAAAACTTCGCAGATGAATTCGGATTCATCACAGCAGCTGCCGAAAAGTACAATATTCAAAGGCGCGTTGGCTTTGTCCATAAGCTGGTCTGCCTTGTTTTTTATCCGGGCGATTTCGGTTTCAGTAAATCCGTGTTCAGTAAACCAGGAATATCTGTAGTTTCTGGGGTATTCCATATTGATGTAGTTTACGCGCACCTCTTCCAGATTGAGGAAAAGACTCATTGCACTGCGGTGTGAACCGTCGCGAAGATAAAAGTTTTTGTCAACACCAATGGCGTAATCTGTATTGAACCCGTTTTCTTCAACGGATTTTATCAGTCTGTCAAATTTATCGGTAATTGCAGATGTGTTCTTTTCTTTTCCGCGGGCAAGCTGCTGTTTTATATACAAATCTCTGCCAAAACTGTTTATGCCGTAATGATTTTCTATATAAAGATATTTGACAATTGTGTCGGGATGGCAGTATTCACCATCAAAAACCTGCAGAAAAAGCAGGTCAGCAGGGGAAGTTGTTATTGTGTTCATCTTGTACAGCGTTGGCTGAATAAGTCTGTATAAAGGGGAAGACATATTTTACCTCATATTATATTTTTCGGATTGCTGTGGCTGTTTAACAGGTCTGAAATTTCGTCAAAAAAACTGTTATCGTCAAAATTGTGCGGAATAACCGCAAGGGAAGAAAACTCCTTGCCAAAGGTGCTGTGCAGCAACTTTTTTATTTCATCGTATTGTTTGAAAAATACCTGCTTATTACTGTGGGTATATTTTATTTCCGGCTGGTTGAGTACAAGCTTTATTACAGAAATATTACTGTAACAGCAGCACATACTAAGCAGATTTTTCCTGTTGCCGTTCTGCAGAGCAAAGGCTTTGCCGATGCTCTTCAGCTGGTTTTTCTGAAATCTGTATCTGAAAATCTCTTTTACAGTACCAAAACATCCAAGTGCTTCGGCAATACTGTCTGCACACTTTGCGGCGCTGTCAAAAAGAAATATATTAAGCGGAGCATTGCAGTATCTGTAAAGTTCGTCTGTCTTATCGGTAATCAGTCGGATTTCATCATCCTCAAAGCCGTTTTCTCTGAACCAGCTGAGCTCATATCTAACAAAGCTGTTGTCCTTTTCCACAAAGCAGGTTAGAGGAGTATTGTAATAAAGAGCAAGGGCGCCGCGGTGGGAACCATTGCGTATGGAAAGATTTTGTTTTACCATAATATACGAATCGGGATTGTAGCCGTTTTTTTCGTAGGAATCAATAAGAGCATTAAAACGCTTTACAGGCTCGTCGGTTTCGTTTATTCTGGCGGTCTGCATCTTTGTGTAAAGTTTTTTGCCGCAGCTGTTTTTGCCAAAATAGTTTTCGATAAACAGATATCTGACAATCATATCCGGGCGGCAGAAAACGCCGTCCTTTGTCTGTGCAAAAAACAGGTCGGCGGGCGAAACTGTTACCGAGTTCTGTTTTATTATGACAGGTTCTATAAACGGATATATTTTATCCAGAATGATTCTGACAGGATTCATACAATCACCTTTAACTGAAAATATCTTTATCAGATTAAGTATAACCCAATAAAGTGCAGCAAGTCAAATGAAAGTACAAAGCAAAAAGCCCGCACAGAATGCGGGCTCTTTGTTAAGTAATTTTAAAAGGTCTATCTGATTTCGACAATTAACTTCATGGCTGTTTTGCTTTCTCCGTCCACATCAACGGAAGAGAAAGCAGGTGTACAAACAAGATCATATCCGCTTGGTGCAACATATCCTCTTGCAACAGCAATGGATTTAAGTGCCTGGTTTACAGCACCTGCGCCGATACCCTGCACTTCAACAATCTGTTTTTCTCTGATAATGCCTGCAATTGCACCTGCAACAGAAACAGGGTTGGACTTGGATGAAACTTTTAATACTTCCATTTATTGATAATCTCCTTTGGCAGGTTGTCATATACTTTCATTTATTATTGCCCTGAAATCAGCGGTAAATCAGAGAACAACAATATATTACAGTATTATTATAAAGCCAAAGCAGATTCTTTTAAAGGGCTGCTAATTGAATTTTATATGAACTTTTTCAACAGATGTACTGTTGCCTGTTCCGGGGTCTGTTTCTATCAGTACACCGTTGACAAATCCTTCGCCGGACTTTACCTCGAATTTAACGGGACAAAGATATTTCTGCTTTTCTATGCAGGCTTCCTTCTTCATACCAAGCACACTGTCCAGCGCACATACACAGCCGGCATCAGAGATATATGCGGTGCCCTTTGGCAGAATCTGTTCATCGTTTGTCTGCACATGGGTATGCGTGCCCACAACAGCAGATACCTTTCCGTCAAGATAATGGGCAAGGGCATATTTTTCGCTGGTTGCTTCAGCGTGAAAATCCACAAAAATGGGCATATGTCCGTATTTCTTTATTATCCTGTCCATTTCAAAGAAAGGGCTTCTGTTGGCGTCAAGAAAAACTGTGCCGATAAGGCTCACAACGCAAAGCTGGTTTCTGCCCATGTCCAGCACGCATACGCCGCAGCTTTCATCGGTTACCGCATTGAAGTTTACAGGGCACAGCACAAATTCGTTTTCTTCATAAAAATCAACGCCGCAGCGGCGCAGGGAATGGTTGCCCCCAGTGATTACATCGGCGCCGCAGCCGAAAAGAAAACGGGCATCCTTTTCGGTTATGCCTGTACCGCTTTTATGGCTGTTTTCGCCGTTTACAATTGTCACATCAGGTTTGTGTTCTGCCTTGAGCTTCGGCAGAGCCTTTGCCAGCAGGTCCTGGCCGTTTTCGCCTACAACATCGCCTATAAAAAGAATTTTCATAAATTACTCCGATACATACTGCAAATATTGTGTCCGCGGTAATCTTTCAGGCGCAGTTAAGCGTCTGTCAGACAGCAGCGGATAGCTGTTTGTTATTGTATGTGATAAGTATACCACAAAGCTGTACAAACAAAAAGAGCAGTCTTTGAAAGACTGCTCATAATTTGCGGTTTTAAACTATTTTGCAAAGTCAACTGCACGGTTTTCTCTGATAACATTAACTTTGATCTGGCCGGGATAGTCAAGTTCGTTTTCAATCTTGGAAACGATGTCTCTTGCCAGGATTGTAAGCTGGTCATCGTCAACCACTTCAGGTTTAACCATAATGCGCACTTCGCGGCCTGCCTGGATGGCAAAGCTCTTTTCAACGCCGTTAAAGCTGTTGGAGATTTCTTCAAGCTTTTCAAGACGCTTGATGTAGTTTTCAAGGTTTTCTCTTCTTGCGCCCGGTCTTGCTGCGCTGATAGCGTCAGCAGCCATAACGATAAATGCAAGAGGAGTTTTTGCTTCAACATCACCGTGGTGAGCCTGAATTGCGTGGATAACCGCATTGGATTCGCGGTATTTCTTTGCAATTTCAACACCGATGGAAACATGTGTGCCTTCGTATTCGTGGTCAAGGCCTTTACCGATATCGTGGAGAAGACCTGCACGTTTTGCAAGTGTAACATCCATGCCGAGTTCACCTGCGATAAGGCCGGAAAGGAAGCAAACTTCCAAAGAATGTTTAAGCACATTCTGACCGTAGGATGTACGGTATTTGAGACGGCCGATAAGCTTTACAAGTTCAGGGTGCAAGCCGTGAACGCCTGCGTCCATAATAGCTTTTTCGCCTTCTTTTTTGATTGCAAGGTCCACATCTCTGCGTGCCTTTTCAACCATTTCTTCAATTCTTGCAGGGTGGATTCGTCCGTCTGCAATAAGTTTTTCAAGAGTCTGTCTTGCAACTTCTCTTCTCACAGGGTCAAAGCTGGAGAGAGTGATTGCCTCAGGTGTGTCGTCGATGATAACATCAACGCCTGTTGCTGTTTCGAGAGCGCGGATATTTCTGCCCTCACGGCCGATGATGCGGCCCTTCATTTCGTCACTTGGAAGAGGTACAACACTTACAACAGCTTCCTGTGCGTGGTCTGCAGCACATCTTGCGATTGTCTGTGTGAGAAGGTCTCTTGCAAGTTCCTCGCAGTCGTCTTTAAGCTGGTTTTCGTAATGAGTGATTTTCAGGGCTTTTTCGTGTGTAAGCTGGTCGTCCAGTTTTTCCAGAATCATAACCCTTGCAGCTTCGGTGGAAAGACCGGAAATAACTTCCAGTTTTTCAATTTCGCGCTGTTTCATCTGCTCAATTTCAGCAAGTCTTGCTTCGATAAGTTCCTGCTTCTGTTTAGCTTCAAGTTCTTTCTGCTCTAAATTTTCTGTTTTCTTGTCCAGATTTTCCTCTTTCTGATTCAATCTGCGTTCCTGTCTTGAAATTTCGCCGCGGCGTTCTTTGATTTCTTTATCACTTTCCGCTTTGAGCTTGAAAATTTCGTCTTTTGCTTCTAAAAGCGCTTCTTTGCGTTTTTGTTCTGCAGTCTTAATAGCATCATTGATTAATCTTTTTGCTTCATCTTCTGCACTTCCGATTTTTGCTTCGGCTGTTTTGCGTCTGTGAGAAATGCCAAGCTGGAAACAGATAAAACCAGCTACGGCGGCACCAATAACTGCTATCAAGGCTGTAATGCCATAAGATAACATAGATGTTCTCCTTAAAAAAGTTTAAATAGTATTAAATTATTTATAATTTACTTTAAAATAAAGATAAAATATCATAAATAGTAAAAACTACCCTTATTATTTTAGTGTAAATGACATACAATGTCAAGCAATATTGTGCGCAATTTATACATAGTGTATTAAGTTTGTGCAACAAATTTGTAATATGAATGTAACCTTAGTAAGGTTGACAAAAAAATATTAAGATGATAATATATTGTTTATTAAAGCGATGACATGGACATGTCCTTACAGTGCAGAACCTACAGAGAGCTTTTGGTTGGTGGAAAAAAGCGGCAAAGCAGTAAGGGTACCGCCATAACAGCAGACACAGTGAACTGTGTACGGGCAGGACCGTTATATCCTTAAGAGTGGCAGACTGATGTCTGCAATTCGGGTGGAACCGTGGGGTTATTGCACACCTCATCCCGTTTGGGATGAAGGTGTTTTTTGTTTTTTATGGCAAACCTCACCCTGATTCTCAAATTATTACTCACCATATACCAAAAGAAAAAGGGAAAGGAAAGATTACTATGGTTAAAGTAACACTCAAAGACGGCAGCGTAATGGACGTTGCAAAAGGCACAAGCCTTGCTGAACTGGCAAAAAGCCTCAGCGCAAAACTTTACAAAGAAGCAACAGTTGCAAAGGTAAACGGCGAATTTGCTGACCTTCGCGATGTGCTGGAAGCAGATGCTGAAGTTGAATTCCTTACATTTGATGACAAGGAAGGCAAAAAGACATTCTGGCACACATCCAGCCACATTCTTGCACAGGCAGTGCTCAAATTCATTCCTGATGCAAAACTTACAATCGGACCTGCAATCGACAACGGCTTCTACTACGACATTGATACAGATGCTGCTATCGACGAAGAAATGATTGAAAAACTGGAAAAAGAAATGAAAGAAATTGCAAAGAAAGACCTTGCAATCTCCCGTTTTGAACTTTCCAGAGAAGAAGCTCTTGCAAAATATCCTGACAACGAATACAAACAGGAACTTATCAAAGAACTTCCAGAAGGCGAAAAAATCTCCTTCTACGAACAGGGCGGCGAATTTACAGACCTCTGTGCAGGCCCACACCTTCTCTCCACAGGCAAAATCGGTGCATTCAAAATTATGTCCGTAGCAGGCGCTTACTGGAGAGGCGACAGCGAAAACAAGATGCTCAAACGTATCTACGCTATCAGCTTCCCTAAAGCAAAACAGCTTGAAGAATACCTCAACCTTCTCGAAGAAGCTAAAAAACGTGACCACAGAAAACTTGGTAAAGAACTGCGCCTCTTTGAAATGGCAGATGAAGGCCCAGGCTTCCCATTCTTCCTTCCAAAAGGTATGGTTGTTTACAACACACTGCTTGACTACTGGAGAGAAATCCATGAAAAAGCTGGCTATGTGGAAATCTCCACACCAATCATCCTCAACAGAAAACTGTGGGAAAACTCCGGTCACTGGGATCACTACAAAGACAATATGTACGCAACAAAAATCGACGGCGAAGACTATGCAGTTAAACCAATGAACTGCCCGGGCGGTATCCTTGTTTACAAAATGGAACCACACTCCTACCGTGACCTTCCAATCCGTGCAGGCGAAATAGGCCTTGTACACCGTCACGAACTTTCCGGTGCCTTGAACGGCCTTATGCGTGTACGCTGCTTCCACCAGGACGATGCTCACATCTTTATGATGCCGGAACAGATCCGTGATGAAATCAAAGGTGTTGTAAGCCTCTTCAACGAAGTTTACGGCCTCTTTGGTCTCACATACCATGCAGAACTTTCCACAAGACCGGAAAACTCCATGGGTTCTGACGAAGAATGGGAAGTTGCAACAGAAGGCCTCCGCGGTGCTCTTGAAGAACTTGGTATGGACTACATCGTAAACGAAGGCGACGGCGCATTCTACGGTCCGAAAATCGACTTCCACCTCAACGACGCTCTTGGCAGAACATGGCAGTGCGGTACAATCCAGCTTGATATGCAGATGCCTGAACGTTTCGAAATGGAATACGTTGGCGCTGACGGCGAAAAACACCGTCCGGTTATGATTCACCGTGTTGTTTATGGTTCTATCGAAAGATTTATCGGTATCCTTATCGAACACTTTGCAGGCGCATTCCCAACATGGCTTGCTCCTGTTCAGGCAGTTGTTATCCCTGTTTCCGAAGCACACAAAGAATATGCACACAAAGTTCTCAGCCAGCTTAAAGAAGCAGGCATCCGTGCAACAGTTGACGACAGAAACGAAAAAATGGGTTACCGTATCCGCGAAAACCAGCTTCAGAAAGTTCCTTATATGCTCGTAGTTGGCGACAAGGAAGCAGAAGCAGGCGCAGTTGCACCACGAGACAGAAAAGAAATTCTCAAAGATGCTATGCCTGTTGAAGCATTTATCGACTACATCAAAGCAGAAATCAAAGAAAGACGCAGATAATTTATCCGCATCAAAAAACTCCCGTTCAGCAGAACGGGAGTTTTTGTATATATGATTGTATTTTACGGTCCGGCACTTTTGCAGAAGATTATACTTTTACTGCCTTTTCGCCTGCTGTGTTTTTGCCGCTTTTTGCTGCGGGAACAACACCGAACATATATTTTACCACAGGTATTTTTCTGCATACAATGCTTACTGCGGTGCATACAGCCACCATAAGAGCGATTGTTATAACCGAAACAACATATCCGTCCGGGATATCCAGCATCGGCAGCACAAGTTTTCCTGCCAGCCAGTGCAGATAGAATATGCTTATGGTGTTCTGACCTGCTGCCTCAAAGGGGGCAAAAACTTTCGGATGTTTTTCAAATATGCCCTCACAGCGGTATGCAAGCATAAACAGGGAAACACACATCACGATATTTGTGGTGGTGTTGTATCTGCCGAAGACAAGGTCGCTTCCTGCGCCGAGAGTGATATGCTCAACCATATACACAACAGTCTGCACAGCTGCGGCTGCGGCAAAGACAAAGGCATAGACCGCAGGGTGAATTTTCCTTGACCTGTCGGCATATCTTACAATAATTCCGCCCAGCAGGAAGAAGAATATCATAGTGCCGTAAATTCCGGTAAACGGGGAATAGGCTGTAAGTGAATCTGTAAACAGTGCACAGAAGGCTGCAGGCAGGGCTGCGGCAACAAGGCCGTAGTCCTTTACCGCAAAGCAGGAAATCCACAGCACAGCCATAATAACCGCACAGGATATTGCAGAATCCTTTCCCTCCGTATTGAATACACAGTGCAGCAGAGGAAGTATAAGCTGTATGCGTATGTACATAATAATAAACCAGAAGTGGTCCACCAACAGCGGGCTGCCAAAGTCCTTCATAAGAATAAGGTGGTTTATTACATCGCCTGCACCCAGTGCGGAAAAATCATATCCTGCTGCCGCACCGAGAAGTACAAAGGTTATAACACGCCACAGCCAGTAAACAGCACAGAACAGTGCAAGGTTGCGGTAGTGTTTTCTGATATTCAAAGGTCTGCCAAGCAGCAGGGCACCGTTTACCATCATAAATACAGGCACACAGATGCTGTTCAAAGTGTAAAACCAGCGGTTAACCAGAACTGCACGGGAAAAACCGCCCGACAGGTCCACGCTGACAGCAGAAAAATGGTAGAAGCATACGCTGAATATGGCGATGCACTTGAGTATATCCAGATAATGAAATCTTTTTTTCATAAAAAACCTCATAAACGATTATAATTATAAAAATTATAACATAAAAATACGGATATGGGCAACGAAAATGGTATTATCAGGTAAATGTGTATAAAAATATCTGAAAAAAAGGTGAAAAACTGTCCAAGAATTACAAAATGAAAAAAAGCTGAAAATTTTTTAAAAAAAGTGTTGACATTTAACCTTGCCCTTGCTATAATAATTGAGCGTTGAGGGACAACCCCAACGAAATGCCAACGGTGAGAGCCATTAGCTCAGCTGGCAGAGCACCTGACTTTTAATCAGGGTGTCCGGAGTTCGAGTCTCCGATGGCTCACCACACAAACCCGCTCATCAGAGCGGGTTTTTTGTTTGCCCGTTTTATCTGTCACGGATAACAGCCCGCAGAAAAGCTGATATGCTCCCGTAGGTTTTCACACTACGGTAAGAGCATACAGCCTTTGTTTCTGCGGGCTTTTTTTATGCGGTTATCTGCAGGTCTGTTCATTCACGGCCTTTTCCATTACAGGCTGCAGCTTTTCTGTAATTTCACCTATGGTTTCCACAAGCTCATCAAAAGGCGCCTGCATATTAAGAATATTCGCATTGGCGGCTCCCATTATGCAGTAGGTCAGGATAATGTTCAGCTTCTGGTTGTTACGGTACTGGGGATAAAGGCCAAAAATCTCGTCCTTTACTGCCTTTTCCATCAGATACAGCATTCTCACCAATCCGTCAGCACCGAACAGAACACCTATATCGCCGCGATGTCTGCTGAAAGCCAGTGTAACCTCGGTGGTGAAAAGCTCCGGGTGGCTGAAAGTATAGCTTTGTTTCGGCACGCTGTTTACCACTGTTCTGACAAGACGGCGTTCTGCGTCCTCTTTCATTTCCGCCATATTTTTATAGTTGTTGTAAAAGGTGGATTTGCTCACACCTGCGGCAGCACACAGGCTGTCAACCTTTATCCTGCCACGAGGATTTTCCCTTAAAAACTGCATATATGCGCTGTATATTGCCTTTCGGCTGCTTTCGTTTCTTTTATCCATAATTATTTTCAGTTTTCCGTACTTTTACATACTTAAAGTACGGTAAAAATTGTTTTTCATATAAATTTCAGTGGAAATAACTGACTGCTTGTTATATAATATCATATTAGAAAACATAAAATAAAGCAACTGCAGTACATATCTGAAAACAGAAAATTCTGTCTGTACAGCTGCAAAATACAGTGCCTGCAGACTGCCGTCAGTATGCAGACCCGGACGATTGTTTTAAATTTTAAAAATATACACGGAGGTAAGCCTATGCGCAAAACTTTCAGACTGAAAAACCGTATCTTCGGCATTATCACTGCCGTTGCTATGGTTATCACAATGCTGCCTCATGGTGTGCTTGTCACCCACGCAGAGGACAGCTGTGGCCACATAAATGCCACTTATGAATGGGAAGATGAAACGGCCCATTATATGGACTGCCCGGACTGTGACGACGACGGCAGTGTCGGACACTATTTCGGCGAAGATACCGTCTGCGATCAGTGCGGCTATATGCAGCACGAACATACAGCGGGTGCAGACGGCAGATGTACCTATCAGATAGGTGATAAAGTGTGCGGACTTTGTACGCATATCAATACCGAATATGGACATTACAGTGATGTACATTTCCTGTATTGCAGCGACTGTTCGAATCAACTTGGCGACTATGAAGAACATGACTTTGAAAACGGAAGTATATGCATTGTCTGCGGTTGTGAAAAAGAATGTACTCACAGCAATGCCGGTTACCGGTGGGAAGATGAAATCTACCATTATATGGACTGCCCGGACTGTGACTTTAATTTGAGTATCGCACACGATTTTGGCGGAGATACCGCCTGCGACGACTGCGGCTATATACAGCACGAACATACAGCAGGTGCAGACGGCAGATGTACCTATCAGATAGGCGATAAAGTGTGCGGACTTTGTACGCATATCAATACCGAATATGAACATTACAGTGATGTACATTTCCTGTATTGCAGCGACTGTTTGTATCAGCTTGGCGACGATGAAGAACATGACTTTGAAAACGGAAGAATATGCATTGTCTGCGGTTATGAAAAAGAATGTACTCACAGTAATGC
>JAFSCM010000099.1 GCA_017436765.1 Oscillospiraceae bacterium
ACCTCCTGAATTTCTTTAAAGTTCTGTAATGTAATTTATGTCAAGGGATTTTGCTCGGGATAATATGTGCCGCAGCATTGTTCTGCAGCGGATAAGGTTTGCCAGAGTTTACCGCTGGTTGTCCTCGTAGGTGAAAACCGTGGGCTCCACGCTGTTGGTTATCGGGCGGAACTCGTGGGTTTCCTTAAGGGAGTCGATAATGCTCTGCAGGGCATCTGCCGTGGCGTATTTGGTGGAGGAGTCGTGCATCAGCACAATGCTTTTATCTTTGGTCATTGCACCGTTTACAACTGTCTGATGTATGGCGGCAGAGGTGTAGGTCTGGCCTGCGTCACCGCTGGAAACATTCCAGTCGTAGTACACAAAGCCTCTGCGCAGCATCTCGGAGATAAGCTCAAAATAAATCTGCTGGTTGTACACATTTATGCTGCCTCCGGGGAAGCGGAAAACCGTGGGTTTCACACCGGTCAGCTCGTACACCTTGGTAAATATTTTGTCAAAGTCTGCAAGATAATCTTCCACCGACCGATAGATGTTCAGATACTGGTGGGAGTAGGTGTGCAGCCCAAGGGTATGTCCCTCGTCCACAATGCGCTTGTAAAGATACTGGTGAGCTTCGATGTCGCTGTTCACCACAAAGAAGGTGGCCTTTATATCGTTTGCCTTCAGTATGTCCAGCACCCTTTCGGTGTTGGCACTGGGGCCGTCGTCAAAGGTCAGATACACAACAGGCTTTTCGCTGTCTTCTTCAACAAAGGCGCTGCGCTCAGCATACATATCAGGATACTCCGTCTGATACGGAAAGGTTGGTACTGTGATAACTTCACTGTAGTCCACACCTGTAAGATATTCCATTTTCGGCAGCTGGGATTCGGAAGCATACTTTTTATATTCTTCCGCCAGCTGTTTGCTGCGGTGATTTTCCATGCCGAAATACACGGCAAGAACTGTGGGCACAATAATCATCAGCGCAACGGTAGATAAAATCAAGTGCTTGAAAAAGCGGACACTGCCCCAATACAAGTTTAAAATACCTCTTAAATTTATTTGCGGGGGAATGCGGTCGTACAGCAAAATGGTTTTGCCGTAACAGTTTGCAGAAAAACCATAATAATATATGATTTTGATGCATACATTATACATTGATGCGACATAATTTGTCAAAGTTTTTTGTTAGTTATAACTAATATACTGTTTTGAGCAGAAAAAGATTGATTTTGATTTATTGCTGTGATGCAGGAAAAATGCCGAAAAATAAAGGAAAAACGGTGTTAGTCATAACTAATTAAGACTGAAAACACTGCGTTTACAGCAAAAGGGCGGAATGAATGTGTGGAATCATGGCATAAAGGAAATATTTTTTCTTTTTATACAGAGAAGAAAAATTTTTACAGCAAAAGGGCGGTGGAAAAAACAAAAAAACAGCCTCTGCCATAAAGGCAGAAGCTGTACAGTGTTTTGTTACAGGTTTACAAAATGCCACTGGGGCAGAACTTCCAGCAGGTCAATATACACGGCAGGTGCTGACAGCCCGCAGGTGACAGGCAGGAACAGCAGGAACATAACAGCGCATATGCCGATGTAGAGATACACTGTTTTTCTGAAAGCGGGTTTTGCTGCAATTATATCCTTGATGGCTATTGCAACTGCCGCAATGCCGAACATGGCACAGGGGAAGTAGTGGTAGATAAAGCACAGACGGCTTACCATAACCCATGGCAGATAACTTGCAAGGTAGCCCAGCGCCACCATAAGGTAAGGCAGCTTTCGGTCCTTTATGCCCGCTATGAGTACATACAGTGCGGCAAAAGGTGTGAAGACCCAGATAACAGGGTTGCCGAAGGCGGATATGCTGCTTACCATACTGCCGCTTTCGCTTATTGCGTACCAGATTGGTTTTATGCTGAAAGGCCAGCTGTACCACATTGAGGAGAAGAAGTGTTCTGCCTCCAGTTTGGAGTGGTAGTTGAACATATGCACCTGATAGTTCCACAGCTGTGCAAAATAGTCCTTCAGGTCAGCGGCGTGTATAACAGGGATAAAGCTGGCGGCGTATATTGCCAGCGGCACAGCCACAAAGAATACAAAACACAGCAGAACTGTAAGTGCGGTGTGCTTTTTGCGGAAAGGCGTATTTTCGCTGCTGCGGTATTTGCACACAAGGCTGATAAAGAAGAAGATTGCAAGACCGACCATAGGGTATGCGCCGTTCCATTTGCTTGCCACGGCACAGCCCATAAATATTCCGCTCAGGAAAAGGTACAGCCATTCCTTTTTACTGCCGAACGGTGTGTTGTGGTAGTACGCCATAAACAGGAAGGTCAGCAGCATAAACAGCACCACATAGGTGTCAACGGTGGCAATTCTTGTCTGGGTAATATGCATAAAGTCGCAGGCGGTAAGGGCAGCTGCCACAGTGCCGCACAGACGGTTTTTTGTCAGGGCAAATACAAGCAGGTATATTACAGGTATCATGGCCACGCCGCATACAGCACCCACCACACGCCAGCCGAAAGGTGTCATACCCAGCAGCTGTATGCCCAGGCTGATAAGTATTTTGCCGAGAGGCGGATGGGTGGTTTCGTATATGCTGTAACCCTGCAGCTGTTCAAAGGCTGTACGACCGTGATATATTTCGTCAAAGTACATTGAGTTGTAGTAGCCCGTGTCAAAAGGACGCATATGGCCTTCGTCCACGGCAAACTCTGCACCGTAAGGGTTGTCGCTGTGTATTGCGTCAAGGGTGCCGCTCAGGGTGTTGCCGTAGATGTCGGTTATTACAATCTCGCCCAGAACCGCGCCGCTGTTGCGGGACTGAACCAGCACGGTGGAAGCGGTGACATCTGCATGGTATTCCTTCCAGGTGAATACCGACTGGTCTTCTATGGTGAACAGGAAATTAAACTGCCCGTCATCGCCTGAGGCAAAGACATCAAACTCTCCGCATACCTTGCTGCCTGCAGGTTCAACGAATTCATCCCCAAGACCGCTGTAAACATATATGCTGCCAATCTGGGCAGGCTGGTCGAAATGAACGCGGAAGGAGAAGTCCTCATCTGTGGACTGCCAGAAGGTCTGCGGCGCATAGCCTGCGCCCAGCATATTGAAGGCGAACAGGGCATACACAAAGGTTATGGCTGTCACCGCAACCTGAGGCTTTTTGAGCATTTCAAAGGTTATGCCCTTTTCCATTGTCACATCGTACAGGGTGTACACCGCAAGGGAAACTGCGCACAGCACAACGGCGGCACTTACCAGCTTTTCCATTGTCGTGTCAAGGGCAAAGGTCTGGTAGTACATCGCCATAACCCAGCTGGAGTTGATATAGTTCAGACAGCCTATAAGGGCGCCGAAGACAAGGTAAGCCTTTCTGCCCCTTACGATATAGCTGAGTATGCAGAACAGCACAGCCGGGTATACATATCTTTCGTGCATCATTGTACAGAAAGCAAATATCACGGTTATGGATACGGCACAGGCGGCAAACATGCCGTCGTTGTCCTTTGCCAGCATACAGATAAGTGCCACGAGGACAATCACAAGGCAGATGACATAGAAGTTTATCTGTCCGCTGCCCTTGAAGGAGGAAAGGTCCTGCCAGTTTAAGCCGAGCAGATAATAAAGGTTAAAGCCGTTTATGGTCAGGTGCTCGTAGCCCTGGAAGGTGCCCTTGTAAAGGTCAATCAGCCAGCCCAGCTCAAAGGGGTTGCGGCAGAAGGGCAGCACCAGTGCATACATCATTGCAAGGCCTGAACCCACCGCCCTGAAAAGTTCTTTCCAGTCTTTTTTCTTTACAATGTAGAACAGCAGCACAGGGCCGAACAGCAGTGCCTGCGGTTTGGTCACAAGGGCAACGGCGTAGCTTACCGCCGCATAAACGGTTTTGTTTCTGTATGCATAATAAAGGGAAAGTGCAAGGAAGAACAGATACCAGCTTTCAACCTGTCCCCATATACTGCCCACAAAGACAACATTGGGGATAAACAGATATGCCACAGCCAGAAATGCGCTCCGGCGCTGTGTCAGCTTTTCCTTTGCAAATTTATATATAATTGCAGCACAGCCGAAGTCTGCAATCATTGCAGGCAGCTTGAAGATAAAGGTGCCGGCAATATGGTCATAGCCGAACCCCAGCATATCGCACACAAGGTCCAGCAGGTACAGCACATACATATACCCCGGCGGATAGTCAAGGAAGAAATCTGCAGAATATAGATTCATCAGTCCCAGGTCCCTTGCGTAGCTGCCCCAGGCCTTGAAGGTGGACACATCATAGGTGAAATAATAGTCCTGAAAGGCAAAAAATATCCTTATGCCCGCTGCTGCGGCAACTGCAAGGAACAAAACAGCCCTGTGGATATTTTTATCGCTGTGCTTTTCCGTGTGATGATATACAAATACGCACACGGCACAGAATATAACTGAAATCAAAAAAGATGCTAACATAACAGCTCCATGAAATATATAGTAATTAACAGTAATTATCGGATAATATATCAGTATACCACACACAGAGACATAAATAAAGGAAAACAGTTGCAAATAAAAACAGTATGATGTATATCGGTAAAGACAATGGTAGAGGAAGGCAGAGACTGCAGCAGGGCGCTGTGCCGCGGCGGAGGACCTGTTTTTCTGCTGTAACGGCAAAACAATTTTCAATGAATATCCCTTTAACTTTTGCTAACAATATATGCAAATCAGAATTTTTGAAAGGGAGAAACTATGAAAAAGAAACTATTCGGCTCGCTTGGCCAGAGCATAAGGACAAACTGGGTTATTGTGCTGCTCAGTCTGTGCGTTGTGGGCGCGGGAGCCTTGTCCTTTTATACAGTCAGCGATATAAATGAAAAACTTAAAAACCAGCAGCTGCCCGACCCTGATACCGTTGTGCAGGAAAATACGGAACAGCAGCCGCCGCAGCAACAGCAGGCGGAAGAGGTGCAGAAGCCGCAGCAGAATGTGCCGCTTAAACCCTCTGCTCCGCCGCAGAACGCAGAAGCTGCCGCACAGTCTGCACCACAGCCCTCAGCTTCCCCCGAAGCTGAAAAGGAAAGCAGAAAGGATTTCGTGCTGCCTGTGGAGGGCAAAATCGTTGCCGCTTTTTCAGGCAATGAGCTGGTGTACAACAAAACAATGGACGACTGGCGCACCCACAACGGCATCGACATAAAGGCCCCTGCGGGCACAGCGGTGCAGGCCTGCTGTGACGGAACGGTTACAGCGGTGTATCAGGACGGAATGCTGGGCTGTGTGGTGGAAACGGACAACGGCAGCTACACCGTGCGCTACTGCGGACTGGACAGCGGCGTATCGGTGCAGAAGGGCGACAGGATAAAGCAGAAGCAGCCCATCGGCAAGGTGGGGGAAATCCCACTGGAAATGGCGGCCGACAGCCATATCCATCTTGAAATCATAAAGGACGGGCAGTATAAAAACCCGGACAGCTATCTTGAATAGACGGGCGGCAAAAACGACTGTTGCTTTAATAAACAGCTGATGTGACACAGAAACCGGAAAAACTGAGGCTGTCAGCAGTGGCGTGCAATTTAAACCCCACACTTTTGTAAACCTTAAACTCCTTTATCTCCGATAAGGGAGTTTTTTTATTGAAAATTGTAATATATTATGTTAATATTTATTATGTATAAATCCGTGCTTATGCACGCTGGCGACGAATTGATATTAACTTGAATATAAAGGAGACAATTATGGCTAAATTTGAATTTATCAAAAACGAAATCGAAGGTCTTGTTGTTATCAAGCCTACAGTTTTCGGCGATGACCGCGGCTTTTTTATGGAAACATACCACAAGGACGAATTTGCAGCAGCAGGCATCGACAAGGAATTTCTGCAGGACAACCACTCCAAATCCAGCAAGGGTGTTCTCCGCGGTCTCCACTTCCAGACAGAAAACACACAGGGCAAGCTTGTGCGTGTTATAAAGGGCGAAGTTTTTGATGTTGCGGTAGACTGCCGCCCAAACAGCAAAACTTTCGGTAAATGGTACGGCGTAACACTCAGCGACGAAAACAAAATGCAGTTCTATGTTCCGGAAGGCTTTGCACACGGCTTCCTTGTACTCAGCGACGAAGCAGAATTTGTTTACAAATGCACAGATGTTTACAATCCAAAGGCAGAAGGCGGCATCCCATACAACGATGCAACAGTAAATGTTCAGTGGCCTAGTGTGGACTGCGAAATCAAGCTCAGCGCAAAGGACCAGGTTCACACATCTTTTGCACAGCAGAAATTTGAATACTTTGAAAAATATTAAACAGAGGCTTAAACTATGATAAAAAATCTTAAAGGCAGTTTTCAGAACTTTTACAGATACCGTTTTCTGCTGCAGAACCTTATCCAGCGAGATATCAAGGTAAAATACCGCCGTTCAACTCTCGGTATTCTGTGGAGTGTACTTAACCCGCTGCTTATGATGTTTGTGCTCACAATGGTTTTCTCCTATTTCTTCCGTTTTGACATCGAAAACTATCCTGTGTACATTCTTTCAGGTCAGCTTATCTTCAACTATTTTACAGAAAGCACATCAATGGCTATGGAATCTGTAATCGGCTATGCACCCCTTATCAAAAAGGTTTATGTGCCGAAATACATCTTCCCTCTGGAAAAAACCTGTTTTTCCTTTGTCAACCTGTGCTTTTCCTGCATAGCACTTGTTGTGGTTATGCTGGTTACAGGTGCACCTTTCCACCCTACAATGATACTGGCACTCTACCCTATGGCAACACTGTTTGTGTTCAGCCTTGGTGTAGGTCTTTTCCTTGCATCCAGCTCCATCTTCTTCCGTGATATCATCCACCTGTGGAGCGTTTTCACAACAGCACTTATGTACGCTTCCGCAGTGTTCTATCCAAAGAGCCTGCTGGATGGTTCCATTATGCAGTTCCTTATCAACCTTAACCCTGTCTACTGGTACATCGACGCATTCCGTCAGGTTGTGCTCAACGGACAGATGTTCACCTTCAATCACATCCTTGTGTGTGCTCTCTGCGCAGTAGTTGCAATGGTTGTGGGTGTAAAGGTGTTCAGAAAAGGTCAGGACAGCTTTATTCTTTACATTTAGGGAGGTTACTATGGACGACAAAAAAATCATGGTCAGCATAGACAATGTGGGCATCCGTTTTAACCTTGCCAAAGAACGCGTTGACTCACTTAAGGAATATTTTCTCAAATTCACAAAAGGCGCTCTCCACTTTGAAGAATTCTGGGCGCTGGACGGCGTAAGCCTTGATATCGAAAAAGGCGACTTCTACGGTCTTGTAGGCATCAACGGCTCGGGCAAATCCACACTTCTCAAGGCTGTTGCAGGGGTTTTCAAGCCTACAAGGGGCAAAATCACAGTCAACGGCACCATCGCTCCGCTTATCGAGCTGGGCGCAGGCTTTGATATGGACCTTACCGCAAGGGAAAACATCTTCCTCAACGGCGCTGTGCTGGGCTTCTCCAAGGAACACATGCTGGCAAAGTTTGACGAAATCGTGGACTTTTCCGAACTTCACGACTTCCTTGATGTTCCGCTGAAAAACTATTCTTCAGGTATGGTTGCCCGTATTGCCTTCGCAATCGCAACAGCAACAAAGCCTGACATCCTTATCGCAGACGAAATCCTGGCAGTTGGCGACTATGCCTTCCAGGAAAAATGCGAAAAACGAATGCAGGAACTGCTGGATGCAGGCACAACAGTTATCTTTGTAAGCCACTCCATCGAACAGGTTAAGCGTATGTGCAACAAGGCAACCTGGATTGAAAAGGGTAAGGTTATTATGACAGGCGACGCAGAAACAGTGTGCGACGCATACAGCGCAAAATATTAATCAGAAATTTTAAAGGACGGGTATCCCCGTCCTTTTTTGTGTTTGTAAATGTACAGTATTTATACTGCCGCAGGCAGCGTGCAACTTTAGTTGCACTATCAATCAGCGGCCGCGTCAAAGGTCGGCCTGCTTTCTGAGCAGGGCGGTCGTGACTGCCGACGTGCGCAGGCGGGCCAGCACAATGAGGCAGTTAGCGAGCCGCGCACATCTTGGCGTGGGTGAGGGAGCTGACCGCCGCCGGTGGCGGATGCAGGGAAGCGGACGAAGGGAAAACAACGAGCAGACAAGAGGGCATTTATGCCGTCGCAGTATGCGTCGATTGTTTTTCAGGCTCGCAGAGGCTGCGTCGCAATCAGCGCCACTTTTGGTACTTTTGGTGTCAAAAGTACAGGTTTTGTTTGCATTGATATGCATTTGAATATATAATGTATATGTATAAATATGTCTATAATAAAGGAGCTATCTATGGATATACAGGACAGCCCATTGAGGTTTTTAAAGCGAAACCTTAATATTGGCCGCGTTGCACACCTTGTAAAACGCGGTTACAACTCCATAAAAAACGAAGGCCTTGAGGCCACACAGCGCAAGGTTATGTTCCGCGTAAACCTTATGCTCAAAAGGGATGTGTGGCAGTTCCGCAGCGACATTCCGCTGAAAAGGGAGCTTAAGGCACAGCGGGAAGCAACCTTCCCGTATATGCCGAAAATCAGCATTGTGGTGCCGCTGTACAACACACCGAAAAAATTCCTTTTGGAGATGGTGGAAAGTGTTGAAAAACAAAGCTATGCCAACTGGCAGCTGGTGCTTGTAAACGCCAGCGGCTCTTACCCTGAAATTGAGGCAAAAGCCGCAAAGGATGACCGCATAACCTATGTGGTAATGGAAAAAAACCTTGGCATTGCGGAAAACACAAACTTTGGCTTTAAGCACTGCACAGGTGACTACATCGCCCTTCTTGACCACGACGATGTTATCCTGCCCAATGCGCTGTACGAAAATGTAAAGGCAATCAACGAACAGGGTGCAGATGTGCTTTATTCCGACGAAATCACACTGGACGGCAACCTTGAACATCTTATCCAGTTCCATTTCAAAATCAACTACGCTCCGGATTTCCTGCGCGGCGTAAACTACATCACACATTTCCTTGTATTTAAAAGGGAACTTGCAGAAAAGGTGGGCTTCTACGAAGACAAAACCTTCGACGGCGCACAGGACTTTGACCTTACCCTGCGCCTTTGCGAGCAGGCACAGTGCGTATACCACATTCCAAAGGTGCTTTACTACTGGCGCGGCCACGCAGGCAGCACGGCAAACGATATGTCCGCCAAGATGTACGCCTTTGAAGCAGGCAGAAAAGCAATTGCCGCACATCTTGAACGTGTTGGCTTAAAGGGCGAGGTTTCCATTCAGAAATGGCCTGGCAGCTACCGCGTGAAATACGAAATTGACGGCAACCCAAAAATCAGCATTGTTATTCCGAACAAGGACAATATCGAAGACCTTTCCCGCTGTCTCAGTTCCATAAAGGAAAAGGGCGGCTGGGACAATGTGGAGGTTATTGTGGTGGAAAACAACTCCACAGAGCAGTCCACCTTTGAATACTACGAAAAAGCCCTTAAAGAGTATGACAACCTTAAGGTGGTTTACTACGAAGGCGGCTTCAACTTCTCCGCAATCTGCAACTTCGGTGCGGAATATGCCACAGGCGACCATATCCTGCTGCTCAACAACGATGTGGAGTTCACCAGCGATGATTTCCTGGTTGAGATGCTTATGTTCTCCCAGAGAAAAGATGTGGGCGCGGTTGGTGCAAAGCTTTATTACCCTGACGGCACACTCCAGCACGCAGGCGTTATCATCGGCATCAATGGCTCGGCAGGCCACAGCCACAAGGGGCTCCACAACGCCAAGGACAACACAGGGGATATGTACCGCCTTGTTACCGCACAGAACTATATGGCGGTTACAGGTGCCTGCCTTATGGTCAAGACAGAGCTTTACAACAGATATAAGCTGGACGCAGAAAACTTTGCCGTTGCCTACAACGATATCGACTTCTGCCTTAAACTGTATGAAGACGGCTATCTCAATGTGTTCACACCTTATGCGGAAGGCTTCCACTACGAAAGCAAATCCCGCGGTTCTGACACCGACAAGCCAAACCCAAGATACCTTGGGGAAAAGGCCCGCTTTGCAGAAAAATGGCAGAAGTACTTCAACTGGGGCGACCATTACTACAACCCGCATTTTACACTTTTGTACGAAAACTATGGATATAAGTAAAAGTCTGCTTTCATCCCAAAGATACTTCGGGGTTGTTCAGGGGCAGAGCCCCTTTTAACAATCTGCGGCCGCGTCAAAGGTCGGCCTGCTCTTTCTGAGCAGGGCGGTCGTATCCGCCGATGTGCGCAGGCGGGCCAGCATGATGAGGCGGATAGCGAGCCGCGTACATCTTTGCGTGGGTGCGCTGCATCGCAATCAGCGCCACTTTTGGTACTTTTGGTGTCAAAAGTACATAAGTCTGCGAACGCAAGTTCGCACCAACATATTTCTGTGGCAACCGCCACTCTATAAAGGACAATTATGATTTTAAAGATAAAAAGAATACAGGAACTTATTGCCCTGTTTTTTGAATATGTAAAAACAGAAGGCCTTGCAGGCACAACAAAGCGTGCCATCGGCTTCTTCCGCCGCAGAATGAAGGCTAAAAAAGGCCGTTTTCTGCCGCCGAAGGATGCCCTTGAAAGACAGAAAAGCTACAAATGCAAAAATGCCCGTGACGGCATCATCAGCATTGTTACACCGCTGTTCAACACCGACAGAAAACACCTTGCAGAGTATGTGCAGAGCTTTTTAAACCAGAGCTATCAATATGGCCAGCTCTGCCTTGCCGACGCAAGTGACGAAAACCACAGCTATGTGGGTGAGTACATAAAATCGCTGAACAGCGATAAAATAAAGTATGTAAAGCTGGATAAAAACTACGGCATTGCAGGCAACCAGCAGAAGGCAATCGACCTTGCAGACGGCGAGTATATCTGTCTGTGTGACCACGACGATATCATCAGCCCCGATGCACTTTATCAGATGGCAAAGGCAATCGACGACACAAGTGCGGACTTTATCTACAGCGATGAAGCCCTCTTTGACACCGACTGGACAAACCCTATCGTTGCCCACTTCAAGCCTGACTACAGCTACTACTACCTTACCAACTGCAACTACATCTGCCACCTTGCCTGCATCCGCAAGAGCGTTTATGAAGCTGTGGGCGGATTAAACGATGACTACAACGGCGCGCAGGACCACGACCTGTTCCTTAAAATCAGCGAGGTGGAGGGTGTTAAAATCCACCATATTCCAAAGGTGCTCTACTACTGGCGCGTACACGCACAGAGCACATCGGGCGGCGTTGACGCAAAGCCTTATGTCACAGCCAATGCAATCCGTGCCCTTGATGACCATCTTGCACGCATCGGCGTAAAGGGCAAGGCCACAACAGGCAGGTTCGGCTCCACATATAAAATCGACTACGAGCTGACCACCGAGCCACTTGTTTCCATCATCATCCCCAACAAGGACCATATTGATGACCTTTCCAAATGCCTTGACAGCATATACGAAAAAACCACCTATAAAAACTTTGAAATTATCGTGTGCGAAAACAACTCCACCGAAGAATCCACCTTTGAGTATTATAACAAAGCGGAAAAAGAACACGATAATTTACATATTGTATATTACAAAGGCGGTTTCAACTTCTCCGCCATCAACAATTTTGCAATTAAATCCGCAAAGGGCGATATGTACCTTATGCTCAACAACGACATAGAGATTATCAACGGCGAATGGCTGACCGAGATGGTGTCCCTTGCAATACAGAAAAATGTGGGCATTGTGGGTGCAATGCTCTACTACCCGGACGATACAGTTCAGCACGCAGGCGTTATCACAGGTCTTGGGGGCTTTGCAGGCCACAGCCACAAATATCACCGCCGCGGCAAAAGCGGATATATGTTCCGCCTTTCCTGCGTACAGAACCTTTCCTGCGTAACAGCGGCAAACCTGCTGGTTACAAAGGAAGCCTATGAAGCGGCAGAAGGCCTTGATGAAGAATTTACCGTTGCCTTCAACGATGTGGACTTCTGTATGCGTATAAGGGATATGGGATA
Organism: Oscillospiraceae bacterium; assembly: GCA_017436765.1. Lineage (GTDB taxonomy): Bacteria > Bacillota > Clostridia > Oscillospirales > Ruminococcaceae > RGIG3102. The sequence goes on from JAFSCM010000099.1 coordinate 12,015, forward strand.
TCAGGTGCTCTTTACACCTTATGCCGAATGTTACCACTACGAAAGCAAATCCCGCGGCAGCGACCAAAAGGGCGAAAAGAAGGAACGCTTCGAGGGCGAACGCAACCGCCTGCAGCAGCGCCACAGCAAAACCTTGCTCCGTGACCCGTTCTACAACCCGAACCTTACCCTTGATATGGAAGATTTTTCCGAATCAAAGGTTCTGCCGAAATACGAATAAGCTGCAAATATAAAAAATCCGCTGTACCTTATGGCACGGCGGATTTTGTTTTGTATATGTATATCAGCTGTGCAGCAGTTCTGCACACACTTTGCGGTGGCGCATACCCTTTGCAGTTCCGCACACTTTGCACACTGCATTTTCTGCGCACCCACAGCGGATACAGCAAACAAAAAAATCCCGCATCAGCTGATGCGGGAATATTTTTTATTATTTTTCTCTTGGTGTTTCGTCTACAAGGTGGTCAAGAACCTTTGTCTGCATAACTGTGAACTTAAGGTATGGCATACCGTAAAGCTGTTCAGCCATGGAGGAATCGCCGCCCAGATATTTGTCGAAGTAGTCTGTTACATCAGCATCTGTTGCGCCAAGGTTTTCCTGTTTTGCAATAGCGGAGAAGATAAGGTAGTCCTTGCAGAACAGCTCAATGTCCTTCTGGAAGTATGCTGCAAATTCATCTCTTGTTGTAAAGCCTATCTGTGCAATATATTCATCCAGTGTAAAGCCGTAGCTCATAGCCTGCATTTCGTAGGTGGAAAGGATGTAAGCCTTTACATATTCGCTTACAATTTCAGGCACTTCCTTTATTTCAGCCTTGTCGAAAACATTGGAGTAAAGGTATGTGTTAACCATTTCTCTGCTCAGGTCTTCTTCCAGCTGTGCCTTGAACTTTTCAACTGTGTCGCATTCATCGCCGAATTTTTCCTTGCAGAATGCGTCTGTCAGTTCAGGAATTTTTGTTTCGATAATGGAGTTGATTGTGATGTTGAAGATTGCGTCCTTGCCGTTGAGGTCTTCGTTGCCGTAGTTTTCAGGGAATGTAACTTCAATGTCAAAGTTTTCGCCAACCTTGTGGCCGATAAGCTGCTGGAGGAAGTCGTCGATATACTGTGTAACGCCGATTGTAACCTCTGTGCCGTTGCCGTTTGTGCTGCCGCCTGCAAACTCAACGCCGTCGATGGAACCCACATAGTCGATGTTCAGTGTGTCGCCGTCTTCAACAGTGCCTTCGGTGAGAGTTTCCTTTGTTGCGTAGCCTGCCAGCAACTGTTCAATTTCAAGCTGCAGTGTCACTTCGCCCGGTGTGTAGTGTTCTTTAGGCACAACCACGCTTTTGTAGTCAGGCAGAGTAACGGAAGCTGTCGGGTCAATATCCTTGAAGAAGCCGTCTGCATCAAAGTAATCGCTGAGGAAATATTCGCTTTCAATGTTGATTTCAGGTGCAGGTGTGTTTTCTGCGCCGCTTTCTGTGCCTTCGCTTTCAGCTGTGCCGCCGCAGCCTGTAAAAGCTGTAAGCATCATAGCCAGAGCAAGAGCAAGGCTTAAGAATTTTTTCATTTTATATTCTCCTTAAAATTAAATATGCACTATAAACAGCTCAGGGCAATACACAGCGGTGTATGCCCGCCGGCTGAAAATTGTGAAAGATACAACCTTTATTATATAGCTAAACCGCAAAAAAGCAACCCATTTCACATAATTGCCACAGTATAAACAGGGCATAAAATGCAGAAATTGCCACAAAAAATCTGCGGATATGCCGGTGCATACCGCAGATTTATGGTTATATACGATTATTCGGCACAGGGAGCTTTAACCCTGCCCTTTTCTTCTCTCGGGCGTATGTCGGCACATTTGATTGCACCTTTTATTGTCTTTTCGGTTGCGTGTTCGCTGTATGCGTCAATCTGCAGCTTGTTTTTAACGCTGTGTGTCAGGTTGCCTGCGCCGTTGATACAGCCGCCCTGACAGGCCATGCCCTCGATAAAGTTGCCGTTGAGCAGATTTTTGCCAAGGCGCACAAGGGCAGCCTTGCACTCGTCAATACCGCTGCACACAACAGGGTTAAATGCTTTTTCATCTGCGCCCTGTTCCCTGATAGCCTGTTTTACAGCCTCCACAAGACCGCCGCTGCGGGCAAAGATTCTGCCGTATTCGCTTGCGTCATAAAGCATACTTGACTCAAGGGTTTTCAGGTCAATTTCCTTTGCATCAAAAAGAGCCTGCAGTTCTTCAAAGGTGATAACAGTGTCAACTGCACCGCCCACATGTTCCTGTTTGAACTCCATCTTCTTGGCTGTGCATGGGCCTATGAATACAACCCTTGCAATAGGGTCAATTTCCTTTATGTATTTTGCAATCTCAACCATAGGGCTGTTGTTGTGGCTGATATAGCCTGTAAGCTCAGGGTAATATTTTTTGATATAGTCCACAAATGCAGGGCAGCAGCTGCTGGTAAGCAGGCCTTTTTCAAGAAACTCTTCTGTCTCGCTCATAGCCACCATATCGGCACCCAGCGCTGCTTCCACAACGCTGTAGAAACCAAGCTGCTTGATGCCTGTAACCACCTGACCCAGCTTTGCCCAGTTGAACTGGCTGGCAATTGCAGGGGCAACAACGGCATAAACATGGCTGCCTGTGCGTTTGGACTCCTTGAGCAGTCCGATAACATTAAGAATGTAGGACTTCTGTGTAATGGAGCCGAAAGGACACATATTCACGCAGGCACCGCAGCTGATGCACTTGTCGTTGTCAACCTTTGCGGCCTTGTGCTCGTCCATGCTTATTGCGTTCACCTTGCAGGCGGATTCGCAGGGGCGTTTGAAGTTCTGTATAGCGCTGTAAGGGCAGACCTTTGCACAAAGGCCGCACTCAATGCACTTGCTCTTGTCTATATGTGCCTTTTTGTTTGCATCAAAGGTCAGGGCACCGCGCTTGCAGATATCTTCACAGTGGTGGGCAATACAGCCGCGGCAGGCGTTTGTAACCTCGTAGCCGCCCTGCGGACATTCATCGCAGGCTATGGAGATAACCTCGATAACATTGGGGTTCTGCTTGTTGCCGCCCATAGCGATTTTTATTCGTTCTGAAACAATGGCTCTTTC
>JAFSCM010000100.1 GCA_017436765.1 Oscillospiraceae bacterium
ATAAGTGCATACTGCATCTTTGCGTCTTCCTGTTTTATATAATGACAGTCGTTTGTTGCAACCAACGGGATATCCAGTTCCCTTGCGAGACTGATAAGCTTCGGCAGTATTTTCTGCTGGTCTTCTATGCCGTGGTCCTGAAGTTCAATATAGAAGTCTTCTCCGAACACATCCTTGTAAAAAAGAGCAACCTCTCTTGCCTTTTCTATATCATCTGCAACAAGTGCACGGGGAATTTCACCTGCAAGACAGGCAGAAAGACAGATAAGACCTTCGCTGTGCTTTTTAAGCAGTTCGTGGTCAACCCTTGGCTTTGTGTAAAAGCCGTCGATAAAGCCGTGGGAAACCAGTTTGATAAGGTTCTGATAACCCACTTTATTTTTGCACAGCAGAACAAGGTGGAAATATCCGTCAACACGGTGAACCTTGTCGGTCATACCGCGTGTTGAAACATACACTTCGCACCCTATAATAGGTTTTATTCCTTCTTTTTTGCATTTTTTGTAAAAATCAACACATCCGTACATTACGCCGTGGTCTGTAATAGCAACAGCCTGCTGACCAATGCTCTTTACATGGTCAACAAGCCTGTCGATACGGCAGGCGCCGTCCAGCAGGCTGTATTCTGTATGGAGATGAAGATGCACAAAATTACTGTTCATTGTTTTCCTCTGTTTTTGCCATTTCGCAAAGTTTTTTCAGTCTTCTGTTAAGGGAAGATTTTGTCAAAGGCGGGTCAAAAAGTGCCGCCAGTTCAGCAAGCGAAAGCTCAGGGTTTTCAAGTTTCATATCAGCAACTGCTTTTAAATCATCGCTTAAAAATTCCATTTTCCCGCTTTCCATAAGCTGATTTATAGCATTTATGTGTTCACTGCTTGCTTTGGTGGATTTTGCTATATTTGCCGTTTCACAGTTGGTGATACGGTTGATTTTATTGCGTATGTCCTTTACCACCTTGTTGGACATAATCTCAAGACAGGTACTCTGGGCACCGATTGTGGCAAGGAAATCTTCAATAGTTTCGCTGTTGCGTGTATAAACAACAAAAGATTTGCGTCTCTGGGATATTTTAAACACAAATCCGTTGCGGTAAAGTGTGGCCAGAAGTTTTGCCGCCCTGTCTTCATCAGAAAGTACAAATTCAAGCTGATATTCTTTGCTTGGGTCGCTGACTGTGCCGTTCTTTATAAAAACGCCCACAAAAAATGCCTTTGCACACCTGTCGCACTGAACGCGCACTTTCTGCATTCTGCGCAATTTTTCGATACTTTCTTCTTCAGTTATGTAAATCGTTGCGATCTGTTTGTTTTCAGTTTTTTCTTTTGTTACAACATAGCTGTCAATATCAAAATCCGCAAGCAGTTTTTTTGTGATTTTAGTGGATTTTATTATGTCCGGCTGCACCGCAATATCCGTAAAGTCATCAAGCCTTACATCGTAAAAGTACCCTTTAATGAAGTTCTGTTTGCAGCATTCTGTCTTCGGATATTTGAAATTGTCAAGAGTTTCCAGCTTTGCCTGCTTGGAAAAACTAAGTTCCATGCTATTTTCTCCTGTTGATATCTCTGTGATGTACCATAACCTTGTATCCCTTTTCTGCTATATGCTCATACAATGCATTACAGAAAGCTACAGAGCGGTGTTTGCCGCCTGTACAGCCAAAGCCTATTGTAAGATGGCTTTTTCCCTCTTTTATGTACAGCGGCAGCGAATAGTCTATAACATCTATATATTTTTCCAGCAGCACCTTTGCTTCAGGCTGTGAAAACACAAAGTCCACAATTTCTTCATCGTTGCCTGTTTTTTCCCTGAGGCCTTTCACATAGAAAGGATTGAGAAAACATCTTACATCAAACATAACATCAACATCAGCAGGAACACCGAATTTGAAGCCAAAGGATATAACATCTATGGTTATTGTTTCCTTTACATCGTGCACAGCAAAGGACAGTATTCTGTCTTTGAGCTGTGCTGTGGAAAGCAGTGATGTATCAAGAATACAGTCTGCCTGTGAGTAAAGCTGGTTAAGTGCTTCCTTTTCATATTTCACTGCTTCTTCAAGAGAAAGATTCTTGCGCAGCATAACAGGATGTTTTCGCCTTGTTTCTTTGTATCTGTCCAGAATAACCTTTTCATTTGCATCAAGAAAAATTACCTTTGCAACATTTTCCTTCTGCAGCTTTGCCACAAGATTGAACAGTTCTGTGTTGTTTTCACCGTTTCTGATATCGATAACACAGGCGATTTTCTGGTTGTTGACCATAAAATCGTCCTTCATTTCAAGAAATTTAACTACAAGAGGAGCAGGCATATTGTCTATGCAGAAAAAGCCTACATCTTCAAGGGCACTCAGGGCCAGACTCTTGCCTGCGCCTGATAAACCTGTGATTATAAGCAAACCTTTATCCATTTTACCTTCTCCTTTTTACAGTTAAACAATTATCATTTCTTTTTCGATTGTCACGCCTGTTTTTTCAAGCACAACCTTTTCCACATGCTCTGCAAGTGCAACAATATCTGCACAGGTTGCATCACCTTTGTTGATGATAAACCCCGAATGTTTTTCGCTGACCTGTGCGCCGCCTATACTGCAGCCTTTGAGACCGCATTCTTCAATAAGAGCAGCTGCAAAATAACCCACAGGTCTTTTGAAGGAACTGCCCGCACTTGGCTTATCCAGCGGCTGTTTTGAAACCCTTCTCTGCATAATGTCTTCCATAAAGCTGAGAATCTGCCCACTGTCGCCTTTTGTAAGTTTGAATTTGCAGCCCAATATAAACCAGTCTTTTCCCTGAAATACAGAATGTCTGTAAGAGAAATCACAGTCCTGAACACCGATTTTTTTCACTTCACAGTTTTCATCTATATACTCAACTTCACAGACAGCACTGCAGATTTCCCCGCCGTAGGCACCTGCATTCATAAAGAGGCCGCCACCCACATTGCCCGGAATACCGTAGCAGAACTCCAGCCCTTTAAGGGAATGCTCCTGCAGATTTTTACATAGGGTACTCAGCTGTACCCCTGCACCTGCATATACAGTTTCATCATCAATATATTCTATCTTCTGCAGGTTAGCGGTTTTTACAATCACTCCGTCAAAGCCTTCGTCACGGAAGATAACATTTGAGCCTTTGCCGAGAATATAGTATTTTATATCATTCGCTTTAAGAAAACTGAGCAGAGCAACAGCTTGTTCACAGTCGGAAGGCAAAGCAATAAATTTTGCTTCGCCCCCTACTTTGAATGTTGTGTGCTTTTTCAGACTTTCGTTTTCAAGATACTTTATATTGTTTTCTTCAAAAAAAGTTTTAAGCATTATATACTCCAAGCAATGCCGCACCGATTACGCCGGCATCGTTTCTGAATGTAGCTATTTTAAGTGTAACACGTTTCATAAGATGACGCGCATAGTCTTCGTTATCAAGATATTCCTTGATTGGATTGATAAGACCTTCCTTCTGGTTGGAAACACCGCCGCCGAGACATACAACTTCAGGCTGGAAAATATTAACAACATTGATGATACCGCAGGCAAGATATTCGATATATTTATCTATTACCTGTTTTGCAGTTTCATCGCCCAGTTCATTTGCATCAAATACTGTTTTTGCATTTACCCTGCCTATGTCAGGGCATACATTCCACAGCTTTGAATCAGGGTTTGCAAGCATTGCTTCCTTTGTATCCTGAATAAGTGCTGTTGCAGAAGAATATCTTTCAAAACAGCCTTTTCTGCCGCAGTTGCACTGTCTGCCGCCTGCAGAGATAACCATATGGCCTATTTCTGCAGCAGACTGGTTATAGCCGTCGAGAACCTTGCCGTCAACGATAACGCCTGCACCTACACCTGTGCCGAGAGTAAGAATAACTGCGTGTTCACAGCCCTTTGCACAGCCTGCGATAACTTCTGCAATAACTGCAGAGTTGGCGTCATTTTCGATGTAAACCTCAACACCCGGAATCTGTTCCATAACCTTTTCCTTGAGATGCCAGTCTATGTAGCCAAAGTTTACATTGAAGCCAACAACACCTGTTTCGCTGTTTACATTGCCCGGTGTGCCGATACCTATAGATGTGATATCTTCACCAAGTTTATATCCGTTTTCTGCGCATAGCTCTTTGCACAGGTTGCAGATTTTGCCCTCGATTACATATTCAGGCTGCGGCAGGTCTGTTTTAACTGATTTTTTACAGAGAATCTCACCTGCTTCGTTTACAACACCTGCAACAATATTTGTGCCGCCAAGGTCTACACCAATATATAATTTACCCATTTTATACCTCTATAAGACTAAGAAATTTTTTATTGTGAATTTTAAGCTCATTTATAAAGTTTTCACAGGAAGCATTTACTATAAGCTCCTGCGGAAAATCTATTCTCCTGAGCATTTCGGGAACATTGCCGGTCTGCCCCAATGTATATATCGAATGCGCATCGGAGTTTACTGCAATTTTGCAGCCGTATTTCTTGCAGGCTTTTGCAAGTTCCTCCATATTTTTCTGCCCTGCCGGCCGTACAACAGCAGAGTTTACATTCATTTCAACCACTTTATTGTTCTGCGCAAAAACAGGAACAACCTTTTCATAATCAAAATAGTGTTCCACCTGTTCACAGTGACCAATCATATCCACATACGGATTATATGCCACATTAAGCCACAGCTGTGTTGCTTCCTCAAAGGAAAGTTTCGGTATGATGTCCTTGTGTATGGAGGCAATAACCCAGTCAAGATTTGAAAGGTAACTGTCACTTATGTCCAGCTCACCGTCAATGTTCATAACATCGGCTTCTATGCCGAACATAACTATCATATCGCCGATTTTTTTCGGCAGCTGACCTTTGTTTATAAAATGCCAGTGATGACCTGAATCGGGCATTGCTGGGCCGTGGTCTGTAATGGCAATACCTTTAAGCCCCAGTTTCTGCGCCTGTGTTATCATCTCTGTCACTGTATTGAATGCATGGTCAGAGAACAGTGTATGTGTATGCAGATCCGCAATAAAATTCATTTTACAACGCCTCTTTTACTCTTCTACCCCAAGCTGACTGAGAAGTTCTCTTGCAGGGTTATACCCCATCTTTTTCTGTCTGTTTGTAATTGCCGCTGTTTCAATGATAATTGAAAGGTTACGGCCAGGTCTTACAGGCACTGTGGATTTGATAACACTGATGCCGAGAATATCCATATATTCATCATTGAGACCTGTTGTGCTGTAATTCTTTTCAGGATTCCAGTTTTCAAGTTCGATAACCATATCAATGCCCTGTGTATTTTTAACAGCACCCGAACCGTATGCTCTTGCAATATTGATGATGCCGACACCGCGCAGTTCAATAAAGTGACGGATATTTTCAGGAGCCTGTCCCACAAGCGTATGGTTGGAAACCTTTCTGATTTCAACTGCATCGTCAGCAATAAGGCGGTGACCTCTTTTTACCAGTTCAATGGCTGTTTCACTTTTACCTACACCGCTGTCGCCGATGATGAGAACGCCTTCGCCGTATACTTCAACAAGTACGCCGTGACGTGTAATTCTCTGTGCCAGTTCCACATTGAGGAAGGATATTGCCGCTGCCATAAAGTTTGATGTTGTTTCTGCTGAACGGAGAAGCGGAATTGCAAACTGACGGGCCAGTTCCACAACTTCACTTGAAATAAGCTGATTGTTTGCTATAACAACTGCTGTAACCTTCATCTCGAAAAGAGCTTTGAGTTTTGCCATTTTTTCTTCATGAGGCAAAGAATTGAGATAGCTGTATTCCATTTTGCCGATAACCTGAATTCTTTCAGGGTCAAAATGTGTTGTATAGCCGGAAAGCATCAGACCGGGACGGTTAACCTCCTTGCTTGTGATTCTGATTTTTGTCATCTCTTCCGGAACATATATAACTTCAAGATGATGTCTTTTTACAAACTTATCCAAAGTAACATAAAAGCTCATAATATCCCCCCAGATTTTATATTGATAATGTTGAAGTCAATGTGATTTTGACTATAAATCTCCTTATATAATAATACTAAATATTCATTGTAATTACAATATTTTTTATATTGTTTTCGGACAAAAGTCTTATTATTTTATTAATAGGATTATTTGTTTTTACTGCAAAAAAACAATCCCTTATCAGTTTGTACCGATAAGGGATTTCTGTATTGTTTTATACACCGATAAATGCTTTAAGCTTATCTTTTGACTGGAATCCCACTGTGCGTTTTACTTCCTTGCCGTTTTCGAAAAGAAGCATTGTAGGGATACTCATTACGCCGTATTTTACTGCAACGGAAGGAACTTCGTCCACATCCAGTTTTGCAACAACAACCCTGCCGCTGAGTTCTTCGGAAAGGTCTTCGATTATCGGAGCAATCATCTTGCATGGACCGCACCATTTTGCCCAGAAGTCTACAAGAACAGGTTTGTCACTGTTAAGTACCATAGATTCAAAATTTTCAGCTGTGATTTTAATACTCATAATATATCTCCTTTGGATTTCTGTTATTTATCTTTGGTTATAATATAACAGAAACCCTATGATTTGTATGTAATCAAATCACACTATCTGGTGTATTCAAAAAGTCTCTTTTTGTCAACGATTACTATCTCTTTTCTTGAAACAGTAAGTATTCCTTCCTTTTCAAAATATTTGAGCATACGGGATACCACTTCCCTTGCACTGCCAAGATATTTTGCTATTTCAAGATGTGAATATGTTATTACAGGTCCGTTTTTTATCAGTTCATCGTAAAGGAAGATCGCAAGACGCTTGTCAAAACTGAAAAACATAATCTGCTGCATTGTCCACATAACATCGGACAGACGCTGTGCCTTGAGCTTGTTCTGATAATTTTCAAAATAGATATTGCTTTCTATAAGATCTGAAAACGCACCTGATGACAGCACCCACACTTTTGTGTCTGTTTCGCTGTCAACATGTACATCAAATGTAACTTCCTCCAGTACACAGGAGGCTGAAAGCACACATATCTCTCCGTCCTCTATTCTGTAAAGTGTAACCTCTTTACCTTCTTCAGACATAATATAAACCCTGAGCATACCATGCTGGACAAACAGTACACCTACACACACCGCATCACCGTTGTGAATTGTTTCGCCTGCTTCGTAGGACATTTCGTACATACTGTCGCAAACATAGTTCTGTGTTTTTTCATCCAGTTTGTCCCAGAAATCAAAAAACGGCTTTATCTGTCTGATTTTTTCTTCTCTGTTCATAATCAAGACCTCTTAATCTGAATTTTAGTCGGTAATCACCGCTGTACCGGATGCGGTTACCATCATCATATTTCCGCCCTGTCCGAGAACTTCATAGTCAATATCAACACCAACCACTGCGTTGGCACCCATAAGTTCTGCATGTTTTTCCATTTCCTTAAGGGCACTGTACCTTGCCTGTATAAGTTCCTGTTCATAGCTGTTGGAACGGCCGCCGAAAAAGTTTGTAAGGCCTGCGGCAAAATCTTTTACAAAATCAACACCTGAAATTACTTCACCGAAAACAAGACCTTTGTATTCAAGAATTTTTTTGCCTTCAATATTATTGGTTGTTGTCACCGTCATAATACAAACTCCTTTTTATGATTTCTGTAAAAATCAATTGCTTTTCTGACCAGCTCCTTGTCGTTTTTATAACTTACACTGCCAAGGGCTTTGCTGATGTCTACCCATCTCACTTCAGCAACTTCTTCTTCCTGATTTTTTGTATCATAATCTTCGGTTGTTGCAAAGAAATAAACAACATCCTTTATGACATCCTTTTTAGGTGAATATGTAACAACTGTTCTGAAACGGGTGTCAATTACAGCATCAACGCCTGTTTCCTCTTTTATTTCGCGCACAGCAGTTTCAACCTCTGTTTCCCCTGCTTCAACATGGCCTTTCGGAAAAGACCAGTGTCCGCTGTTGGAGTGTTTGATCAGAAGTATCTGTTCTTTATTATCCTTCAGATAAAATACTATTGCACCGCAAGATTTTTCTTTTTTCATGATTCACCTGTTTGTAGTATATTGTTTGTTTTATCCTTCAAGACGCTCGGCAAGTTCTGCCCATTCGTCCATCAGCTGGTCCATTTTCTGCCTGTCTGTTTCCATATTCTGCCACAGCTGTGCCATCTTTTCGTGATCGGATACAATATCCGGATTCTGCATATCAAGCTGATGCTTATCAAGCTGTTCCTGCAGGCGTTCAATTTCCCGTTCACATTCCTTTACCCTTGCTCTGTCCTGAGCTGCCTTGCGGCGTATTTCCTTCTGGTTTAGCTGAGAGTTTGGTTTTTCTTCTTTTACCGCTTTATCCACAGATTTTTTAACCATAAACTGTGATGCGGAACGCTTTGCCATAAAATCTTCAAAGTTTTTATAGAATACGCCTGTTCCGTTTTCAAGATTCATTATAGGACAGTCAAGGCTTTTCATAAGGAATCGGTCATGAGTGATTACCACAATGGTGCCTTCATATTCCATAAGGGCATTTGTGATAGCTTCACGCATATAGATATCGAGATGGTTTGTAGGTTCGTCCAGAAACAGCAGATTTGCCCTGTCGAGGCTGATTTCACAAAAACGCATTCTGGCTTTTTCTCCGCCTGAAAGCGCGCTGCTTTCCTTAAACACATCTTCACCGCGGAAACCGAAACGGGCAAGATAGCTGCGTACTTCCAGCTGGGTCCATTTTGGTCTCAATGCCCAGATATTATCAATTACAGTTCCTGTTTTGTTGACAATGTACTGGTCAAAGATTGCAGGTTTAACACCTGTACCGATTTTTATTTTGCCGCCGGCAGCGCGTGTTCTGCCGGTTATTGTATTGAGCAATGTTGTCTTGCCTGTGCCGTTTGCACCCGCAATAATAAGGCGTTCTCCCCGTCTTAAATCCAGATTAAGTCCCTGAACCAGTTTTCTGCCTCCTGCCTGAACCTCAAGATTTTCAAGGTAAAGCACCTCGTCATAAGGTTTTACATCAAATTCAAACTTGAATCTGAGAGGCACACGCACCGGTCGTGGTTTTTCGCTAACTTCCATTTTTTCCAGCTGTTTACGGCGGCTTTTTGCCATATTGCTGGTACTTGCACGGACAAGGTTTTTGGCAACATAATCTTCCAGCTTTGCAACCTTTTCCATATCTGCTTCATACTGTTTCTGCTGAAGCTTGAGTTTTTCCTCCTTCAATACGGAAAAAGCAGAATAGTTGCCCTTGTATTCGTACATAAATGTATCTTCCACTTCCCAGATGCGCTTTACCAGCTTATCAAGGAAAAAGCGGTCGTGGCTGACAGTGATTATTGCACCTTTATAGCCTGACAGATAATCTTCAAGCCATGTGAGTGTATCAAAGTCAAGATGGTTTGTAGGTTCGTCCAGAATAAGAACATCAGGATTTTCCAGCAGCAGTTTTGCCAGATTGAGTCGTGTTCTTTCACCGCCCGACAGAACCCCCACCATTTTGCTGTGTTCTGCTTCGGTAAAACCCATACCGTTGAGCATCTTTTTTATCTGGAAATCTGTGTTGTAACCGTCTTTGGAATATATTACATTCTGCAGATTGTGGTACTTTTCCACCAGCTGTGCATCATCGGGGTCGATTGCAAGCATTTTTTCCACAATCTCAAGCTCTTTTATAGCTTTGAAGGACTCTGCAAAAACAGTTTCCATCTCTTTATAAAGGGTATTGTTCGGATTGAGTCCGTCAGACTGCTTTAAATATCCGATTGTAACATTGTCTGCTACGATAATGTCACCCTCGTCATTTTCAAGTATACCCATAAGCATATTGAGCAGTGTGGTTTTGCCCGCACCGTTCTCGCCTATAATACCTATTCTGTCATTTTCATTAACAACTGCGGAAATGCCCTGTACTATTACATCAATACCATAGCTTTTTCCCACATTGTCCAAAGTAATAAGCATATATAATAATTATCCTTCTCTTGTAAGTTCTGCAAGCTGACCTTTGACAAGTGGCAGAAGGTCATTAACTGACATTTCCACCTGTCTGCCGATTTTGCCTGCACTGAATATGATTGTATCAAAATTCTGCGCAGAGGAATCAATATATGTAGGGAAGAGCTTTTTCATGCCGATAGGGCTGCATCCGCCTTTGATATAGCCTGTGATTTTTGTGATATCCTTTACAGGAATCATCTCAACAGATTTCTGTCCGCTTGCCTTTGCAGCTTTTTTAAGGTCAAGTTCCTTTTCTACCGGAACAACAAAGACACAGTTGCCTTTAGGGCCCATACATACAAGTGTTTTGAACACCTGTTCGTAAGGTTTGGCTATTGCATCTGCAACCTCTTTGCCATCCATAAATTCGCCCGAACCGTCGCCGTATTCATAGCTGCTGTGCGGGATTTTTTTCTGATCAAGCAATTTTTCCACTATTGTTTTCTGAACTTTAGCTGCCATATTTTTTTCCTCTTTTAAAATCTGATTTCTATCCAGTTCAGTATATCTTCATATACTTCTTCTTTGTTGAGTTCATTGAGCATCTCGTGTCTGCCGCCGCTGTAAAGATTAAGGGTAATATCCCTTACTCCTGCATTTTTATATCTTTCACACACCTGTTCTACACCTTTGCCCCAGTCACCCACCGGATCCATATCTCCTGAAACCATAAGGTACGGAATATCTTTTTCTGTATTTGCAAAACAGTCTTCTGTGTTTGAAATACTCTGGATTGTAACAAGGTCCCTGTATCCGCCAAGTGTGAAATAGAAACGGCACAGCTCATCGCTGCGGTATTTCTCAACAGCTTTTTCATCCCTTGTAAGCCAGTCGCTTGCGGTTTTCGGATTTTCTATTCTGCTGAGAAAACTGCCGAAAATCATCCTTGTAACAAGCTTTGATGTTGCTCTGTCCCCTTTGAATTTTATAAACAGGTTTATCAGTGCCTTGCCGGGAGCTGCCAGCGGATTTTTACCGCCTGTACCGGAAATGATTATGCCGTCAGCAAGCTGATGATATTTTGATACAAAGACTCTTGCATAGAAAGAACCCATACTGTGTCCGAACAGTATCAGCTTAAGCTGCGGGAAGCTCTTTTTAACCCTGCCTGCCGTTGCAGCAAGGTCGTTAAGTATGTGAATATATCCGTCCTTTGGTGCAAAATATCCAAGCTCTGTTTTATCATTCACGCTCATACCGTGGCCGATATGGTCGTGAATAACCATAACATAACCTTTCTGTGCCATATAATTCATATATTCTTCATACCTGCCGGAATGTTCTTTCATACCGTGAGATATCTGAATTATCGCCTTGTATGGCGGCTGTTCTTTGCGGATTACAAATCCTTTGACAGTATTTGTACCGTTTGATGATTTAAAACTAAAGTTTTCCTTTATTGGCAATGACATCTTCCAGACCTTCCAGAATTATATTTTTAAGCTGTGTATAGTCCTGTACCACATATTTTGGCTTGATATTTGTATTGTTTTCTTCATTTGCAAAGTTTACCCAGCAGGTGTCAAGGCCTGCATTGATACCGCCTTTGATATCTGACTGCAGTCTGTCTCCCACAACCAGCACCTTGGATGTATTTTCAATGCCCAGATCCTTAAGTGCCGCAAGGAAAATCTGTTTGTTCGGTTTTGTTGCGCCAACCTTTTCTGATGTGTATATTCCGTCTGCAAAATCTGCAATACCGCTTATTTTAAGACGGTTGAGCTGTACTGCTTCAATGCCGTTTGTAACAATGGCAATTGTTGCATAGTCTTCCACATCTTCAAGAAATTCAATCGCTCCGTCAATAAGCACCGCTTCTTCCTTGAGGGCATTCATATAGTCACGGTTCATCTTTTCCGCGTTTTTTGTATCAGCTCCTGTTTTTTCACAGAAATTCTGAAAGCGGATTTTTCCGATAAGATGTTTTTTTATTTTACCTTTTTCCAGGTCCTGCCACAAACCTTCGTTTATATTGTGGTAAAGCTCAATATTTTCTTCTGTTGCAGGAATATTATATTTATCCAGAACTTTTATCAAAGCCTGTCTTTCACAGTCTTTAAATGATATAAGTGTATCGTCTGCGTCCAAAAGCAAGCAATTGTATGCCATATTTACCTCTTTATTGTTTACATAATTATAGATGATAATATTATACAACAAATATGTAAAAAAATAAAGGTAGCAACGCCACCTTTATAAATTTTTTGTATTAAATTTCTGTCCTGCCCTTCAATGCTCTGAACAGTGTAACCTCGTCTGCGAACTCAAGGCTTGAGCCTACAGGCAGACCGTATGCCAGGCGTGTAACCTTTATGCCCAATGGTTTTATAAGGCGTGAAAGGTACATAGCTGTAGCTTCCCCCTCGACCGTCGGGTTCGTTGCCATAATAACTTCCCTGACATCATCCTTGCCTAAACGCGCAAGAAGTTCCTTTACTGTAAGCTGGTCCACACCTATGCCGTCCATGGGTGAAATAAGGCCGTGAAGCACATGGTATGTGCCCTTGTATTCCCTTGTTTTTTCAAAGGTTGTAATATCGCGTGGACTTTCCACTATACAGATTACACTTTTATCCCTTTCGGGTGAATCACATATTTTACAGATTTCCTTTTCTGTAAAGCTCTGGCAGACAGGACAGCGGTGAATCTGACTGTGCACTGCAAGAATTGCATTGCCGAACTCCTCTGCCTCTGCCTTGTCCATACTGAGTATCTGATAAGCCATACGGGTTGCACCCTTGCGGCCTACACCGGAAAGCTTCTGAAAATTTGTAATCAGCCTTTCAAGGGGCTGAGCATTATAATCAGCCATAATTAAAACATACCAGGAACGTTAAGACCGCCTGTTACCTTTTCCATTTTTTCTTCGCTGTCTTTTTTAGCTTTTGCAACAGCATCGTTTACTGCAGCTGCAACAAGATCTTCCAGCATTTCGATATCTTCAGGGTCAACAACAGATGGGTCGATTTTAACTGCAACAACATCGTGTTTGCCTGTAACTGTAGCTTTAACAACACCGCTGCCGCTCATGCCTTCGTATTCTGTTGCGTCAAGTTCGTCCTGCAGAGCTTTCATATCATCCTGCATTTTCTGAGCCTGTTTGATAATCTGGTTCATGTTCTGTGGGCCGCCGCCCATACCTTTTGGTAATCTTGCTTTCATTATATGTTCTCCTTTAAAGTTAGTCCTTTATTGTCACTTCAACACCGCTTGAGCGCAGTGATAAAATATCTTCCAGATCGTCTGCCTTTTTAGGTGCAAACTTGTTTGCAATATTTTTGTAGCCGCCTATGTTGTGTTTTTTGCCGCAGGCTTTTTCTATTGCAGTTTTAACTACTGCTGCTGCGTTTCTGTTGCCGCGCAGATAGTCGTTCAGGGCTTCGTGCCCGTCAATATATACTATTCCCTGATAAAGATATGCGTGGGAGCCTTTAAGCAGCGAATAGAGTGGCTTCTGCCCTTCCATTGTTCCCACAATATCTATTGCATCAAACCACTGTGCAAAAGGAATCGGTTTTTCCTCCTCTGCTGCAGGCTGTACAGGTGCAGTATGCTGTTTTGGCTGCGGCTGGGACAGCTGCTCCGCTGCTGGCTGAACTGCCACAGGCATAATCTGTGTATTGCAGAGATTGTATATTGCTATATCCAGAGAAATCTTTGGATTCTGACCTTTTGAAATGGAATCAAATGCATTTGTAAAATGTGTCAGAGCTGTCTGGATAAAGGCAAAGTTTGTGGTTTCCGCCTGTTTTTTTATTGCTTCAAACCTTTCTTCCGATACATTCAGCAGCTGATATGTGCTTTTGGGAAGATTTGCAAGAAGCAGATTTCTGAAATGTGTTATAAGTTCTTCACAGAGTCGCTTGATATCAACAGATTTCTGCTCAAGCAGCAATATCTGCTGCAGCGCACCTGCAAGATCCTTTTTGATTATGCAGTCTGCAAGGTGCAGGATTTCTTCCTGTTTGGAGATGCCAACCACATCTGCAACCACGTCATCTCCGATAACATTTCCTCTTGAAAGGCATGTATCGAGAATACTTGTTGCATCTCTCATAGCACCATCGGCAAGGGAAGCAATTGTTTTTGCTGCTGACAGGGAAAGCTGTATATCTTCGCAGTCCGCAATATACATCAGTGCTTCGCCTATTTCTTCAATGCTCAATTTGTTGAAATCGTATCTCTGACAGCGGGACAGAATAGTTGCAGGCACCTTGTGCAGTTCTGTTGTTGCAAGGATAAACACAACATGTGCAGGCGGTTCTTCCAGTGTTTTGAGCAACGCATTGAAGGCCGCTGTGGAAAGCATGTGCACTTCGTCGATAATGTATACCTTGTATTTTGCCATAACAGGCAGGTACATAACCTCGCTTAAGATATCTCGGATATCCTCAACACTGTTGTTGGAAGCAGCGTCCATTTCCGTTACATCGTAAACCGATTCATTTTCAATACCTTTGCACACATCACATTCAAGACAGGGTTCACCGTTGTGGTTATGCTGACAGTTGATTGCCTTTGCAAAAATTTTTGCACAGCTGGTTTTACCTGTGCCGCGTGTACCTGTAAAAAGAAAAGCATGGCCGATTTTGCCGCTGGAAACCTGATTTTTAAGGCTTTCCACCACTACCTTCTGCCCGATAACTTCCGAAAAGGTTTTTGGACGATATTTTCTGTATAAAGCTATATGTGCCATTCTGCAAAACCTCCGAAATTATTTTAAAATAGGACAGGCTATTGGCCTATACTGTTTTATATGCAAAGAAAACTGCAGATATCGCATAGTCAGACCACTTAATGCTGCTTGGTTCCCCACCTGACATGGTTCATGGCGAACTATCGTATCCCGCCCTCTTTGCATATAGAACAATACACATAATAGCGCTGTCCTTTTTCAACTGTTATATATTAACATATTTTTTATTATTATTCAAGTATATTTCTTAAAAACAATTTTTTCACATAAAACTGTCCTTATCGGTAATAAAACGATAAGGACAGTTCTTTTCAGGATTCATAAATTACATTTGCTATGGCAAAAATGGAAATCCAGGTGTATCTGCCAACAACACCATCTTCTCTGAGCCCCACATGCTGCTGAAAACGACGCACCGCAACATCAGTTTCATTGCCGAAATAACCATCTTCCACCAGAACATCGTGTGTGGGATATTTGGCAAGTATTACATTCATCGCCGCCTGCATACTTTCCACATCATTTCCTCTGTCTCCATACTTCAGCGGTATTGCCGGATATTCAGGAAAAAACATACTATCACACTCCTCTTATATATTCTATTTCAGGAGTGATAAATATGTTACTTTACAAAGATATCAGTCAATGTCAAGACAGCTTATCTTTTCGTCTATGTCAATGATAATTTTTCTGCAGTTTTCGCAGTAATATGCAGCAGAATATTCAGTGCTCATAAAATCGCTCAGTGCTATTTCATCCTTGCGCTTGAATATACTTATCTTCTGTCTTTTTGTCCATATAGGCTGTGACTTTGCCTCTATTATTCCCTTTTCCATCTCTTTGTTACAGTACGGACAGGTCATAAAATCACCTCTATTTTGCTGTTCTGAGTGTATTGATAAGCTTACGGAAATCTGCTTCGCCCCATATTACAGGTACAGGATAAAGAGGATTTGCCTCCTTGCTTGCCCATTTGATAATCTGCGGAATATCCTTTTCCTTTATTTCAGCAATACCTGCAGGCAGATTCATCTGACGCTTCATATCTTCAATCCACTGGATAAATTTAATCGCTTTTTCCTTGTCATTTACACCTTCAATGCCGCAAACATCTGCACAGTCAGCAAGTTTGTCATAAACTGCACTGCCGAACTGGCGCATAACATGTGGAAGAATAACCGACATTGCCAGACCGTGAGGCACTCCGTACAAACCGCCCAGTGTGTGACCTACTGCGTGAACATAGCCTACACAGCCGCGTGTGAATGCACGGCCTGCATAGAATGCCGCTTTCTGCATATTCTGCCTTGCCTCGATATTTGTACCGTCATTGTATGCATCCAGCAGATTGTTGTAGATTAGTCTTATTGCATCAAGAGCCAGTTTTTTCTCCAGCTTTGTAAGGTATGTATAGTTTGTATATGCTTCAACTGCGTGGCAGAGTGCGTCCATACCTGTTGTCGCTGTTACAAACTGCGGCAGACCAACTGTAAGTTTAGGGTCAAGCACAGCGTATCTCGGAATAAGCACCGTATCATTGATGGATGCCTTATGGTGTGTTGCGCTGTCTGTAATAACAGCTGCAACTGTGGTCTCGGACCCTGTACCCGATGTTGTCGGAACTGCAAAGAACGGTGGAATAGGTTTCAAAACACGGAGCAGTCCCTGGAGCTGGCTGACTTTCTTTCCTGGTCTTGCCACGCGGGCGCCGATTGCCTTTGCACAGTCCATAGGTGCACCGCCGCCGAAAGCCACAAGGCCGTCGCAGTCATTTTCTTTGTAGATTTTAAAGCCGTCGTCCACATTATCACTTGTAGGGTTAGGCTCTATATCGCTGAAAACAACATAACCTACGCCCTCTTCTTCCATAGCCTCAAACATAGGGTTTGGCAGACCGATTTTCATAAGGCCGTTGTCTGTTACAACCAATACATTTTCAAGGCCTTTTTCCTTTATCCATGCAGGCAGTTTAAGCACACTGTCAGGGCCTTCGATATATTCAGGCATTCTGTAAGGCAACACATAGTTGCCTATCTTCATTACAAACTGGAAAGTTCTGCAAAACACTTTATACATACTGTTGGCCTCCTTTGTTTCCTCTGCTGCCGTTTCTCCCGCAGCACACATTGCAATTGCATCTATCGGGCATACATCTTTGCATATACCGCAGCCGATACAGGCTTTTTCATCCTTTAACTGTGCCTTTGTGTTTATATCCCCGTGATATGCAGGTGGTGAAATTTCAATACAGTTTTGCGGGCAGTTTTCCACGCACACGCTGCATCCTGCACAGCTTTGTTTTATGTATGGTTTTTTCCATTCCGTTTTAAGCTGTTTTTCAATAACAGCACCATTTTCATCCAGCACTGCACCTTGCGGGCAAACCCTGCCGCACAGTCCGCAGCGGATACATTTTTCTTCATCAATTATATGTTTTTCTCTGACAGTGCCGCTTATAGCATTTACAGGACACTGTTTTGCACACAGGGTACAGCCAATACATTTTTCGGTTATTGTACAGCCTTTCATATTACGCCCCCTTTATCCTCCTGCAACCATAGACATAAATATCACCTGGTCACCGTCTTTAAGTTTTGTATTTTTATTCGCTTGCTGTCCGTTTACCAGAACCGCACAGCTGCTGATATTTTTTGCAGTTATTGTTTTTCCGTTTTTCCCTGCCATTTCAATCAGCACCTGGTAAATATCCTTTACCCTTTCAGCTTCTGTGGCAAATTCCTTGACGCCGCTGTCAAGGCGAAGCAGACCGAAAAGTTTAACCTTTACCATAACTTCCTCCGCTATTTTATCTTAAGTCTGCGGAGTGTGGCTTCTGTCGGCACACCGTTTTTGTCCCATCCTCTTGCCGCATAGTATGTTTTTTTCATCCTTTCGAGTGGAACAACAGTTTTCGGATTGTTTTTATCCTGCGGAATATCTGCCAACTTGCGTGGCAGGGTGTCGTTCTCTGCTGTAATGCCGAAACGGGCATTCACATATCTTTCAAGAGTATATCCTCTTTCACCGCAGCGGATGTATCTGCCGAAATTCATAGGCATATTAAGTGCATACCCGAAAATCTTTGTGTGATGAAATACAGGCAGATGAAGTGCCAGCACATCAGGACATTTGTTGATTGCCCTGAGCGCCCAGCCTATATGAGGAATAGCCGCATTGCAGACCTTTGTTATTGGTCCGTCCGGCTGTGTAAGCAGAAATCCCGGGAAGAATGCGTAGGATGTAAACAGACACTGTCCTGATGCAGAAATCATCTCCATAAGGTTCTGGAAAAGCATTGTGAAATCCGCCTTTGCTTTTGGAGTATTCGGGTCTGTTCTGAGCCCAAGTCCTTCACGGATAACCAGATAACCGCCGTTGAGATGGCAGCCGCCACGGTTGGAAACTGCATATCCCAGTCCCTGTCCTGCCGCCATACGGGGTTCGTACGCAGCAAGTTCAAGACCTTTTACATTCATTGCAAAATCTTCGCCGCCGTATTTTCTGCTTAAATAACGGCTGCCTTCTGCAAGTTCATTGCCGACACCCCTGCGGTAAGCTATATCTTCCCATATTTGTGATATATTATCTGTTCTGCCGAACTCAAGACCTGCATCCCACAAACCTTTTTCCTTTGCTTCCATAGCATATGCAATCGTGTTGGCTGCAGAAATTGTGTCCATACCAAGTTCATCAAGTTCGCTGTTCCAGCGGTTAACAAGATTCAATTCATCGTTTAAAATACCGCCTGCCAGAAGACCAAGCGTTTCAAGTTCAGGGCCTTTTACCTCTTTGCCGTCCACCGTTACTGTTCGCGCACATTTTATAGGACATGTCAGGCAGCCTTTGTTGACAACATTGTACTGTTCAGCCAGGGTTTCGCCGTTTACCTTTTCAAAGTTATCATTGTGTCCATAGGTATAGTTTTTGGTTGCAAGAAGTCCGCGCATCTGCATACTGCTTACAAGACCTGCTGTTCCCAGACGGGGCAGCTGGCTGCCTGTAAGCGGATGCTTTTTAAGATAATTAAACCATTTTTTATTCCACTCTACAGTTTTTTCCCTGTCATAAACCGGAATAATATGGTTGCCTGCTGCTGTTATGGCTTTGATGTTTTTTGCCCCGAATACAGCACCTACACCCGCACGGCCTGCCGCCCGTTCGCCACTTAATACTGCTGCATATTTTACAAGATTTTCTCCCGCCGGGCCTATACATATATGTCCGTATTTTGAATTGCCTTTTTCATTAAGCTTTTCATCCAGCATCTGCTGACATCCGGATATCTTTGTACCCCACATATCTTCCGCCGTGTGGAAAACAAATTTATTGTTGTTTATCTCAAGCCAGGTATGCTTGTCGCACTTGCCTTTCAATATAAGCGCATCATACCCCGCTTTTTTGAGATAATAGCCAAATGTACCGCCACAGTTTGATGACGCAAGAATCCCCGTAAGCGGAGAAAGAGTAGAAATGTTAAAGCGGCTTGAACTTGGTGCGCCCGTGCCTGTAAGAGGGCCAGTGGAAATGACAATTACATTTTCCTCTCCAAGCGGATCTTCACTGCCCGTAAATATATCGCTGAGAATCTTTGCCGCCATTATTTTGCCGCCGATGTACAGTTCTCTGTCTTTATCGGTCCACGGATAGTCTGTGGCCTGTTTTGTGGACAGGTCAAGCTGAATTACCCTGCCCATATATCCGCCGTATTTACTCTTCATATATATCCCCCCTATATTCAGAGCATCCTGTTTGTTAATAAAATAACATTATTTCAATTTTAAATAAATAAAATAAAGTTATTTATATTTTATTTTTACTATACCATATTTTATACAGCATTACAATCTTTTCGATATACTGTATCAATATCTGCACAAAATAAAAAAGCGTATTCTCAAGGAATACGCTTTTTATGCTTTAAGTAACTTTAATTATTTAACGATTTCGCCTTCAGATACGCCGCCGCAAGCATTGTTTTCGTCTGTGTCGATGTGCATTGCTGTTGCGAAGGATGGGCTTACACGAACAACTACGTCATCAAATACGAGTGCTCTGCCGCATGTGTCAACTTTAACTTTAACGATTTCTTTGTCAGCTACGCCAAAGCTCTGTGCATCTTCTGGTGTGATGTGGATATGTCTTTTTGCTGCGATAACGCCTTCTGTGAGTTCAACTTCACCAGCTGGGCCAACGAGTTTGCAGCCTGCAGAACCAGCAACATCACCGGATTCTCTTACTGGAGCAGCGATACCGATGGAACGAGCATCTGTAAGGGACAATTCAACCTGTGTGCCTTTTCTAACTGGACCAAGGA